>JAGXHM010000099.1 GCA_024636155.1 Deltaproteobacteria bacterium
ATCGGTGATGCCATCGATTTCTGGCGGGTAGCACATTTGCAGGAAGAGGCCCGTCTCCTCCTCGTCGCAGAGATGAAGGTTCCCGGCGTTGCGACCCTCGAATTCACCATCAGCAAGGTCAGTGACGGAATCTTCCGCTTGCAGCAGACCGCCCGGTTTATCCCGCGCGGTCTGGCCGGCATCCTTTACTGGTACGCCGTCTTCCCGGCCCATCATCTCGTCTTTAACGGCATGCTCAAAGGGATTGCCGCGGCCAGTGGCGGACGGATTAAAAGTGGCCCGGAGCGATTTGAACCGGCAAAATTAAAATGACAACGGGCAGGTTTTTTTCTTGACCTGTATATCCCCTTCTGCTAAATATTGCTCCTCATTTATGGGGTGTCGCCAAGCGGTAAGGCACCGGTCTCTGACACCGGTATCCTAGGTTCGAATCCTAGCTCCCCAGCCAGGATTCAGAGCGACAACGTCGCATGAAAAGATAGTGGTCCCTTCGTCTAGCGGTCAGGACATCGGCCTTTCACGTCGGTAACGCGGGTTCGATTCCCGCAGGGATCACCAGTTAAACATCCGAGACGATCTGATATCGGATAAAAAAAAGAAAGAGCCACTGAGAAATAGTGGCTCTTTCTTTTTTTACGGCGCAAGGAAAGTAAAGATCGTCAGCAGAATCAACTCCTCCCCATCATATGCCTCACGGCCTTATCTCAACGGTCGTGCCATTGGGCACCAACCTGTCAATTTCCTCTATTTCTTCGTCGGTAACGGCAATACACCCTTTGGTCCAGTCAACCTCTGTGTGCAGATCACCTACCCACGAGAATCCATCCTTAATGCCGTGGATCATGATGTCTCCACCCGGAGCAACCCCAAGTTGCTTTGCTCTTTTTTTGTCTTTCTCGTTCGGATAGGAGATATGAAGAGATAGGTAATAACGGCTGTCCCTATTTCTTGAATCGATAACGTAGGTTCCCTCCGGGGTCTTGTTATCACCTTGCCTTTCTTTTGGACCAATCGGGTTTCCCCCCAAAGCTATTTGGTAGGTCTTGAGCACCTTGCCCTTGGCGCTCAACGTCAATCGTCGATCTTTTTTTTCTATCAAAATCTTGTTTGCCGGTCCATTCTGAAGGACAAAAACCTCTTTTTTCAGGAAATTAATCTCATTCTCCTTGCTCTTAAGTTCTTGTTCAAGCGCTTCAAGCTTTCTTTGCAAGGTAATGAGCTCACCCCCTTTGCTTTGCACCTCTTGTCGAAGTGCTTCAATCTGTACCTGTTGCATAGCTATCGTCTGATCCTTGCCGATGACATTATTGATATTAAATATCATCATCTCACTGTCTTTTCGGTAGCCGCTTTCCGGGTGATCATTTATGAGTTGCTGGAAACATTCCAGAGATTTCTGGTAATCTTGCGCATTCCCGGCATAGGAATAAATAATACCCATCTCAAAAAGAACCCTGTCTGCCACCGTGGGATACTTTTCAATAATCTGCTGATATTTAGTCAGAGAGGCCTCGTAGTCCCCCTGGCTGAAAAAAACATTCGCCTCTGTAAAGGTCGACTTGGCCCGATGTCCCTCATGAAAGAGACTGCATCCGCATAGGAGCATTGGAGCCATGATAATGCAGACAAAGAGAAAGTTTAGACGTTTAACCATCCTGCGTTGCGTTTTACCCATATCCACTTCGTTTCGTTAGTATGGTTTTGACAGATTAAAGGGTTGAATGTTCCAGTCAGATTTGCTAGGTAAACTTAAGTATAAGAAAGTGGCAGAGTCTCAAAACCCTGCCACTTTCTTTCCATAGCTCTAACGGACAAAGATAACGACTCCCTATAAAATCGACTTACTTCATCATTGATTTCTGAAAAATCTCGTCAGCCTGCTTGGCCTTTTCATCTGCGATCCTCGCCTTTTCATCTGCGATCCTCGCCCTTTCCTCTGCCATCATTACAGCATTTTCTGCCCGGATTGCGGCAGCCTCTGCCTTTAACGTGGCCGCATCAGCTGCCGCCTTGGCAGCCTGCGCATCCTGCACTGCCTGATCAGCTTTTGCACCAGTCATCATTTGCTGCGCCTGAACTTTTTCAAGGTCGCCTGTTGTTGCGCAACCCCCAAAAGAGAGGGCAAGAACAAGCATCAATGTGAACACTAAAAAATTTTTCATCGCTTATTACCTCCTCGAAATGGTCTTACTTCTTCAATGATTCGCGGAAAATCTCGTCAGCCATCTTCGTCTTTTTATTTTAAACAGCGATCTTCTCCTTGCATCGCTTTTCACCTCCTCTCTTGCGGCTATCCCTTCTTGACTGGTTTAATCAATCTGCCCTCTATTTCCAAATCAATTTTCAAGCGTTTGATTGCATCTTTGGCCTCCTTGATATCGCTGTACGGGCCGGCGATGACTTGGTAGCTGGAGTTCTTTGCAATCACCCGTGCCGGGATTTGCGGGCCTTGGTGGTTGATAATGGCGGCAAGCCGCACTGCATCGTTCTTGTCACGCAGGTCAGCAGCCAAAACCGACCACGCATCTTTTTTCAGTTCCGGTATTTTGGGCTTGCCATATAATTCCTCTGGGTGCTTGACTTCTACCGGTTCCGCAATCCCTATTCCCATTCCTTGCCTGGTCTCAAAGATCGGGACTGGTATCCCGCGCGCCTCCGCCAATATTTTCTTGACTTTACTCCAGTCAAGCGGGCTCCCTGTTTTCTTTTCGATATTCTTCAATTTTGCATAAAGCTTATCAAACTCAGCAGCGTCTAAGTCTTCTGTGGATGCATGAACTTCCATATAAACCATGCCATTGCTTTGACCCAGGAGATAGGGTTGATTAACGATGTTGACCGCTGTTTTAACTGGAGTGTTTTCAAAAAGTCTTTTCACGTCTTCCGGATAGAGTCGCATGCAGCCATTTGTGGCCATAAGACCAACGCTGGCCGGTTTATTGGTGCCATGGATCAAATAACTCGGTTCACTTAAATAAAGGGCGTATTCTCCCAAGGGATTTAGGGGCCCCGGCAATACTTTGGCGGGCAGAGGATCCCCTTTTTCCCGATGATCCCGGGCAATTGAGGCAGGGACATGCCAGGTCGGTCGGCTTGCCTGGCGTTGCACATGCATGAGACCTCTGGGCGAGGGGCGGTCTTCTTTGCCGACACCGACCGGGTAGGTCAACACCGTCAATGGCTCGCTATTCCCTTGGAATTGAAACAGCCGCATCGCTGCCAGGTTGATGACGATCCCTTTTCTCGGAGCGTCCGGCAGGATAAAACTCAGCGGCAACATGACGCGTTCTCCGGCCTCAGGTACCCATATATCTACCCCGGGATTCGCTGCACTGACTTCATTGAGCCCCAGGCTGAAGTGCCTTGCAAGATCCGGCAGCGTATCCCCCTTTTCAAGACGGATGAATGCCAACCGGCCAATGACATCTTCTCCTTTTGCAACAGAAAACTCGTTTCGTATGACATCTTCCTTCAAATATTTTGGAGCAATCGGGTATTCGTCAGGAGCTCTTTTCATGGCAATACATCCCTGTAGAGACAGGATAAGAACAAAAAGAGTGATAAAACCAAGAGTATTGGATCGGGGTATCCGTTCAAAGATTCGGCACATGGGTCAAATAAGATCCTTTTCAATGATAAACGAAGTATGGCTGAATTTTTCAGAATTACCATTTTAATGGCACAAAAAAAGCCGGGTCACCGAATATCTTCTGGATATTTCGGCGACCCGGCTATCTCGGTGAGACCCTGTAGGCTTTCCGTCCCATTCTCGCGAATGGTTTAGTATTATCGTTTAACCATTGTATTGAGCTGTGAGGATAATTGACTCAACGGGGAAGCATGTCAAGAAAAACATGGTTCTTCTCGCAGAGAGGACAAATCAACGTTGGGCGCACACAAGAGACCACTTCCCCGGAGTGGCCTCTTGTGTTTTAATGTTTTTGAAGAGAGGAGACATAAAGAACTAGCCTCTGAGCACTCAGGCGCTAGTTCTTTTTGCGACCATCAGGCTGGAGCTCGCTCCGACGGACTAATGAATCGCCGAAAGGATACACAGATTGTGACCAAAAAAACCGATGCCATCTACGCTGCACCGCTCGCTGAAATGATCGATTTTCAGTTCGATGAAAAGGTCGTTGCGGTCTTTCCCGACATGATTCAACGCTCGGTCCCCGGCTACGGAATGATGATCTCCACCATCGGCATTCTCGCCGCGAGATATGCCCAGGCCGGAAGTCACTGTTATGACCTCGGTTGCTCGTTAGGGGCGGTCAGCCTCGCCATGCGGCAAAGGATCGCTCAGCCGGAGTGTGACATAATCGCCGTCGACAACTCGCCGGCCATGATTGAGCAGGGTTGCGCGCTTCTGGCCCGCGATATGACATCGACCGTTCCGGTGACGATGATCTGTGGCGACCTCCAGGAGGTCGCCATTGCCAACGCTTCCGTCGTGGTACTGAACTTCACCCTGCAATTCATCCCCGTAGAGGAGCGTTTAGGGCTAATCAAACGGATCTATGCGGGGTTAAAGCCGGGTGGCATCCTCATCCTCTCGGAGAAGATCGCCTTTGCCGAACCGGAGCGGCAGCAGTTTCATGTCGAGTTACATCATGACTTTAAACGGGCGAATGGCTATAGCGATCTGGAGATCAGCCAAAAACGGACGGCGCTGGAAAATGTGCTGACCCCGGAGTCCCTGGATTGTCATCAACAGCGGCTGCATGCGGCGGGCTTTAACTTTGTCGATCTCTGGTTCCAATGCTTGAACTTTGTTTCAATGGTTGCGATCAAATGAATTTTTACGACTCCCTCTATCCACAACTCGAAGCGCTGGGACAGCACCTCTGGTCGCAGCAGCTGCAAGCGACCCTGTCGGAAAGGCAGGGCAGTCACGGCAAGATGGCGGGCTGGCTCAAGGCGCTACAAGCGTTGCCAGACATAAATCCTTCCCGGCTGGAGTTGAAAGAGATGGTGGCTATCGGCGATGCGGCAGACCTCGGTCAGGTCAGCCAGGAAGAATTGATTGCCGGGCTCCAGGCCTTTCACCCCTGGCGCAAAGGTCCCTACAACGTCTTCGGCGTGGAGATCGTTACCGAGTGGCGTTCCGACTGGAAGTGGGAGCGTCTGCTGCCGCACATTCAACCGTTAGCGGGAAGAAGGGTGCTCGATGTTGGTTGCGGCAACGGTTATCACGGCTGGCGCATGCGCGGTGCCGGGGCTGAATTTGTCCTCGGCATCGAGCCCTTCCTCCTTTCGGTGCTGCAGTTTCAGGTGATGCAGCGCTATCTCCGCGACCCACAGCATCATGTTATCCCGATCGGCATCGAGTATGTGCCGGCCAATCTTGCCTGCTTTGACAGCGTCTTCTCCATGGGCGTCCTTTATCATCGCCGTTCCCCTCTCGACCACCTCTTCGAACTGAAGGGCTGTTTGCGTCGCGGGGGAGAGTTAATTCTGGAAACGCTGATTGTCGCCGGGGATCAGGAGACCATCTTCATGCCGGCCGGGCGTTACGCCAAGATGCGCAATGTCTGGTTCCTCCCCTCGATTGCAGCGATGACCTTATGGTTACAGCGCTGTGGCTTCACAAAGATTGCCTGCGTGGATACCAACCGCACCAGTCGGGAAGAGCAGCGCTCGACGGCGTGGATGCACTTTGAGTCGTTGGCAGATTTTCTGGATCCGGACGATCCGGAAAAGACCATTGAAGGGCACCCGGCACCGTTGCGGGCGATCTTTACGGCGACGAAGCCGTTTTAATAATGGGAAAGTGGCTGAGATCCGGGGATCGCTCCGTAACACCCCTTAATACTTCGCGCAGATGTTCAAATCTATACGGCTTGTTGATCAATCCGGCGATCTCCTCTGGTGGAATTTTTAAATAAATATCACCTTCACCAAAACCGCTGGTAACAATGATCGGTAGCTGCGGGTTGAGCTGTTTCAGTTTATGGAACAGTTCATAACCGTTCATGACCGGCATGCCCATGTCCGTCACGACCAAGGTGATGTCTGCAGCGTTTTGCTGGTACAGTTCCAGCGCCTCTTTACCGTTTGCGGCGTCAATAACGGTGAATCCCAGCTCCTGTAAGAGAATGATTGCAATCGATTTGACCTGCTCTTCATCCTCTGCCAGCAGGATGGTGCCGCTCCCCTGCCACTCTGCTGAAGCTGTGATCGGTTGCGCTTCCTCTGTTTCTGAAATGCCGGGCTGAACAGGCAGGTAGACTCTGAAGGTTGTGCCATGTCCTAACCGGCTTTCCATCTGCCATGCCCCGTTATGGGCCTTGATGATGCCAAGCACTGCCGAGAGCCCCAGGCCACGACCGGTGAATTTGGTGGTGTAGAACGGCTCGAAGATTTTGCGTCTGGTGTCTTCATCCATGCCGCAGCCGTTATCTTTGACTTCAAAGCAGATATAACGTCCCGGCGGTATGATCATGCCGAGATAATCCTTCTCTGGTCGCTCCGCCTTGATCTCTGCCTTTGCCAGCTTGACATCGATCTCACCCTCTGCATCGCCGATAGCTTCGGCGGCATTGATGATCAGATTCATGACCACCTGCCTGAGTTGACTGGCATCGCCCATAATGAAAAGGATATCAGAGCTGAGATCAGGTTTGATGACGACGTTATGTGGGATAGTCGTTTTCAGCATGGAAGCCATCTCATCTACCAATGTCCGAACATTGACCTGACTCTCGCTAAGTGTGGCTTTACCGGCATAAGCCAACATTTGACGGCATAATGCCGCGGCCCGTTCTGCCGCCTTTTCTATTTCGGGGATATTTTTTTCTGCGGATTTAAAATCAATTTTTGTCACGCCGCAATACCCCACAATAATTGCCAGGATATTATTGAAGTCATGGGCAATGCCGCCGGCCAGGACGCCGAGACTTTCCAGTTTCTGGGTCTGCTGGAATTGTTGTTCAAGAGTCTGTTTTTCTTTCTCGGCTTGTTTGCGCTCGGTGATGTCACGAATAATTCCGATGTAACCTATTACTTCGCCGCTGGCGGTTTTTATTGCTGTTCCCAACGTTTCTCCCGGAAATATCGAACCATCCTTTCGACGATAATTGACCTCGTAAGGCAGGGCGCGTTCAGCTGCCGTCAAATTAAAGCGAATTTCACCCTGGCCCTCATACTCTTCCTGACTTTCATAAAAGAAAGCGGTCTTCTTCCCAACCAGATCTTCAACAGGAAATCCGAATATTAAAGTAAACACAGAATTGATCCCAAGGACTTCACGATCGACGTTGGTATATACGACGGCGTCCGGAATGCAGTTGAAAATTGCTTCAAATAAAGCCTTTTGATTGGTCAATCCATCCTCGGTTTGCTTGCGTTCTGTTACATCCCACACGCTCGAAATCATCAATGGTGTGCCTGGGACCGACGTGTTGCAGGCGCTGATGACGGTGGTCGTCTCGCCCTTGCGGGAGATAGGGACGTCTTCCCAGTGTGCTCGTGCCGGGTCGCCGGAGGCCAGGTCTTCCAATACCCTCGTGCGCATTTTTTCACGCATGATCGGGTCTTCATACACGGCGTTCCAGAAGTTATCCGGTACTGACAGTGCTTCCCGCGTGGTACGGTACATCGCGGGAAAATTGTCGTTCATGTAGCTGAAGTCGACCGATGAACCGGCCGAGACCACCGCTACGCCGATCGGCAGATTATCCATGACGGCTTTGATGAAGGCCTCGCTCGTTCGCAGCGCCGTTTCGGCATCCAGTCGTTCCAACTCAGCGGCGGCGCGTACGGCAACCCGCGCCAGCGTCAGCTCGGCAAGGTACCGGTTGGTCAGTTCGCGCTGGCTAATCGCAGCAATCAGGCCGATGGGCTGGCCGCTGTGACTCCACAGGGTGACACCGACGTAACTCTCGGCTCGCAGTTCCTGCAGCGCCGCATCATTGGGGAAAAACTGGCAGACACTGGCCGGAAAACAGCAGATCTTTTGTCCAACCACATCACCACAGGGCGTGTCGCTCAGAGCATAGGTAACGTTGTCCTCAAAATGACCGTCGTTCCAGACCGCCAGGGTGGTGGCGTTCAAGTGATCGCCGTCGAGCCGGTCAATACAGATGTAATCCATTTGCAGGCTCTTGGCCAGGAAACGGGCCAGCGCGTCAAAGAATGGTTCTGTTGGCGAACTACTGAAAGCATGTGCGAGAAAGGCATCCACTGCCTGAATTTGGTGGGGCTCAGTAATATCTCTGGCTGTCGACAAAGTGCCGGTAACGTTGCCTTGGCCATCAACAAGCACCTTGCACCACCAGGCCAGCAGTCGAACCGTGCCGTCTTTGCGGCGCTGCAGAGTTTCTATATAAATTACATCTTCCAATCTGTCGAATAAAGGCTGAACAACTTCGTAGGTGTTCTGCTCACCCGCAAAATAAAAGGAGGCTTCCTTGCCGACAACGTCATCACCAAAGAACTCAAGTCCGGCAGCGTTGGCCCAGGTGTAAACCTTGCTGGTGTCAACTTCCATAATGATATCGGGAACCGCTGCCAGGATTGCATTCTGGCGTTCGGATACGATTTGATATCTCTTCGAGCACTCAATAACAGAGTGGGTTTTCCTGAGCACTTGTTTCTTCAATATGACAATAAAAGCAAAGGCACAAAGCCCCAATATGGTAATCACAGCAGATGTTATCACCAGCCATTGGGGAATGACATGTATGACGTTGCCGCTGCCATGCGACCATTTTTGACGAGCCTTGTTATAGGTGGAATCAGCTTGATGGCGCCAACCTTTCAGGTAATTATCCAGCATGACCAGAAGATCATTGTTTTTCCCCTTGGCAACCACGAAGTAAATATCAAAGGGATTGAATGCGATCCCTGTAGAGCGAAGACCGAACTCTTTTTGCTTGGCAACACCGAACGTGCTGCTGACAACTCCTCCATCAACTTTTTCTGTCGCGACCGCTTTGAATACCTCTTCGAATCCTGGCATCTCGATGAATTCACAGGTTATATCGAACTTTTTAACCAGTTCAATAAAGTCCCGGGCGTTGAAATCATTTTTCATCACCGCGATTTTTTTACCTTGTACCGCGCGAATCCCGTCAATTTCAGATGGAATCGGCACATATAACTCACCCCACACGGTCAGGAGCGGTGTTTTACCATAATCCAAAAATTCAGCCCGCTCAGGTGTAAAAGCGACACTGGTCAGCACATCTACTTCACCGGATTTAATCCGTTCCAGCCCTTCACTCCAGGAACCATACACATACTCGAAGCGGATATTTTCTCTTTGCGCAATCTCAGCCAGGGCATCAACATAGAAGCCTTTGACAGCACCATCGGTGTCTTTAAAAATTCCGGGATAGTAATTGAACGCTCCAACCCTTACGACACGTGGGTCAGCCGCATACAGGGTGAGACAACTCATAAGGACGAGCAACAGGCAGAAAGTCGATGCTATATATTTTCTCATGTGGTATCTCCGAAATCAGGGGCACGACAAGCATTTATGTCTACGGTTTATCCAGAACTTCCCGTACCATCGCTGCCATATCCGGCAGCGATAACGGTTTCTGGATGAAATGCACGCTATCGTCGAGCACACCATGAGTGGCAATGACATCGGCTGTATACCCCGACATGAACAGGCGTTTCATCTGGGGATACATTGACAGCAGGTTTTTAGCCAGATCCCGCCCGTTCATCTCCGGCATGATGACATCGGTCATGAGCAGCTGGATCTCGCCGACGTGCTCACGGGCCAAACGAATCGCCTCGCCGGGGCTATCTGCCTTCAGCACGGTATAGCCCTGCATTTCAAGCATCACGGAGGCAATATCCAGGATGGCCGGTTCGTCTTCCACCAGCAGGATGGTTTCCTGACCGCGCGGAACGGTCGGCATTAATCATGGTGGTCAGCAGTTGATTACTGAGATCTTGCTGGTTCATGAGATGCCTCCTGGTTATGCAGGTGCTGATTTTAAAAAAAACCGGCGCGCAGAATAATCCGCAGCGCCGGTTTGTGTGATACTAATGCTGACAAGGGGGCCTGTAAGAGAGCGAAGTTGGGTCTGCATGTAAAAATTCGAGCAAATCATTACCATTTGAGACTCCTTTTCAAACAGAGTTTTCAACGTGAAAGTATAGAGATATTTGAGTAAATTACAATTATTAACTCAGGGATACCTGTTGATCTTAAAACAACGCCAAATATTTTAATGATGTGGCATTCCCTCTTCAAATATAATGATAATCAGTCAGTACCCCACGAGAGATCTTTATCAAAATAAAGTAGTTTAATATCTTCTGTATATTTTATTGTTGACAAAACAACTTTGTCTTCTGTATTTTAAAACTACATACGGCTTTTACTGCCGACTAAACAACGTCTTTATTCAGAGTGGTTGAGGGACAGGCCCTGCGACACCACAGCAACCGATCCGTTTTGTACGGATGCCAGGTGCTAATTCCTGCTCCGGTCTTTCCGGGGAAAAATGAGGACGGTGTTTCGCAAGACTGTGCTTTTTATTCTCTGCGCCGTTTTACGAAGCCCCTTCTCATCCCATATGAGCAGGGGCTTTTTTATTGTCCCCTCGCCAAGACTACCTAAGAGGAGAAACTATGTCCGGAGCAAAGAGCCTTGAAAGCCGTATCGTTCACCTGGGTGTCGGCCGCGATGCAAAGACCGGCGCCATCAGCTTCCCGATCTATCCGAGCGCCACCTACCGCCACCCCGGCGTCGGCGAAAGTACCGGCTTTGATTATACCCGCTCCGGCAATCCGACCCGGCAAATCCTTGAAGAAGGGCTCGCTACCCTCGAAGGAGGATGTCGCGGCCTCGCCTTTGCTTCCGGCATGGCGGCGTTGACCACCCTCTTTCTCCACTTCTCCAGCGGTAATCACGTCATCGTTTCCGAAGATCTTTACGGCGGCACCTACCGCCTTTTAGAGCAGATTTTCGCTAAACTGGGAATCTCTGCCAGTTACGTCGACACCAGTGACCATGCCGCTGTTACCGCCGCCATCACCCCGCAGAGTCGCGCCCTCCTTCTTGAAACGCCGGGAAATCCACTCCTCGGTGTCAGCGATATTGCCGACCTTGCCGCCATCTGCCGACAACACAAACTCCTTTTTTGTGTCGACAACACCTTTCTCACTCCAATCCTGCAGCGCCCCCTCGACCTTGGCGCCGACGTGGTGATACACTCCGGCACCAAGTATCTCGGCGGTC
>JAGXHM010000100.1 GCA_024636155.1 Deltaproteobacteria bacterium
GATAAAGCAAAGGCAACTTGGCCGCAGATCAAATCTGATTGACGCTGATCAATCTTAAGTCAAAAGCCGGTTTTTAGCCGCGATGAAAATCCATCAAGAGCTATTGATTAAAATCAAAAGCAAGGTCTTTAGATTTTGCCTTATATAGATTTTCATAGATTCTGATCGCGGCTAAATATAAGTTTTCTATAAAAGACCAAGAACCTCAAACGCTTTGGGTAAAGGTCAATCATTCCTTTTAGCGTTAATCTGCTTCCCATTACGATTCTCGAGAAAGAAGACCAAGCAAATTGGCCGCAGATAAAATCTGATTAACGCTGATCAAGATAAACCCTGAATACTTTTTTATGCACAGGGATGAAGGGGATTAAAGGGATGTGAGCAAAGACTTTAAACCAATTAGCCGCGATGAAAATCTATCAAGATCTATTGGTTAAAATCAAACCTGAATCCGTGAGGCGTAAGGAGTAAGGAGTAAGGAGAGCAGTTACAACTAGCTGAAGTTCCATAAAAGATTCACCTCACTCATCACACCTCAGTTCAGTGCCTTTAAGCCTCCCTTGATAAGGGGAGGTTTGGAGGGGTTAGATTTCGAAGGTTAAAACGTTACATGGTGCTAGTGCCCGGCAACAGACACATCGCTTGGGACAGAGAGGGAATAAAGGGTTTCTGGTGCAATATCCAGATCACCCGGCCAGCAAACAGTGTCATATGCGACATAGGCACGAACGAACAGACCAGGTTCTCTTAATTGTGTAAAAACCCCTTTACTTAAATAAGGGTAAACATCAAAAAATCGAACTTCACCGTTATTGAATTCAATTTCAAGCTGATAATTTTCATGCGGGACAACACGAACAACTGAGTGCATGACATCACCCCTAATGTAGTGGTGCAATTGGAAAAGGACGTTGCCCGTTGACTGCAAGTTCCCAATCAGCAAACAAAATTAGATAACATGCGAAAATTCTATCGATCAGGTAAGCGCAAGTCAACATTTAGCCGCGAACAAACTCATAGCCAAGACAGATTGAAGAAAAAACAGGGCCAGGGCATATTGGACGCTGATTAACGCTGATCAAGATAAACCCTGAAAACCTTTTTATTCACAGGGATGAAGGGGATTAAAGGGATGTGAGCAAAGGCTTAAAACCAATTAGCCGCGATGAAAACCTATCAAGATCTATTGGTTAAAATCAAACCTGAATCCGTGAGGCGTAAGGCGTAAGGAGAGCAGTTACAACTAGCTGAAGTTCCATAAAAGATTCACCTCACTCATCACACCTCAGTTCAGTTTTAGCTTTTATAGATTCTGATCGCGGCTAAATATAGGTTTTTCTATAAAAGCCCAAGAACAAAAGCGAAACAACCTTGTGGAAACTGTTTTGCTTGCCTTGTCGGATCATGTTATAAATACCGAAAAAGGAGAGGACAATGAAATGATTCACCCTGAGGACATCAAATCATTAACAGCGGGAATCGTTAAAGAATTTCAGCCTGAAAGAGTGGTTCTCTTCGGGTCTCATGCATATGGAACCCCCAGACCTGATTCGGATGTTGATTTACTCGTCATCCTTTCCTTTACTGGCAGCGGGTTCCGCAAATCCCTTGAGATACTGAATCGTTTAAATCCTGACTTCCCCATCGATCTGATCGTTCGACAACCTCAGGAGACAGAACAGCGCTATGTAAATGGTGACCCCCTGATCCGTGAGGCCCTGGATCGCGGGCTGGTTCTCTATGAACGATGTCATTAAAGAGTGGATGGCGAAAGCCGATGGGGACTTTCACACGGCCCAAAGAGAGTTAGCCGCTCGCCAAGGTCCCAACTGGGATGCGGTCTGCTTTCATGCCCAGCAATGCATTGAAAAGTTGCTTAAAGCCCTTTTGATTTCACAAGGGCACACCCCACCCAGAACACATGATCTGGTTTTTCTCAGTCACCAACTCGATTCAGGGACTCACGGAGAATCATGGTTGACAGAAGATTTACGTTTCCTGACCAGAGCCGCCGTCGCTTTCCGCTATCCCGGAGACTTTGCTGAGCAGCAAGACGCCGCAGAAGCCTTTGAAATTGCATCTCGTCTGCGTAACCTGTTGTTAGTGTGTTTTACTCCTCTTGGATAATATCTTCACCCCACTTCACTAAACGGCGTCAATGCGCCAAATCTCGCGAACAGCTATTAAGCCTGCCGGATAATTTCTATCAAGAGTTCCGTCACGTGCACCATATCGGCAACCGCAACGGATTCATCATGGGTATGCACGCGCTTCATGCCAGTTGCCAGAATAATCATTTCGATGCCGTGAGCATTAAAAATGTTCGCATCGCTGCCGCCACCCCCCAAACGCACGTTAAGATCATGACCGGCTGTCGCTGCCGCCGTCCTGGCCAATTTAACGACCGGGGCATCCTCTGCGACCGACATGCTCGGGAAATCAGAGAGAACATTCGCTTTGATTTGAGGGCGTACCAGCTGACCGTTTATGTTGCGGGCCATCTGTTGGGCGGCCTCTTCGAAGCAGGCAAGCATATGGTCCGTCTGCTCTTGTAGCTTTTGCGCGTTGTGGCTGCGGGCCTCACCGATAATGGAGAGGTTCTGCGGTACGATATTGCGTGCGACACCCCCTTCAATGCGCCCGATATTGGCGGTCGTCTCAAAATCAATCCGCCCCAAACGCATCTGGCTGATGGCGAGAGCTGCCGTCTGAATAGCCGAAACCCCCAATTCGGGGGCCATCCCGGCATGTGAGGCAAGACCTTCAATATCGATTTGCAGATGATTCGCGCCTGGCGCCTGCAGCACCATCTTGTCGACACCCTCTGTATCCAAGGCATAACCACGCCGCGCGGTCACCATGCTGTAGTCGAAATGCTTCGCCCCGACCAGACCAATTTCCTCGGCAATAGTGACGACGACTTCGATTGGCCCATGGGCGATATTTTGCTCGCGCACCACTTCCAGCGCTTCCAGTAGTTCAGCGATCCCGGCTTTATCATCAGCGCCAAGCACTGTATCTCCAGCGCTGGAAAAGACTCCATCCCGTAAAACCGGCTCGACCTGCCCGCCTGGCTCAACAGTATCCATATGGACAGAAAAGAGGAGTGGTTCAGTGGCCTTGCCAGTGCCAGGAAGGGTTGCCACCAGATTACCGACTTCCCCGCCGGTCGT
This sequence comes from Deltaproteobacteria bacterium, assembly GCA_024636155.1. Lineage (GTDB taxonomy): Bacteria > Desulfobacterota > Desulfuromonadia > Desulfuromonadales > BM103 > M0040. The sequence goes on from JAGXHM010000100.1 coordinate 3,174, forward strand.
CGCCGCAGCGTTGTCAAAGCGGATCTCGGCACCGAGACATTCCAGCCGCTTAATCAGATAGCTGGCGATCGCGCTCTCTTTCAGCGGCGGGCTGTTGATGGCTGCCAAACGGACAAATTCTTCGCTAAGACGTTGCTGGTTGATCATACAAATCTCCTGAGGATAAAATGTCTCTTAAGTAGTTTCTGTCCGGAAACCACCCTTTTCCGCAATTTCGGCGTCAATCTGCGCATTTGATTGTGCGGCGTAAAGTGCTACGCCTCCGCTCAAAGGCTTGATTTCCTTGACCTTGCGAAAAATTGCGAGCATCCAAATAAGAAACCACATCATCAGCTCTTCTGGCAAGGGAAACCAAGTCGAATCCTCATATGGACGCGATAAAATTGACAAACAAGGAGGCTTGTCTGATCCGACAGACTTCTAGACAAATCCCTCATGACCCTGCTAACATAAATATTGTTTTACAATAAGTTAACACTTTTACACAGACAGGAAGAACCCTTGAATTTCGATTTTCAACCACCTAAAAGCTCTGCAACAATTCACCGGCGATCGGCCCCGCGCACCCGTATTTGGTTGCTTCTGGTTTTGCTTGCCCTCCTGCTTGTTCCTCTTTTTCTGCGTCATTCAGCCACCAGTACCGAGGCAAACACAGCCGCGCCGGAAACACCACAAGCACCACAAGCACCACCGGTTCCTGAAATCCGCAAAGAGATCATCAAAGGCACAATTGCTCAGGGTGATACGGCAACCGGGTTGCTGAGTGAGTTCTTCTCTGCGGCCGAGCTCCTTGAAATGAGCCAGCAGTGCAAGCCGGTCTTTCCTCTCTCCCGACTCAGTGCCGGCCAGCCGTACCGACTCTGCCTGAGCGACGATGCTTTCGAGCGCTTCGAGTACGATATTGATCGCGACGAGCAGTTGATCATCTCTCGCGAAGCAGAGAATTTCTCAATCAAGAAGATTCCAATCCCCTACACGACTGAGGTCGCACGTGTGCGCGGTACCATCGATAGCAGCCTCTTTGAAGCTGTCACCAGCACCGGCGAAAGTGATGTTCTGGCAATGAATCTTGCCGACATTTTTGCCTGGGATGTCGACTTCATACTCGACATCCGCCAGGGAGACTCTTTTCAGGCCCTGGTTGAAAAGCGTTACCGCGAAGGACAACCTGCTGGTTACGGACGCATTCTGGCCGCGGAGTTCACCAACCGGGGCACCACTTTCCAAGCGTTTCTCTACCAGGATGGCGACCATCACGCCGACTATTACGATGCCGACGGACAGAGCCTGCGCAAGACCTTTCTGAAAGCACCGCTCTCTTTTTCACGCATCTCATCGGGCTTTACGACACGCCGTTTTCACCCGATTACCAAGACCTGGAAGGCTCATCCGGCCATCGACTATGCCGCGCCGACCGGAACTCCAATCAAGAGTGTCGGCGATGGCGTCATCATCAGAAAAGGCTACACTAAAGGCAACGGCAACTACGTTAAGATCCGCCACAACAGCAGCTACGAAACCATCTACCTGCACATGAAAGGCTTTGCCAAGAACATCGGCCAGGGCAAACGAGTGGCGCAGGGGCAGACGATCGGGTACGTTGGCAGCACCGGCTTGGCAACCGGTCCCCACCTTTGCTTTCGAATGTACAAAAACGGCTCCCCGGTTAATCCGCAGCGGGTGAAAGCTCCTGCTGCCCAACCAGTGACCAAAGCCAACCTGGCAGATTTTACCGTCCATGCAGAAGCTCTCATGACGCAGTTAACCGACCAGCCAAAGATCCAGACTGCCAAGGCACAACCGGCAGCCAGCACCTCTTCCCAATAGTCACCACAAGGGACACATCATGGCCATCAGACTTGGAGAATTACTGATCAAGAAAAATCTGTTGACCCAGGCGCAGCTCGAAGAGGCTTTGCAGGCCCAGGTTATTTTCGGCGGGAAACTCGGTACAGTACTCATTGAAATGGGACTGATTACTGAAGACGTGCTCGCTGAGGTCCTCGCTCAACTCCTCTCTATTCCCTGCGCAAAGCCTGGCCATATGCAGGACATCCCTGATGACGTCATCAAAATCATCAGCCCTGAGCTGGCAGAAAAGAATAAAGTCGTGCCCGTTGCAGTCAACGGAAAAAAGCTGACCCTCGCTATGGCTGACCCTCGCAATCTGAAAGCGATCGACGAAATCTCCTTTCGCACCGGCTATATCGTACAGCCAATTCTGGCTTTGGAAGTGCGCCTGGTTTTTGCCCTGGAAAAATACTACGACGTCAAACGCACCATGCGCTACATCTCTCCACCCAGGCAGGTGCGCGATGAGCTGAATCAATTGCATACATTTCACACCAAGGATGGTCCGATCACAGCCCCGGAAACGGATAAGGACCTCGGCACACCCGGCTCCGAGCTTGTATACCAGAAGCCAACAGAGCAAACAAAAGAGGTCATCGAGGAGCTTGAGGATGACGTGATTGAGGAGCTTGAGGATGAAGAGATCACTCTGGAGAGCACGGCACAAGCACTGATCAAAATTACCGACCGTAACGATGTGGCCGATGCTGTCATCGCCTACCTTGGAGCGAACTATGCTCGGGCCGCACTCTTCATGGTGGTTGCTGGGCAAGTCACCGGCTGGCGCTCGGCAAAAGATGGCCAGCCGATTCCGGGATTCGATCGGTTTCAGCTGCCTCTTTCTGAGCCATCAGTCCTGAAAACAGCCGTTGAGAGCAATAGCTTTTTCCTCGGCCCAGTTCCGCAGAGTGGTGCCAATCTCGTCTTGACCACATTTTTAGGCAAGCCTGCACCCAAAGCAGCTCTGCTTCTGCCATTAAGTATGCTGGGTCGTGTCGTTGGCCTGGTCTACGTGGATGACGCCTCGGCTGATCTCTCGCAAGCAGTGCTTGATGTGCAACAACTCACCAGCAAAGCGCTGATGGCCTTCGAGATTCTCATCCTGCATAACAAGATTCTCAGACTTTGAATTACCTGGTTCACCTCTACCTGGCCGGAGAGGACCCTGAGCTTCAACTCGGCAGCTTGATGGGTGATTTCGTCAAAGGTCGCATTCCCGCCGAGTACCCGGAGAAAATGGCCCTGGGGCTGCATCTGCATCGCCGCATCGACAGCCTCGCCCAGAACAGCCCCCATACCCGACAAAGCCGCCAAAGACTTCACCCGAAATACAGCCACGGCCGTGGCATCATCATTGACATCTTCTACGACCACTTTCTCGCCTCTTCCTGGCAAGACTATTCACGGGTATCACTTGAAAATTATGCAGCAAAGTTTTACCGACTGCTACAGACGAGCCACAACCAACTACCACCAGATCTGCAGCAAGTTGTGCCGCGCATGATTGAATACAACTGGCTGGTCTCTTATCAACAGAGAGCCGTGGTAGGCAGAGCATTGCATAAAATTTCACAACGCTTGAGCAGACCGCTCCCCCTGGCTGAAGGCGTTGCAGACCTTGCCTTACACGAAGCTTTATTTAATCAGGATTTCAGGGGCTTCATGACTGAGGCAACGGAGTTTGTGAAAGACAAATTTGGTATTACGGTAAGGTGAGGCGAATTGCTTGTTGGTCACGAATGGCGCTAGCTTTAGCTTCTTCAGTGTTGGAGCCACGGTACTGAAAGCTGCCGATAGCATTGACCGAAGAACCAGATTGTCTGATGTGAATGCAGTACCCATGCTTACAAGGTTTTCGGTTAAAAGAATTGAAAAACGAAATTAGCCTCATGATTACTTCGAGATTACAATGATTCAGATCCTTATAATCAGGCAAATCACGAGGTAATCATGAGGCTAAAATGGTCGTTAAGCTTTTGAGTAAGTTGAAGTCTATACTTTCTGTGTAGGGTCGATTCC
>JAGXHM010000101.1 GCA_024636155.1 Deltaproteobacteria bacterium
GCGGACCTATGGCTTCAAGGAGGATCATTACCGCGAGGCGGCAAACCAGGATGTCAAATTTATCCGCTTCGAGCCGGAAAACCCACCTGTGGTGGTAACCGGCAAGGAAGATGGGCGTGACGTCCTGAAAATCACTGTGCCCGATCTAGTCCTTGGACAGAACCTTGAATTGTCTGCCGATCTTCTTACCTTGTCTGCTGCTGTCGCTCCTTCCGCGTCCACGAAAGATGTCGCTCGTTTGTTCAAGGTTTCGTTGAGTGCCGATGGTTTTTTCCAGGAAGCCCATGTGAAATTGCGGCCTGTCGACTTTGCTGCAGAAGGGGTTTTCCTCTGCGGGACAGCCCAATATCCCAAACATATCAATGAAACCATCAGTCAGGCCTACGGAGCTGCTGGCCGCGCCATAACTGTCCTCTCGAGCGACACGGTTACGGCCTCCGGGGCGGTTTGTGATGTAAACGAGAATAACTGCATCGCTTGTGGGGCATGTATAACAGCCTGTAACTATGACGCCATCTCCTTCGTTGATACACCGAAGGGCAAAAAGGCCCGGGTTGAGCCGATTCTCTGTAAAGGCGATGGTCTTTGTAACGTAAAGTGCCCGACTCAGGCGATTTACCTGAAACATTATACCGATGATGAGATCTTCGCCCAGATTGACGAGGCGATATCGCCCCGCCAAAAGGGCCATAAATAAACAAAACAGGGATTGCCTTGGAAAGGAGATAAGCATGTCGGGATTTGAGTTTAAGCCCAGCGTCATCGGTTTTTTGTGCACCTGGTGAGCGTACGCGGCGGCGGACCTGTCTGGAGTTTCCAGACTACAATATACCAGTGAAACAAAGATTATCCGGGTCATGTGCACCGGCCGGGTTGACCTGTCCTTTGTCCTGCGTGCGTTCACAAATGGAGCGGACGGGGTGTATGTCGGCGGTTGTTGGCCTGGCGAATGCCATTATGTGACTGAAGGCAATTACGACGCATTATTTAATATGCATCTGGGTCGGAAATTGCTTGAGTACATCGGTCTGAACCCCAAAAGATTAAGGCTTGAGTGGACGGCTTCCTCCGAAGGTACGCGTTATGCCGAGGTTATGAATGACTTTGGCAAACAGTTGAAGGAGTTCGGACCTCTAGGCGAAGGCGAAGGACTCGACGACAGTCTCTTGCAGCTCAAACTGGAAGCGGTCACCAAGCTGATCCCGTATATCAAGCTGGTGGAACGGGAGAGGTTGCGGGTGCGCTTTGATAAACAGGAGAAATACGACGAGTATTTTGCCAGTGACGAGTTCAGCAGACTCTTTGAAGAACTGATCGCGGATAAATTGGCCATCAGCCAGATCATGCTTCTCCTCCAGGGGAGTCCTCTCCCCGCGAGGGAGATCGCCACGGGGCTCGGGTTAAAGCCGGCTGCGGTATCAAGATATCTCAACAGTTCATCGGAGCGTGGATTAGTCAAGTTCGATGAAGAGCTGAAACGCTATGCTCTGGCCTGAGCATGTGCACCTCTTGACCTATTGACAGGTAGAGGATAGGGACGACGATCATGAATAGTGCGAAAATCGACCAGATTATCAATAAACATAATGCCGATGCCGGTTCGCTGATCCAGATCTTGCTGGAGATTCAGAGCGAAAACAATTGGCTGCCCAGGGAGGCTCTGACGAGGGTCAGCGAAACCCTGGATGTGCCGATGAGCCGTATCCGGCATATCACCACGTTTTACAAAACCTTCAGTCTGGTTCCAAAGGGGCGTCATGAGGTTCATGTCTGTACCGGGACGGCCTGCCATGTTCGTGGTGCGGAGAGGGTTCTTGAAGCGGTCGAGGATGTGACTGGAGTCAAGGCCGGTGAAACTGACCCGGATCTGAACTTCAGCATTGAGACCGTAGGTTGTATCGGTTGCTGTGCGTTGGGGCCAGTGGTGGTGGTGGATGGCGAGTATCATGGCAATATAACGCCGACCGAGATAGCCGATGTCTTGAAAACATGTGCATGCAAGAGTGAATAAGGGAATATTATGTCAAAGATAAATTCACCTGCCGAGCTGGAAGTCTTCCGCAAGGCAATCCTCTCCCAAAGGGATTCAGATAAACCTTGTATTACCCTCTGCTCCGGGAGTGCCTGCCATGCGACCGGGAGTGGTAAAGTTGCCGCCGCGATTGAGCGGGAGATGACAACACAAGGAATCGTAGCAGAGGTCGACTATCGCAGGACAGGTTGTCACGGCTTTTGTGAACAAGGTCCTATTGTGGTCATTTACCCGGAGGGAATATGTTACCTCAAGGTACAGCCTGAAGACATAGCTGAAATTATCTCTGAGACGATCAAAGAGAAGAAGATTGTTGATCGTCTGCTCTATGTCGATCCAAACACCGGCGAAAAAGCAACCATTGAAGCCGACATCCCTTTCTACAAGCATCAAGAACGTCTTGTTCTTGGCCTCAATAGAAAAATTGACCCCAAAAGCCTTGAGGATTTTCTTGCCGTTGGCGGCTATCAAGCCTTGGCTAAAACGCTCTTCGAGATGACGCCGGAGCAGGTTGTCGGCGAAGTGAAAGACGCAAAATTGCGGGGTCGAGGTGGAGCAGGCTTCCCGTCTGGTCTAAAGTGGGATTTTGCCCGTAATGCACCGGGGGACAAAAAGTATGTCGTCGTTAATTGCGACGAGGGTGATCCTGGAGCCTACATGGACAGGTCCCTGATGGAAGGGAACCCTTATGGTGTGATTGAAGGTTTGATGATCGGCGCCTATGCCATCGGCGCTGATGAAGGGTATTTTTACGTTCGTCAGGAGTATCCGCTGGCGGTAGAAAACCTGGAGATTGCAATCAAGACAGCCGAAGAGTCTGGTCTCCTTGGCCAGGATATCCTCGGCTCCGGGTTCAATTTCACTGTCAAGGTTCATCGAGGGGCTGGTGCCTTCATTTGTGGTGAGGAAACTGCTCTGCTCAAGTCTCTGGAGGGTATGCCAGGCGAACCAAATTCGCGGCCACCTTTTCCGGCCATTAAAGGGCTTTGGAGTAAACCAACCAATATAAACAATGTCGAGACATGGTCTAATATTCCTTTGATTATCAATAAAGGTGCCGCGTTTTTTAACTCGATTGGCACTGAAGGAAGTAAGGGGACCAAGATTTTTTCGTTGGTTGGCAAGGTGAATAACACCGGTCTTGTTGAAGTTCCCATGGGCGCATCCTTAAGAGATATTATCTACAAGATTGGAGCAGGGGTTCCCGGGGGGAAGAAGTTCAAGGCGGTGCAGACCGGGGGTCCGTCGGGAGGATGCATCCCGGAAAATCTGCTGGATATAAAAGTGGACTTTGACGAGTTGACCAAGGCTGGCGCAATGATGGGTTCCGGCGGCATGATCGTTATGGATGAGGATACCTGCCTGGTCGATCTCGCCCGGTACTTTCTCAACTTCCTCAGTAATGAATCGTGTGGTAAATGTAATCCATGTCGCGAAGGCATCAGACAGATGCTCAAGATTCTCACCAATATCACCAAAGGTCTGGGTAAAGAGGGTGATATCGAACTTTTGCAGGAACTGGCAGAGAACACCAAAGGTACCTCTCTCTGCGCTCTGGGCAAAACCGCTCCCAACCCCGTCCTGAGTACGTTAAACCACTTCAGATCCGAGTATGAGGCACACATCAAAGAGGGGAGATGTCCCGCGCTCTCCTGCAAAGCGTTAATTTCGTTCACTATCGATCCGGACAAGTGCAAGGCCTGCGGAGCCTGTGCTAAGAAGTGTGCTCCTGAAGCGATCAATGGTGGCAAAAAGATAGTTCATGTCATCGACCAGGATAAATGCACCAAGTGCGGGTCTTGTATTGAGGCTTGCCCTGCAGCTTTTGGCGCGGTGAAGAAAATTTCCGGTGAAGCTGCTCCGCCTGCTCTCTCTGGTGAATCAAGAAACCTCTGAGGTTGATGGGCTTGACAGACCCTGATGAAGCAGTTGGTTTTGTTAAGTCCGACAGCCTCCCGGGATGAGGAACTAAAAAATGAGTGAAATTGTCTTGCAGATTGATGGAAAAGAAGTTACTGCCCAGGAAGGAACGACCATTCTAGAGGCAGCGCGAAGTGTGGGGGTCGCCATTCCCACTCTTTGTGACCATGAGAAATTGATCCCTTACGGGGCTTGCCGAATCTGCACAGTTGAGGCGGATGTTCACGGCAAGACAAATCTCGTCGCTGCCTGCCTTCAACCGGTAGAAAATGGTTTGGTGGTTAGAACCAGAACCGAGCAGGTGGATCAGGCTCGCAAAATAATTTTGGAACAGATGCTCGCCCATGCCCCCGATTCCGAACAATTGCTGGAACTGGCCCAGGTCTACGGGGCAAATAAGGACCGCTTCGCAAAAGAGTCCAACTTTTGCATTCTCTGTGGTCTCTGTGTGAGGTACTGCGATGAGGTCAAGAAGAAGAATGCTGTTGCCTTTATTGAACGGGGCGCGAAGCGCGAGATTGTTTTCATACCGGATATCGCCATCCGGGAATGCTGGGACTGCAAGGAATGTTTCCCACTCTGCCCCACATCGGCACTGCAGGCAGCCTACTATTTAACTGAAGCACTGATGTCCCCCCCTGTGCCATCCACCCCGTCATGTAAGGGGAATTGCTCGAAATAGCGAGTACACGTAGATTTTAGTCTCTTTCCACCCAGAGAAGGGTTTAAACGGCATGACCAACGGGCAAATGGTGAAAGGCGGAGAGTTCCTGTTGTGCGATGCGATCGGGGGCAGTCTCTTCGTTCCGGAGGATTTCTCGCTGGAGCAGCGGCAGATCGCTGCAACCACTGAAACGTTTGTCAAGAACGAGATCCTGCCTGATCTGGAGCGGATGGAGGAACAGGATTTCGCACTGGTGGTCACGAAACTGAGACACTGCGCCGAATTGGGGATGTTTTTGGTCGATATCCCGGAAGCGTACGGTGGGCTTGAACTCGACAAAGTGACCAGCATGCTGGTGGCCGAAAAAATTGGTCCAACCGGTTCTTTTGCGATTACCTCCAGCGGCCAGACCGGTATAGGCACGCTGCCTCTGGTCTACTATGGCACCACGAAACAAAAGCAGAAGTACCTCGGGAAACTCACCACGGGTGAGTGGATTGCTGCCTATTGCCTGACTGAACCGGATTGCGGCAGCGATCCCTTAAGTGCTCGAACCACTGCCAGACTCTCGGAGGACGGTGCCAGTTACTCCCTCAATGGCGTCAAGCAGTTCATCACCAATGCGGCCTTTGCTGATCTCTTTACGGTCTTTGCCAAAATCGACGGCCAGCACTTTTCGGCGTTTCTGGTCGAACGAAGTATGGACGGACTCTCGATCGGCAACGAAGAGAAAAAGATGGGTCTCAAAGGCACCTCAACCGCTCAGGTTGTACTGGAGAATGTTCGCGTTCCAATTGAAAACCTGCTCGGGGAGGTGGGTAAAGGGCACAAGATAGCCTTCAATGTTCTCAATGTCGGTCGTTTGAAACTCTCTGCCACGGTCATCGGCGCTGCCAAGGGGGCTTTTGCCGAAGCAGCAGGCTATGCCGTTGAGCGCAAACAGTTTGGACAACCTCTCTCGAGTTTTGGTGCTATCCGCGAGAAGCTTGCTGATATGGTCGCCTCTCTCTTTGCTGCCGAGTCGCTGCTTTATCGGGTTGCCGGGCTGCTGGATGCGCGGATTGCGATTCTGGATCGAGCAGGGGATGATTACTACGAGCGTTATCAAAAAGCGATCGAAGAATATGCCGGTGAGTGCGCCATTGCCAAGGTTTTCTGTAGCGAGACTCTGTCCTTTGTGGCGGATGAAGCACTGCAGATTCACGGAGGCTATGGTTACATCAAGGACTACCCGGTCGAGCGATACTACAGAGATGCACGGGTCAACCGGATCTTCGAAGGGACCAACGAAATTAACCGGCTGCTGATTCCGACTCTGTTCTTTCGTCGTGCCGATAGCGGTGCCCTGGATCTTTGGGAGCAGGTCAAGTCTGTGCAAAGTGACCCTTGTGATGAAAGTTGCGACGATACTTGTGGCAGCCCTTTGCCTGGTCCGGAATTCTCCTTGCTCGCCAATCAGAAAAAACTTTTTCTGTTGCACTTGGGTGCTCTGGGTGAGCGACGGAGCGAGCAAGAGCTGTTGCTTACTCTGGGTGATATGGCCATCGCTATTTATGCACTGGAATCCAGCCTTTTGCGAGCCAATCAGGTTATGACCAGCTCCAATATTGGCGAGCGGAAAAAGGAGCTTCTGCGGGCAGTTGCCAAGGTGAGTGCCTTCGAAACAGCGGCTCACTTCCATTCAGCTGCGAGCCGTTGTGCTGCTTACGGGGTTCAGGGGGCGGAGCTTGTTGCCCTGCAGAAAACCATCGCTCGCCTTGGTACATATTCCGTTGTCGGGTTGCTGGAGGCTAAGCAACAACTGGCCGATGCTGCAACGGAGTCAGGGGCTTATTTGTTCTGAGTGACGCGACAGAGGATAAAGGGCTAACTTGCCACTAAGTCACAAAGACGCCAAGCAAACAGATATTCGTTTTGAACCGCCAAGAGATTGTTTCTACCCTTGAAACACTTTTAGTCCCCTGGTGTCTTGGTGGCTGATCAGCTTTTTGGGTTGCAGGTCTGTTTTCTGTTTGTTATGAGATGGAGGTAAACTATGAGTTCTGTTGAATTTGCAGAGATCGATTTTGCCCCGCCCCGTGTCTCTATTGAAGGATCCCCTGAGACCGGTTTCGTCTTTACCTCCGCTATTCCTTTGCATCCTTACCGAGAAAATCTTGGCCAGATGTTACGCCATTGGAGCCAAAAAACTCCTGACCGCATTTTTCTCGGTGAGCGGCAGAGCGATGGTGACTGGCGACTGTTGAATTACGCTGAGGTTAACCGGCTTGCGGACGCCATAGCGCAGTCTTTGCTCGACAGAAAACTGAGTCCTTCCCGGTCGGTGATGATCCTCTCGGGCAACTCCATCGACCATGCCCTGCTGATGCTTGGCTGCTTTATCGCTGGCGTACCGGTGGTGCCGGTTTCTGTTCCTTATTCACTGCTTAGCAAAGATTATCTCAAACTTCGCTTTATCTTTGAAGAGATCTCTCCCGGGATGATCTACGTCGCTGACGGAGATATGTTTGCCGCAGCCTTGTCGAGCCTGAATCTTGATGGAGTTGAGGTTGTGGTTAGTCATGGTAAGCTCGCAGAGATCTCGACAACTCCCTTTGCTGAGTTGCTTGAAACGCCAGTGACAGCAAATGTCGACGGTGCGCTCGCTCTGGTTGGTGCGGAAACGGTTGTTAAAATCCTCTACACCTCCGGATCGACAGGTCAACCAAAGGGTGTGATCAATACCCACGGGATGCTTTGTGCCAACCAACAGATGCTTGCTCAAATCTGGCCGTTTACTGACCAGACACCGCCGGTTCTGGTCGACTGGCTCCCCTGGAACCATACCTTTGGCGGTAACCACAATTTCAACCTGGTGCTCAACCAGGGGGGGACCCTCTATATTGACGGCGGCAAACCAGCTCCGGGGCTGGTGGAACAAACGGTGAAAAATCTGGCCGAAATTTCACCGACGATCTACTTTAACGTGCCGGTCGGCTTCGCCATGCTGCTGCCGTATCTTGAACAGGACGAGGCTTTACGGAACAATTTTTTCAGGAATCTGCAGCTGATCTTCTATGCCGGAGCGGCTCTGCCGCAAGATTTGTGGGAAAGGTTGGAGAAGGTTGCCATTCAGGCTACTGGCAAGAAGGTGATTATGACCTCATCCTGGGGCTCAACCGAAACCTCGCCATTGGCCACGGCTGCGCATTTTCCGCTGGAGAAGGCCGGGGTTATCGGGATTCCCTGTCCCGGTGTGTCATTGAAAATGATTCCGAGTGGCGATAGTTACGAACTACGTGTTAAAGGGCCCAACGTAACACCCGGTTATTTCCGTCGTCCCGATCTGACTGCGGCCGCGTTTGATGCGGACGGTTATTACTTGATTGGCGATACTGGTCGCTTCGTTGACCCTGAGGACCCTGGCAAAGGGATTTCCTTCGATGGCCGGGTTGCTGAAGACTTCAAGCTGTCGAGCGGGACCTGGGTTCGGGTTGGTCTGTTGAGGGTGGCTGCGCTGGCTGCTGTTGTGCCTGTTTTGCAGTTCGCCCTTGTGACCGGTCACGATCGGGAAGAGATCGGTATCCTTGGATGGCCGAACATTGCGGCCTGTAAAAAATTGTGTAAGGATACTGAAACGGAGTTTTCTGCGGAAGCTCTGGTGCAGCATTCGGAGGTGTCCGCTTATCTGCGTCAGATGCTGACCCGATACAATTCCGTGCAGCAGGGCTCATCAACCAGAATTGCCCGAATCATGTTGATGAGCGAACCACCGGACAGTGATGCCGGTGAGATCACCGACAAAGGTTACATTAATCAGCGTGTGGCGTTGCAGCGACGCAAGGAGCTGGTCGAGCAGCTTTATGCCGAGCCGCCTGGGGCTGGGGTGATTGTGCTCTGATTTAAAGTTTTTAAATCAAAGCAAGACCAACTCCGCCGGTCCCGGCCGGCGGTCTTTAGTTTGTGATCTCTTTGCGAATAGATCAAAACCAGCAGATTGATAGTTGTGCGGTTACTCACTTATTTAAGGAATAAACGTTATGCGATTCACCGGAACCGACTCTTATGTCGCCACAGATGACCTCAACCTGGCCGTCAACGCCGCCATCACCCTGGGACGCCCACTTCTGATTAAGGGCGAGCCTGGTACCGGCAAGACCATGCTGGCAGAGGAAGTGGCGCGAGCTTTGGGCATGCCGCTCTATCAATGGCATGTCAAATCAACCACCAAGGCTCATCAGGGCCTCTACGAGTACGATGCCGTCTCCCGCTTACGCGATTCACAACTTGGCGACGAGCGGGTGCATGAGATCGGCAACTACATCGTCAAGGGTAAGTTGTGGGAGGCTTTTGAATCAGAGCAGCGCGCAGTGCTTTTGATCGATGAGGTCGACAAGGCCGATATTGAGTTTCCTAATGACTTATTGCAGGAACTCGACCGCATGGAGTTTTACGTCTATGAGACCCGGCAATTGATCAAAGCGATACATCGGCCGGTAATCATTATCACCAGCAACAATGAGAAAGAGCTGCCCGACGCCTTTTTGCGACGCTGCTTCTTCCACTACATTCGCTTCCCGGAGGCCGAGACCATGGCGCAAATCGTCGAGGTGCACTATCCGGGGATCAAACAGTCGCTGCTGAAAAGTGCTCTGGAAACCTTCTTCGGTATGCGCGATGTGCCTGGTTTGAAGAAAAAACCTTCTACCTCCGAACTGCTTGACTGGCTCAAACTGCTGGTGGCTGAAGAGATCCCCGCAGAAGCACTGCACTCTAAGGAACCTGGCAAATCGATACCGCCGCTGCATGGTGCGCTGTTGAAAAACGAGCAGGATGTCGGGCTTTTCGAGAGGCTGGTCGGCATGTCGCGGCGCGGGCGTTGATGGTGCATAAAGTTGAATTCCTCTCGTATTGCCCTCTCTCAGATAGTATGAGGTGTGACCTATGAGTCTTATGACTGAAATGCGGGATATGGCCCTGAGGCTCGCCTCGCGCTTTCAAATCCCGACGATTGCCGGGATTGTCTTCCCGCCCCTTTATGCAGGCGGTCAACCTGAAGGGTGCGAGTTTATGGCCTTGGCGCTTGAGGGTGGGGCAGGGGGAGTCAGCTATCTGTTGTTGCCCGATAGCAGCGCAGAGGGCTACCGACTTTTAAAACCACAAGCGTTTATCGGGACCCACCCTGAGCAGTATGCAGAAGCTTTCGATGGCACAGATCCCATACAAAACATGCTGGGTCTCGCTGCCATTAACGCCATTTGTCAACATGTGATGCGTATCTCTAGCGCTGTGCCCGGTGCGGCCATAGACTCACTCGGTCTGATGAATATTGAAGATGGTGACCGTGTGGGTATGGTCGGTTTCTTCCCGCCTCTGCTGAAATATATGCGTAACCGCAACGCTGATCTCATCATCGTGGAAAAAAATGAGCAACTGGTTGAACGTTACCCGCAATACCATGTGACTCTTGATGTCAGCGAGTTAAACAGCTGCAATAAAGTCCTTTGCACCAGTACGACACTGTTGAATGACACCCTTGACGAAGTGCTTCAACATTGTACGGCGGCTCAACACATCTCAGTACTTGGGCCAACCGCCGGATATTTTCCAGACCCTCTTTTTGCCCGGGGTGTGCACGTTCTGGGCGGTCGTTTTGTCAACGATGGAATGCTTTTGTTGCAGCTTATTTCTGAACGTAAGCGCTGGGGAGAAGCGACCCAAAAATTGTGCTTTAACTCTTGTGATTATGAGGGCTTGGTCGATTTGCGAGGGATAAAATAGCATTTATGTTAGTTGATTTTTTTCTACAACTGAAACAGGCCAAGGTGCCGGTGACGATCCGAGAGTACCTGAGCTTGCTCGAAGGGCTGGACCAGCAGGTGATCTGGGGCAGCGTCGAGGATTTCTATTATCTGGCGCGGCTCTGCCTGGTCAAGGATGAAATCAACTTTGACAAGTTCGACCGGGTCTTTGCGCAATATTTCAAAGGGGTGACTGATTTCGGCGAGGAGATCAAGGCACAAATTCCAGAGGAGTGGTTACGTAAACTGACCGAACTAGTGCTCTCGGAAGAGGAAAAAGCCCAGATCGAGGCGCTCGGCGGTTTCGAGAAGTTGATGGAAACCTTGAAACAGCGACTTGCCGAACAGAAAGAACGCCATCAAGGTGGCAGCAAGTGGATCGGTACTGGCGGCCGTTCTCCTTTTGGCGCCAATGGCTACAACCCGGAAGGGATCCGTATCGGCCAGGATGGCTCCAGGCACCGTCGTGCGGTGAAGGTCTGGGACCGTCGCGAGTTTAAAAATCTTGACGGTTCGGTGGAGTTGGGCACCCGCAACATCAAGGTCGCCTTGCGACGCCTGCGGCATTTCGCCCGTGAAGGAGCCCCGGAAGTACTCGACCTGCCCGGCACTGTCCGTGCCACCGCCAACAATGCCGGTTATCTCGACCTGCAACTGGTGCCCAAACTGCACAACAAGATCAAGGTGCTGATCTTTTTTGATGTCGGTGGCTCCATGGATGATCACATCAAAATCTGCGAAGAGCTCTTCTCTGCAGCTCGCACCGAATTCAAGCAGCTGGAATATTTCTATTTTCACAATTTTATCTACGAAAGTGTCTGGCGTGATAATCAACGTTATCGGGCTGAGCGCATTGATCTCTGGGACGTCATTAACACCTATGGCTCAGACTACAAGCTGATCTTTGTTGGCGATGCTGCCATGAGTCCCTATGAAATCTCCATGGTCGGCGGTAGCGTTGAACATATGAATGGTGAGGCGGGCTACGTCTGGCACCAGCGTTTAACCGAAGTCTACAAGGACGCGATCTGGCTCAATCCGGCCCCACAAGGGTGGTGGAACTTCACCCAGTCGGTAGGTATGGTGCAACAGCTTATGGAAGGGCGGATGTTTGCTTTGACTCTGGAGGGATTGGATGCGGGGATTCGGTTGCTTAGTAAGGGGAGGGGATGACCTAGGTAGTTTCTGTCCGGAAACCGCCCTTTTCCGCAATCTCAGCGTCAATCTGCGCATTTGATTGTGCGGCGTAAAGTACTACGCCTCCGCTCAAATGCTTGATTTCCTTGATCTTGCGAAAAATTGCTGGTTTCCAAATCAGAAACCACATTGTGTTCATCCGGAGTTTCCGGATGGACACTAATTCGCTATCCCTGAACCTGTAACAGCTTGAAAGCCCCTTTTGTGACCCCGGTTAACGTAAGAATTTAGCCGATCTCCCTTTAACAACCCTCCAAATCATAATTATGTGCATCTCCAGACCTCACTGTTCAACTTCTGAACAGATCAAGAACCCCCCTTTAATTCCAAGCCTTTACATGTAATTTTTCAAGTTTTCCGCAAATCTGATGTTCATACACTGCACATCATCCCCCCTTAAGGTATTTGATTTTACTTAGCAATTACAGCAACTTAAGAGAATGAGGCAACTGGCATACTGCTTGCGATACAGATACGCAAGGGGAAAGCCGATGAAAATAAAGATTGAAAGCATCCATCAAAACAAGAAACGTGTTCGCACTAGCATACTTTTGCTCGCCCAACTGTTCGTCTTTTTATTGGTTGTTGCTTCGATACTAACCCCTTCCCTGGCAAATGCCGCAAGCACTTCAGTCCGAGTCAGCGCACGGATCCTGCCCTGGATGAATGTAACTGCGACTCCTCTTGTCTCATCTTACCGTGTCGATGCCGAAGCGATTCAAAGAGGCTTCATCGACCTGCCTAACTCACTGAGCATCGAGCTGTCGACAAACCTGCGCAGCGATATTGATCTGAGCCTCGAAAGCTTCGGTCCGGAACGCGTTGTCGTCGGTAATGGAAGCAGTTCCGGAAGCGACATGATCCGCTTCGCAACACTTGCCAGCAATACACCAGTTACCCGCTCCGTAAATCTGCGGGTTATTCTCCCCCAGGGGATCGAACAAGGAGACTATCCGTTACAGCTGAGCGTATCAGCAATGAATATCTGAACAATACTTTTTAGAAGTGCAAAAGCGTGTCATTTCCCGTTAACTGACGTTTTTTGTCCGCTTTTTTACACACTTGTGTCACCTGACACACATCTAACTAGCGAATTTCCAAGTATTAAAATGGGGACTAGTTTTTTATAACTGTGTCTCTATCTATCTGTGATTATTGAACCTTTGCGTCCGCAAAGGTCCTCTCAAGCCCGCATCTGCACCATCTCGCCAAAAAGTGGCATACCTATCGCATAAGAAAGTTACAGAATCAAACGCGACAAAAGTCTTTAACAAGGAAGAAGACTTATATAGTTTTCTTTAAAATTAAAGTCTCCGAA
>JAGXHM010000102.1 GCA_024636155.1 Deltaproteobacteria bacterium
GCCTGTTCCAGAGCTGAACCTCACCGCCGTCACCATGCGACACGAACCGACTGGCGCACGCCTGCTGCACCTTGCTTGCGACGACCCGAACAATGTCTTTGCCGTTGGCTTCCGCACACCACCGCCTGACTCAACCGGCGTCGCTCACATCCTGGAGCATACAGTTCTCTGCGGTTCACAGAAGTACCCGATCCGTGATCCTTTTTTCACCATGCTCAAACGCAGTCTGAACACCTTCATGAATGCCATGACGGCTGCTGACTGGACCCTCTACCCGGTCGCCAGCATGAACCGCAAAGATTTCTACAATCTGATGGGGATCTACCTCGATGCCACCTTCTTCCCCCTGCTGCGCGAACAGGACTTTCTCCAGGAAGGCCACCGTCTCGACTTTGCCGACCCGAATGATACCGACAGCCTGATGATCAAAGGCGTGGTCTTCAACGAGATGAAAGGCGCCATGGCCGACTCGTCATCACTGCTGGGACGCCGTCTTAGCGCTGCTCTCTTCCCAACCACCTGCTACGGACAGAACTCCGGCGGAGAACCGATTGTCATTCCCGAACTGACCTGGGAACAGTTACGCGCGTTCCATAAAAGCTACTACCACCCAAGTAACAGTTGGATTTTCACCTACGGCAACCTGCCCGTCGAGGAACACGTACAACATATTGAAGAGCTGGCGTTAAATCGTTTTGAACGTCATGACGTTGCTAGCGAGATCCCCCTGGAGAAGCGTTGGACCGCGCCGACACAGAGCACGCAAACCTTTCCTGTCGGCCCAGACGATGAGTTAAAGCAACGCAGCATGGTGCAGATGGCCTGGTTGACCTGCCCAATTGAAGACACCTTCGAACGCGCTGCCACCGGCATTTTAACCAACCTGTTGCTCGGCAATCCAGCCGCCCCACTCTATCAGGCCCTGATCGAGTCAGGGCTGGGACGCAATCTTTCCCCGGGAACCGGCTATCACGACGACTATCGCGACACCTTCCTCTCTGCCGGCCTGCAGGGAACAGAACCGGAAAAATTACCGGCGATAGAAACACTCATACTCGACACTCTTGCCCAGGTTGCAAAAGACGGCTTTCCACAGGAACGGGTCGATGCCGCCTTGCATCAATACGAATTTGCCAATCGTGAAGTAACTGGCGATCAATACCCTTACGGCCTCGGCTTGATGATGCGACTGTTTGGCCCCTGGCTACACGCTGAAGACCCTTTCAGCGCTCTGATGATTAGTCAAAACCTTGAACGTCTCAGAAGCGCTACGGCCGACCCGGATTTTTTCCCGCAGATGATTCGTCGTCATCTGCTCGACAACCCGCACAGGGTCACCCTCTTGCTGCGCCCTGACCCCGAGCACGGCCCACGTGAAGAGTTGGCCTTTACCGAACACCTGCGCAACATACGGCAGAAGCTTGATGACGCAACCATCGCCGAGATCAAGACAAAAGCTACCGAACTGGAACGCAGTCAGGAAGCTCCGGAAGACACAAGTTGTCTGCCAATACTGGAACTGGACGACATTGAAGTCGAAGAGCAAACAACGCCATTTCGGACGGATGTGACTGCAAATTGTTCCACTTTCTGGTTCTCTCAACCGACCAACGGCATCACTTATTTGACTCTGCAGTTCGATATCAGCGGTCTTGATGACTCCCTGCGCCCTTACCTGCCGATCTTTTGCACTCTGCTCCCGCAGATCGGTGCCGCAGGCCACGACTACCTGGCCATGGCGCGTCGCATCACAGCAGTCACCGGTGGCATTCGTGTTGGCACCAACCTGCTGGAGAGCCCCCTTGACCTCGACAGCATGCGCCCATTCATGGAAGTCAAATGCAAAGCTCTTGATCAGAACCAGACCAACCTTTGCGAGCTATTGACCGACATGCTGACAGCCCCGGACTTTACCAACCTTAGCCGACTGCGTACTGTCATTGGTCAGGTCAGAACATCCATGGAGAACTCAATTCCTGGAGCCGGCCATTCCTTCGCCGCGCGGGCCGCGGCGGCATCGCTTACTCCCACAGCTGCTTTACGTGAAGAGTGGAGCGGCATGACTCAGATACAGACGATCCAGCATGCCAGCGACCTCGATGATGCGGGGATGACCGCATTAGCTGAAACATTTAAAGCAATCGCTGCGGAGCTCTTGATTGCATCCCGGGCAACAGCAGCCATCACCGCAGAAGAACCCGCTATGCAAGCCATGGCAGCGCCTCTGGCAAAGCTGCTGGCTACGCTGCCGAAACAAGCCAAACCGTCACAGCATCTGCCAACAGCATTCACGAGCCGAGCCAGCTCTACCGGCTGGCATCGCAATCTTCCGGTGGCTTACGTTACCCGCGTGTTCCGCACGGTTCCTTACACACACGCCGATGCTCCGGCTCTGATGGTCCTGGCCAAATTACTGCGTGCCGATTTTTTGCATCGCGAAATTCGTGAGAAAGGCGGCGCTTACGGTGGTATGGCCGGATACAATAGCGACGGTGGCCTCTTCTCCGTGCTCTCTTATCGCGACCCTCACCTGGAGCGGACTCTCGACGTCTACCGTCAAGCTGTTGAGTGGGCATGTAAAGGTGAATTCAGTGACGAGATGGTCAAACAATCGGTCCTGACTGCTTTTGCTGAGCTTGACCGCCCCCTCTCACCAGGTAGTCGAGGCTACAGCGAGTTTGTCCATCAGCAACAGGGATTAACCCACGAGATGCGACAATCCTTCCGTAAAGGTATTCTCGCCATGGACCAGCAAAAACTGGCCCATGCTGCGAAGACTTATCTGGATCAGGGGTTTGCATCCAGTTCGGTTGGGATACTTGCTGGCGATGAGATGTTCGATAAAGCAAAGGAGACTCTGGCGAATATGGACATGCAGATGAAACGATTAGGGAGTTAACGGTTTTTTTAACACAAAGACACAGAGGGTAAAGAAAGGCACAAAGAGCACCTTCTTCAGGTTAAAAGTATAAGTTGAACGCAGATGAAGGCTGACAAACACAGATGAGGGTCTAAAACTTTCAAGTCCCTGTTTTATAAATGACTTTAAACCATTCTGGTCTTCATCTATTTTTCTCCATTGTTGCCTGTGCTCGACAAAGTATTAATGTTAAGGTTTCATTGTGTCTTTACTAGCTTTCCTTGACGTCTTTGCGTTAAATTTCTGTATTGACCGAACGAATCCAGACAATCACAGCATTCACGAGATCTATCATGACGATAAAAACACCCAAGAATCAGTTCGCCAGCGACAATTACGCCGGTATCTGCCCAGAAGCCTGGCAGGCATTGCAAGAAGCCGACAACGGCTACGCAACCAGTTACGGTGACGATCCCTGGACCGCCAAAGCCTGTGATGCGTTGCGTAATTTTTTTGAAACGGATTGCGAGGTCTTCTTCGTCTTCAACGGCACAGCAGCCAACTCATTGGCTTTAGCGTCTCTCTGTCAATCGTACCACAGCGTCATCTGCCACGAGACTGCACACGTTGAAACCGACGAATGCGGAGCCAGCGAATTCTTTTCCAACGGCACCAAGCTGCTGACAGTGGGTGGCAAGGACGGTAAAGTTGACCTGACCGAAGTCGAGCATACCGTCAAAAAACGCACCGACATCCACTACCCCAAGCCACAAGTTCTTTCGATTACTCAAACCACCGAACTGGGAACCATCTATACTCCCGATGAGTTAATCGCCATCCACGGCCTGACCAAGCGACTCAACCTCAAGCTACACATGGACGGCGCACGTTTCGCCAACGCCGTCGCTTCGTTGCAGGTTCATCCAAAAGAGCTGACCTGGCGGGCCGGAGTTGATGTATTGACCTTCGGTGGCACCAAAAACGGCATGCCGCTTGGTGAAGCCGTCGTCTTTTTCGACAAACGTCTTGCCGCCGAATTTGAGTATCGCTGCAAACAAGCCGGACAACTGGCCTCGAAAATGCGTTATCTCTCAGCACCCTGGCTCGGCCTGCTCAAAGAAGATGCAATGCTCAGGCATGCCAGACATGCAAACGCCTGTGCGCGCAAACTTGCTGACAAAATTTCAGCTTTCCAGGGAGTCAAGCTGGTTCATCCAACCGAAGCCAACGCTGTCTTTGCGGAGATGCCAGAAAAAGCCATAACCGCGCTCCGGAATAAGGGCTGGGTCTTTTACACCTTCATCGGCTCCGGACATTGCCGCTTCATGTGCTCCTGGGCAACCACCGAAGCAGACATTAATGCGCTTGAAAACGACCTTCAGGAGATCTTGGGGTGACAGAAACAGAGTACCAGCATCACTTCGAGGCCTTGACGCCCAGTTTCATCATGGATGCAATCGAAAGTTGTGGATTTCTCTGCGACTGCCGCAACTTTGCTCTCAACAGCTACGAAAATCGGGTCTATCAGATCGGCATCGAAGATAGTGAGCCACTCATTGCCAAGTTTTATCGTCCACAACGCTGGAGCGATGAGCAAATTCTTGAGGAACACCAGTTTTGTTTTGAATTGGTGGAGCATGAACTTCCGGTCGTCGCTCCGATCATTAATAACCAGGGCGAAAGTCTCTTGCACTATGGCGGCTTCCGTTTTTCTCTCTATCCGCGACAAGGCGGTCACGCGCCGGAATTCGACAACCTCGACAATCTGCTGATTATGGGTCGAACCCTCGGCCGGATACATGCCATCTCTGCTATCAAGCCATTCAAACATCGTCCAAGACTCGATTGTGCCACTTTCGGTCACGCCTCAGTCGCTCTGATCAGCGAAAAGTTCATCATCCCTGAGTACAAGGCGAATTACAACGTTCTGACCCATGACCTGTTACAGACCCTTGACGAACTTCTCGCCGACCTTGATAACACGCCATTTATCCGTACTCACGGCGATTTTCATGCCGGCAACGTACTATGGCGCAATCAGGCTCCTCACTTTGTTGATTTCGATGATGCGCGAATGGCACCCGCAATTCAGGATTTCTGGATGATGCTCTCAGGAGATCGGTCGCGCCAGATGGCACAGTTGGCAGAGATTGTTGAAGGCTATAACGAATTTTATGATTTTCGACCGCAAGAGCTGCGGCTGGTGGAAGCCTTGCGTACCCTGCGCATCCTGCACTATTGTGCCTGGCTGGCGCGGCGCTGGGATGATCCTGCTTTTCCGCACCATTTCCCCTGGTTCAATACTGTGAACTACTGGGGAGAGCATATCCTGCAACTTCGTGAGCAAATCGCGGCGTTACAGGAGCCACCTCTACAAACACTTTAGAAGTACTAATCCCGCGCCACTCTGTGGTAAAGCTCAAACCTCACTCCTCATTATCATCAACCCCCAGATCAAACTTGGCGAGTCGATAGCGAATCGAGCGGAAGGTAATGCCAAGGAGTCCCGCTGCTGTTTTACGTACGCCGTCTGTGCGAACGAGAGCCTTGAGCAGAATTTCTTTTTCAATCTCACCCAGATAAGCATCCAGATCCATGCCGGAATCAGGGATATCAGTCAATGGCGTCACTGAGGAGGACATCCCGGTCACCAGATTGGGTGGCAGACAGTCAAGGGTAATTTCATTTTCTCTCCCCAAGACAGTAGCCCGTTCGATGACGTTTTCTAATTCACGAACATTGCCCGGCCACTGATAATCGATCAGCCGGCGCATGGCATCTTCAGAGACCTTGACACCTGCTTGCCCGGTAAACCTCTCCCAGAAAAAATCGATCATGACAGGGATATCTTCACGGCGCTGGCGTAACGGTGGTAAATCGACACGAATAACGTTGAAACGATAGTAAAGATCTTCGCGGAAACTACCTTCAGCAACGGCTTCTTCAAGATGACGGTTAGTCGCTGCCAGCACGCGCACATCTGCCCGGATATCTTTGGTACCACCAACCCGGCGGAACTCGTTCTCTTGTAACACCCGCAACAGCTTGACTTGCATCAAGGGCGGCAATTCGCCGATTTCATCGAGGAAGATCGTACCGTTGGCGGCTGTCTCGAACAGGCCTGGTTTCTGGCGGATAGCACCTGTAAAGGCACCTTTTTCGTGACCAAAGAGTTCACTTTCAAGCAAATTCTCAGGGATCGCTCCACAGTTTATAGGCACAAACGGGCCATTGCGTCGCTCACTATTATAATGAATGGCCCGCGCCACCAGTTCTTTACCTGTCCCGGACTCACCGGTGACCAACACCTTCACCGGACTCGCCGCAACCTTCTTGACCATGGTAAAGACATCTTGCATGGCCTTTGATTTGCCGATCAACCCTTCAAAAGAGAAACGCTTGCCCAGCTCTTCCTTAAGAGCCAGGTTCTCCTGACGTAGTTCGCGCCGCTCCAGGGCGTTTTTAACGATCAGACGGATTTCTTCATTTCTGAACGGCTTGGTGATGTAATCATAGGCACCCTGCTTCATCGCATCAACAGCTTCATCGGTCGATGAAAATGCGGTAACCATCAGAACAACCGTTTCCGGCGTGCGTTCCTTAATGTGCGCCAAAAGTTCCAGACCAGTCATACGTGGCATCTTGATATCAGAGATGACAAGATCGTAGCTATGATCACGCAGATGAGTGACGGCCTGAGCACCATCAACCGCTGTATCAACACAGTAACCTTCGCGGTGCAGCATGATGCTTAAGAAATCACGCATGCTTTCTTCGTCGTCGACGATCAAAATGCGGTGTTTATTCGGTTCGGTGCTCATATTGGAAACAACTCCTTAACTACAGAAAAAAGTTTGGCCATCAAGACACCGAGACACAAAGCAACTTTCAAATATTTATTAGACTCAAGCATAACCAAAAACTAATCGTTTGACAAAATAAACGTGACCCTTGGTGCCTTCGCCCCACGAGCTACAAAAGGGACAGACCCCATACGAGAATAGTCCCTAGACCAGGCATTTTTCGGGCAGTTCGATTATGAAACGTGCACCACCCAGACTGCCAGGCTCAAAGTAAATATGCCCTTCGTGAGCTTCTATATTTGCATAAACGTTGGCCAAACCCAAACCTGTACCTTTATCTTTGGTGGTGTAAAATGGCTCAAACAGTTTGTCACGATCTTCCTGAGCAATACCTGCCCCGGTATCTTCTATGGTAATTTCACCCCGAGAGCCATTGATTCCGACGCGTATCTTGCCTTCAGGGCTGGCTGCTTCCCCGGCATTGATAAGCAGATCCCATAAGATCTGGTGCATTTTCTGGGGATCAACATTCATCACGATGGGGCCTTGATACACTTTTTCAAGAATCACTTTCGGGAACTGTCCGCTGACACTTAAAAGAGCAATCAATTCATCAATCAGTAAAGCGATATCGATGGACTCTATCTGTAGCGGCGCTGGCCGGGCAAAACTAAGGAAGTCACTGAGCAGAAGGCTTAAACGATCAGCCTCTTTGACAACAATATTCATCAGACGTCGATCTTCATCACGGACTTTTTCGTCTTCCAGCAGAAGTTGTACAGACCCGCTGATCGCCGCTAGAGGGTTGCGAATTTCGTGAGCCAATCCGGAGGCGAGGCGACCGACAGCTGCCAGCCGGTCGGCTCGGTGCAATTGCTCTTCAAGGGCCTTGTACTCAGTCAAATCCTGAAAAGCAACCAGCAGACCCAAAGGAAGATTGCCTCTATCCACGACGCGACTGGCAGAATAGCCTAGAACGAGAACTTCTTTCTCATTTTTAAGGTAATTGGTTTCTCCGCGCTCAATGCCATTCAGACTATCAGGATCAAAGCTTCCGAGCTCAGGCAGGATCGCCTCAACGGGGCGGTTATAAACCTCCTCAAGACTGTAACCGGTAATCTTGCTGGCAGCACTATTGAAAGAGCGGATTCGTCCAGCTGCGTTAATAACCATCAGGCCACTGTTGATATTAGTCAGAATCGCCTGGTTGAGGCGTTCCAGTTCACCATAGTCGATCTCCCGCTTTTCACGTGCTTCCTCACTACGACGCAGCCGTTCTGCCAGGGTGCCACTTAAGAGGGCCGTCAGAAAGAACGCTCCAACATGCAAAAAGACAGCATAGAAGACGTCGGAGTGCTGCAAATCTTTCGTTAACGACTGGCCGGTGAAAATTGGCAGATAGCCATAGTACTGAAGATCGAGCAGACTGCCGTAGAGAATAGACGAAGCGGAAGCAACGATCAGCAACTGTGGTCTTGGTAAGAAAACACTGGCGGCGATAATCACCAGAATGAACAGGAAAGAATAAAGGCTGTCGACGCCTCCGGTTAAGTAGATAACCAGAACAACAAAGAGCAGGTCCCAGCTGATCTGGCTACTGATGAAGTGGCGATAGTTTCTTATTCTGGCGAGGATAAGTCCGGAGGAAAATGTCTGTAAAACAGCGAAAAGAGCCAGATATGTCAGGTAGCGGGCCGCGGCAGAAGCGGACCAGGAACCCTGCTGGAGTTGATAGAAAATTGTTCCACCGAGGAAAAGGCAGACAACAATCAGACGAACGGCAAGATACCACGACAGCAATCGCCGTGGCACATTGTGAAAGTATTTTTGAGCAGGCGTTACCGCCATAAGAAACTATGCCTAGCCGACCGCACCGGCCAACGAAAAGATCGGCAGATACATGGCGATAACCAAACCACCAACAGTGACGCCCAGGAAGAGCATCAGCAGTGGTTCCATCATGGCAGTCAGATTGCCGACCGCATCATCGACTTCATCATCATAAAAGTCTGCAACCTTGTTAAGCATGGTATCAATCGAGCCTGATTGTTCCCCGACTGCAATCATCTGACAGACCATTGATGGGAAAACGCCCGACTGTTCCAATGGCTCAGCGATGGTTTTACCTTCACTGATACTTTGCGCCACTTTGTAGATAGCGTTCTCGACAATCTTGTTGCCCGCTGTTTTAGCAACGATATCAAGGCCATCCAGAATCGGCACACCGCTGGAAATCATGGTGCCAAGGGTTCTGGTGAATTTGGCGACGGCAACCTTTCGAACCAGAGGCCCCATAACTGGCAGTTTCAGGAATAACGCATCAAAGAAAAGCTGACCTTTAGGTTTTGAGTAGATAAACTGAAGAATCTTTATCAACACAAAAAGACCACCAATAATAACCAGGATGTAGCTCTGGATAAAGTCGCTCAAAGCGATAACTATACGGGTCGGGAGCGGCAACTGTTGGCCAAAAGATTCAAACATCGATTGAAACTGCGGAATAACAAAAACCAGAATAACGGCAATAACAAGGATGGCGATACCAATAATGGTCGTCGGATAGGTCATGGCACTCTTAACCTGTTTTCTCAACTTAAGCGCTTTTTCAATATAGGCCGCCAGACGATTGAGAATGGTATCGAGGATACCGCCGATTTCGCCAGCAGCGACTAGATTGACGTAGAGTGAGTCAAACGCTTTGGGGTGTTTTTTCAAAGCGTCGGCAAAGGTGGAACCAGACTCAACATCTTCCTTGACCCGCAGCAAAATGGTTTTGAAAGTTTTATTCTCCTGCTGCTTACTTAAGATATCAAGGCACTGCACCAGCGGTAAACCAGCATCGATCATGGTGGCAAACTGGCGGGTAAAGATAACGATCTCCTTGGTCGTGACCTTCGGCTCGAAACCAGGGATGTTGATTTCCATGTTGAAGCCCTTACCGGCCTCTTTGATTTTCCCTGGAGAAATACCCTGACGGCGAAGTTGTGCCTGGACAGCCCCTTCATTAGGGGCTTCCATTTGCCCTTTCATAGACTGACCAGACTTCGTAGTACCTTCCCAAGCAAATTTACCCATGATCAACCTCTTAGTGTCAGTTATCAGTTATCAGTTATCAGCGATTCGTAATCGGATCACGGATCGCGAGAGACAGCCTTACCTTTTCGCGCCAGAACCTGAAGAGACTCCACGCTTGAGGGCTGCCGAAGGATTGGCGATCATCTCTTTGAGCTCTTCTATATCTGGCGTTCGCGACATAACATCATCCAGGGATACTTTTTTATCATGATATAACGAAAAGAGGCACTGATTCATCGTCTGCATGCCGTACTTGTCTTGCCCCATTTGCATCTGCGAGTAAAGCTGGTGAATCTTGTCATCACGAATCAGCGCGCGGATAGCTGTATTCGGCACCATAACTTCAAGGGCCAGGGCACGGCCTTTGCCATCCAGACGCGGCATCAGCGTCTGCGACAGAACACCTTCCAGTACGAATGAAAGTTGAGTTCGAACCTGTTGTTGCTGATTGGTCGGAAAAACATCAACAATACGGTTGATCGTTTGCACGCACCCGTTGGTGTGCAGGGTAGCAAAGCATAGGTGGCCGGTTTCAGCAATACTCAGCGCTGCCTCGATCGTTTCCAGATCACGCAACTCGCCAAGCAGAACAACATCAGGATCCTGGCGAAGAATGTATTTCAGAGCGTTCTTGAACGAAAAGGTGTCGGAACCGACTTCTCGTTGGTTGACGATACATCTTTTGTGCGGATGCAGATATTCGATCGGGTCCTCAATCGTTACGATATGCTCCTGACGCTCAGCATTGATGTTATCTATAATCGACGCCAAGGTGGTGGATTTACCGGAACCGGTAGGACCAGTAACCAGCACCAGACCGTTCGATTTACTGGAAATCGTTTTGATGACTGGCGGCAGACCAAGTTCATCAAAGGAGAGAAATTTATAAGGAATTAAGCGAAAAACACCGGCAAGGGCACCACGTTGTACAAAGATATTACCACGAAAGCGAGCCAGGCCTTTGACGCCAAAAGAGAAGTCAAGCTCGTTAATTTCCTCAAATTTGCGCTTCTGGGTCTCTGTGAGAATGCTGTAACAGATATTTTTGGTATCTGCTGGCAGCAAGGCGCGCATCTTCATGGGCATCACTTTGCCATTAACGCGAATCTGTGGCGGCGTTCCGGTGGTGATGTGGAGGTCGGATGCCCCATGTTCAACCATTGTTTTGAGCATTTGTTGAATCGAAAATTCTGACATAAGTCTCCTGGTAGAACATGGCACGTTTTTGTTAACTTTGGGAGAACTTGGGCCTGGCGAAAGCTTTTAGCCGCTAGCCTCCTACTTTAATCGTCAGAGATGGTGCAACGCAGAGTCTCTTCAAACGAAGTGATTTTTTCATCCATCTTCGTTAATGCTGCCTGACGCATGGTTTTGACTCCAAGGCGCATTGATTCGCGCTTCAACTCCGCAGTATTCGCGCCGGCCAGAATCAATTCGCGCAACTCTTCAAACATTGGCATAACCTGGTAAAAACCGACACGACCTTTGTAACCGGTGTCGTTACATTTTGGGCAACCCTCACCTTTATAGCTGTTAAAAGTATCGACCTTGCTCTCGAGGACTCCAGCCTGGAGAAGAGTTTCCCTGGGAATATCTTCAGGAACCTGACATTCCAGACAGAGTCGACGGCCAAGGCGCTGTCCGGTAATCAGGTTGACTGCAGAGGCGACAAGGAATGGCTCGATACCCATATTGAGAAGTCGGTTAACAGTACTTGGGCAATCGTTGGTATGCAGCGTAGAGAGCACCAGGTGTCCGGTCAGCGCAGCCTTGACACCGATCTCGGCAGTCTCGAAGTCACGGATTTCACCGATCATGATGATGTCCGGATCCTGACGCAGGAAAGAACGCAGGGCGGCGGCAAAGTTAAGACCGATTTCCTCATGCATCTGACACTGGTTAATCCCGGCGAAGTTGAATTCTACTGGATCTTCTGCAGTTGAGATATTTTCCGTCGGCGTGTTCAATTCACCAAGAGCTGAGTAGAGGGAAACTGTTTTACCTGAACCGGTAGGCCCGGTCACCAGGACCATGCCGAAAGGCTTGTGAATCTGTTCCTTGAACCATTTCAACGACTGCTCTTCGTAGCCAAGCTTGGTCATATCAAGTTGCAGGTTCGACTTATCAAGCAACCGCAGAACGACCTTTTCGCCAAACAGGGTTGGCAGACAACTGACGCGATAGTCCATGTCTTTGCCACCTGGCAGCTTAATCTTGATGCGACCGTCCTGAGGCAGACGCCGCTCAGAGATATCCATCTCCGACATGATTTTGATTCGTGAAGTAAGAGCGTTCTTCAACTTCAGCGGTGGCTTCATGACCTCGTGTAGCACACCGTCGATGCGATAGCGAACCCGAAATGACTTCTCATACGGCTCGACATGAATATCGGATGCACCTTTCTTAATCGCATCGGTGAGAATCAGGTTAACGAGTTTGACAACAGGAGCATCTTCGCTGGCTTTCTCCAGGTCGCTGAGATTGACCTCATCATCATCATCGACAATCTCAAGATCAATATCGTCAATATCGCCCATAACGTCGTCAAAAGAAGCGCTCTGGTCATAATATTTATCAATCGCAATCTTGATGCTTGCTTCAGCCGCTACAACAACTTCAACGTTGTAGCCGGTCATAAATTTAATGTCGTCGATGGCGAAGATGTTGGAGGGATCAGCCATAGCGATGATCAGAGTGGAGCCCGCGCGGTTGACCGGAATCAACTGGTACTTCTGCACAACTTCAGAAGGTACAAGCTTGATGACATTTTCACCGATTTCAAATTCAGCGAGATTGATTGAGGGGACGCCGTACTGGCGTGACAGAAAGGCAGCGAGGTCTTCTTCTTTCAGATAGCCGAGCTTAACCAGACTGACACCGAGACGTCCACCACTGGCTTTCTGCTCTTCAAGAGCCTTGGCGAGTTGTTTCTCGTCGATTAACTTATTGCGAACCAGAAGCTCGCCGAGCCGATTAGCAGCCATAGAAAATCATCTTCTCCCCCCAGAATAAATACAACCTCAACATTCTAGCGAATGCGTCAGAGGCCTGTCAAGCTAGATACCACGTAACCAGCTGGAATCAAAACTCAAATTCAGGTCAATTCTCCAACGCCTGACGCATGACATCTCCCTTTGGCTCACAACCAAACCAGAGCTGAAAAGCAATCTCACCCTGGGCGGACAGCATTCCTCGTCCATCAGCAGTCGCCAGCCCCCTCCCCTGCGCTGCAAGGATCAGAGCTGTTGACTCAGGAGCATAGACCATATCGAACACCGCACCACCAGAACTGACACACTCTGTCAGCTGAAAGTCAAAAGTTTCCCCTTTGAGACCGACAGCGGAAGTATTGACCAGCAAATCAACAGGTTCGGGACAATCAGCTAACAGCTGCGGAGCTAATTCATACTCAGCAAAAGCCGTGCCCGGAAACTTCGGGGCCAACTCTTTAATCAGCCTCTGTGATCTTTCACGAGTACGATTTGCTATACCAATCCACGTAGCCTTCGCCTGGCAGAGGGCAACCAATGCTGCTCGGCAGGCACCTCCAGCACCAACAAGCAAAACACGCCGCCCGGCGACATCGACGCCAAGCTCCTGTTTCAGAGCATTCAGCAGGCCGAGGCCGTCAGTATTGTAGCCTTTAAGGTGACCATCCTCGTTGACGATGGTATTAATCGCTCCGATCAGGGCAGCCTGTTCATCCAGCTCATCGACCAGAGAACAGGCTGCTTCCTTGTGTGGAATCGTCAGGCTGACCCCTCGCAGAGCCATGGCACGAATACCTGCAACTGCGCCACATAACTGTGTGCCAGTGACGTGAAATGGTACATAAACCGCATCGAGGTCACTGGCTTGAATTGCCGCATTCTGCATCCGCGGCGAGAGTGAATGCGCAACCGGATCACCAAAGATACCGACAACTATTGTTTTACCGGTTAGTTGCATATCATCATTCTCCACTCTGCCAAACAGGATAGCAACGTTGTTTATCCATAATTCCAATCAATCTTTATTGTGACCGAAACAATGAATGGCCACTAAGTCACCAGGACACAAAGAGTTTTTTTGAAGGCCTTAAAACATCATGGCAAAAATAAGTTGTCATTGATCCAGAACAGGCATTTCATGGCAACTTCGTGCCTTGGTGGTCAAAGCCGCCGTTATCCTGGGTCAGCAGCAAAATGGCAGTAGACGTTTATTAAGTCCGACAGTCTCCTAGATATTCGCGATATTCCACAAACTGCCGACTGGCGAGCAGCTCCCTGGCGCGAGTGATGTCTCCAACGACAGCTTCCTGCAACGCCCCCACTGAAGAGAATTTTTGCTCATCGCGCAGACGTTCGACAAAATAAATTCTCAACCGCTCAGCGTAAAGATCACCCTGAAAGTCCATCAGATGAATTTCCAGCGTCGGCGCGTTGGGCGCAAATGTTGGTCGACAGCCAATGTTGATGACTCCGTCGTAGTATGTCTCGTGCCACTTAACCTTCACAGCATAAACACCATCACGCGGCAGAATCTCTTTTTGCGTGACCAGATTAGCCGTCGGGAATCCAAGCTTACGACCCCGGCCGTCGCCATGAACCACTTCACCATCGAGGGTGAAATTTCGTCCGAGGATTTTGACTGCATCGGCGACTCGCCCCTCTCGAAGGATCTTGCGGATCGCCGTTGAGCTATGCGCCTGTTGCTCGGCACGAATCGGTTCCAAAACTTCGAGAGTGAAGTTATGCAGCTTAGACTGCACCGCAAGAAAATCTGTGTTCCCCTGACGATTACGACCAAAAGAGTAGTCGTAGCCGACAATCAGATGCTTGACGCCCAGTTTTCGGACCAGAATTTCCCGGACAAAAGCCTCTGCAGACATCTCAGCCAATTGCGTGGTGAAGTTAAGAACGACCAAAAGATCAATACAGGAGGCAGCAAGGAGGCGAACTTTTTCCTCAGGAGTGTTCAGTTGCAAAGGGGCTTTATCAGGGGCCATCAAGCGCAACGGATGTGGCTCAAAAGTAACCACCACCGCAGTACCCTTCAGTTCACGCGCCTTATCAACCACACGTCGGAAGATCTCGCGATGACCGAGATGTACCCCATCGAAATTACCAATGGTTAAAACTGTCTGGCAGGGTGGTTCGTGCAAACTGTCAAGATCTCTTACAACCTGCATTCTCAACTCTCCAAGGACTGTCCCAACATGGGGGCTGCCCTTATATCACTGAACTGGAACTGTCACTTTTTCACCGAACGACCAGAGGGACAGTCCCGTTAGAATCCAGAACAGTCCCTGATCACCGGGAGGAACCCTTACGCTTACTCTTTCCGCGTCCCTCGTTCCGCGTTCCTCGTCCCGGATTTTCCACTTCAATCAAGCGAAAGTCGATTTCCCGACGGTCGAGATCAACCTTGTGGACGCGCACTTCAACCTGAGTGCCAATCCCGAACTCCCGACGGCGGTTCATGCCAATCAGACGGTGCCGTTCTTCTTCATACTGATAAAAGTCATCGCTCAGACTAGAGACATGCACCAGCCCTTCCACATAAATCTCTTGCAGCTCAACGAAGAAGCCAAAAGCGTGTACTGAGGTTACCATGCCAGGATATGTTTCGCCCACCTTGTCGACGATAAATTGACATTTTTTCAGATTAACGATGTCACGTTCTGCCTCCATCGCACGTCTCTCGGTCGAGGAAGAGCGCTGGGCAACTTCTTGAAGAGGAACTTCACGACACAACTTCGACTCTTTTTGTTCAGAAAGCTGCTTCTTCAAAATCCGATGGACCGCCAGATCCGGGTAACGCCTGATTGGTGAGGTAAAATGACAGTAGTCATCAGCGGCCAGTCCGAAGTGCCCCTGATTGTTCACAGAGTAGTATGCCTGTGGCATGCTGCGCAGCAACACACGGTTGATAACGTGTTCTTCAGGTTGACCTGCCACGCGATCAAGAAGTTCCTGTAGCTCTTTTGGCTTTACCCCTTCAACCGGCAAAGAAATCCCCAGATTGAAGTAAGCAATAAATTCCTGAAAGGCCGCCATCTTCCCCTCGGTAGGCGCTTCGTGAACCCGAAAAATCATTGGTTTATGCTGCTTCACCAACCAGGCAGCAACCGCCTCGTTGGCCGCCAGCATGAACTCCTCAATCAGGCGATGTGCCAGATTGCGCTTTACACGGATGATATTGTCAGGACGACCCTGTAGATCAAGCATGACCTGCGCCTCAGGAAGATCAAAATCAAGGCTACCGCGTTGCCGACGGAATTCAATACGCAATTCAGCAAGCTCTCTCATAGCCTCAAGGTCTGCAAGCAAATGTTGTTGTTCTGAGCGAACCTCGGGATCCTCATCAATCAAGACAGCAGCAACTTGAGTATAGGTCAGGCGAGCTCGACTGTGCATGACAGCCTGGCAAAAACGCAAACCGATGCGATGCCCGGAAAGATCAAAATCAAGTTCAGCGACCATGACCAGCCGATCGACTTGCGGATTAAGAGAACAGATGCCGTTACTCAACGCCTCAGGCAGCATCGGCAGGCAGGTTCCGGGAAAGTAAACGCTGGTGCCGCGTTCCAGGGCTTCTTTATCGATGAGACTACCAGCAGTCACGTAATGGGCCACATCGGCGATCGCGACCCAGAGCCGATAGCCTTTATCAAGGCGAGCGATGGCAACAGCATCGTCGAAATCTTTCGCCGTCTCGCCATCAATTGTCACAAAATTCAGATGACGGAGATCTTCACGTCCAGCGAGATCCTGAGTCTCTACCGTCGAAGGGACCTCGCTGGCCTCGGCCAGAACCTCCGGAGAGAACTCATATGGCAGGCCAAACTGAATAGCGGCAATTCTTATTTCAACGTCAGGGTCTGTCGCCTCTCCGAGAACCTCAGTGATTCGGCCTGCAGCACCGCGAGAATGCCCCGGATAGCTTTCAATCTCTGCCAATACCATCTGCCCGGGCTTGGCATCACCCGCTGCACCAGGAGGAATCAGCAGATCGTCCTGAAGGTGCGGATCAACCGGTGAAACATAGCCCACACCATGGTCAGTCAGATAACGCCCAACCAAGGTCTGGTACGCTCTCTTTTCAACACGGATCACCCGCCCTTCCGGACGACCTGTGCGTAATGAACGTTCCAGCCTGACAACCACCATATCGCCGTGCATTGCCGGCCGAACGTGACGCGCGGGGACAAAAACATCCTGGGCTTTATTGTCTGTCGGAGCGACAAAGCCGTAGCCATCGCGATGTACGCTGAGCGTTCCAACAACCAGATTGACTCTCCCCGGCAAGGCAAAGCGACCGCCCTTCAGCTGCACCAGGGTGCCATCCTTGACCATGCTCTTCAGGCTTTTGCCAATCACCTTGCGCTCAGCAGCACTCAGATCAAGCGTCTCCTGAATCTCTTTGAGGCTCAAAGGACGATTGGCACGCTGCTGCAACAGGTTGAGGATGTCGTCGAAATCAATATTGCTCATAATGTCTTCCAATGAGAGCCTTTAAAAAAATACATCATCTGTGATGGCTAAGTAAAATTTTCGTTTCACAAGGCGTAGCACTTTTCAGGGATGAAGGCATACATATCGTATGTTGAAGTCCTGAAAAAAGGCAGCAATGCAGGAGGACGGACATTTTACGACGCCATCAAAAACGCCCCCAGGATTGGAGGCGTTTGAGGTTATTCCTTTATCGGTGCTGCTGGAGTCTGGGGAGGTGTATTGCCACGCGCCCAGAGGTGCTGACCGAACTTACGGTAGCCATGTACATTATAAAAACGCATATCCTGTTCCGGGTCCGTCTCCATAATCTCGCCGTTCAAAAGCGGTTTGAGATATTTTGACAACACCGCACCACCGCCGCCGGTAATGACCATTGAGTCAATATCCCAGTCATCAACCCAGAGGCGATCGACTTCGTTGGCAATTGAGGCTGCCAACTGGCTGAAGACCTGATCGGTCAAACTCTTGAGATCGTAGACCTTGCCACGGATCTTGATGCTGCCGTTATCGATCGCTTCATAGAGGCGATAGAGTTCGATATTTACACCGCTGTATTCACGCAGCTTGGTCGCAATCACATTAAAAGCCCGGGCTATTCCAGAATCCGTGGTACGGCTACCACGCTCCGAATAACGCATCTTGTCCGATATCGTGTAATCAGAGGTCCGGAAACCGACATCGATAATACCAATTTTGTCCTGAACCAGGCGTTTGTCACCCATTTCACCGAGATCATTGAGCATCAGGTTAAAGAGAGAGCCGAACGGTTGTGGGACAACGCGTACCTTGTTGATGCTGATCGACTTCTCTTCCTTTTTTCCGCTACCATCAACAAGCGTCACTTTATGCTCGCCGACCAGAAGTTTGGCCAGTTCATCTTTGTATTGTCGGTAAGAACCGATCGGCAGACCAGTGACCAGATTGACCGGAACAAACCCCTTGACCATCTGAGCCGCCGCTGCTAGAGCGAATACCTTGGCAAATTTGCCGATAAACTGTGCCTGATCAAGAGTGAAAAAACGCACATTACTTTGACGCTCGGCGAGTTCACCAACAAAATAAGACTTGCCGTCAACCTCAATTTGCAAATGATTACCATCATCTGCAGGAGCAAGCATTTCGTCACGAAACTGGATATCAGTCGCTTCACCAAGGACTGATTTAAAAATCAGACTTTGTTTGCCGCTCGTCGCTTTGGTAAAACCAAAACCAATATCGATGCCAAGAATTTCCACACATTCCTCCTTCTTCAGTGGGAGCCCCCACCTATAAGCCATCTGCCAGCAGAAAAGTTTCTTAACTATAGGTAATCACAGGGCTGGTTGCAAGGGATAAAGCAGCCACAGTGGAACCTAGTTTTTCCGAACAAAAATTTCTCTGGCAAGTTCACTATCAACAGCAAATTCCGAATGGCCAACCTTGAAAACATATGACGGAAATGTTCTCGTCACCACCAGGTCACAACCAGGTAGAACCCCCATGCTCATCAACTTCTGCATTTTGCTGACATCGGTTGCGGCCAAATAGGCTATTTCACCCTCTTCGCCGGCCTTGAGTTCCGTCAGGGCAACCACACCGACTTCACCGTCCTGACGTGCCTGTTCGCAGCAACTGCCGGGGGGGATTGGTTTGCCATGAGGACACGTGGTTGGATGATTCAGAAGCGTACAGATTTTGGTGTCGACACCATAATGCAAGAGATGTTCAAACTCGCACGCCCGTTCATCTCCGCTGACCCCCTTGATATCGAGGATGTCCATCATGAGTCGCTCGGCAAGGCGGTGCCTACGCACGGTCATACGTGCTTCGTCACGCCCCTCCTTGCGCAAACGAACCCGTTCGCCACTGACTTCAACGAAGGCCAAACGGACCAATTCGACCAAGCCGTCGTCGTTTTGAGTAATAGCGAGTCTCTCAAAATGTGCGGCAGTTTCGCCCTCCTCCTCGGTCGCAATCCAGAGGGATTCGAGAATTTCTTCCGCCTTAGCTGATACCTTCATATAACAACATCCTTTCTTTTACGTGGAACAATTAAATGTAAGGTTCTGGTTATCTAATCGTTGTTATTTTACAGAAAATTAAAAAGCGTAACGCCCGTTCGCTAACGCTCACTCAGACGCAAAGAGTAAAGAAAGAAAAACAATAAATCTTTTGGTTAAACAAAAGCGCAAACCAAAAATCGCTATTCGTCTTTATCTGTATGCGGTGACGAGTTGCCTTTAAAGTTTCTCTTTTAACCTTGTTAGACCTTCTTTGCCTCTTTGCGTTAAACAATAACTTTACTCTTTCGTTTTTTCTTGTCGAAGCACCTTTTCCAGGAATTCCGGGATCATCGGATTTTCCTGCCCACAGTAGGGGCAATGGATCTTACGGCAACCGCCAAGACAACCACCGCCACCTTCTTCACGCAGCATATCCGGAGTTAATTCATGTTCGCAAAATGAGCACTTCATGCG
This sequence comes from Deltaproteobacteria bacterium, assembly GCA_024636155.1. Taxonomy (GTDB): domain Bacteria; phylum Desulfobacterota; class Desulfuromonadia; order Desulfuromonadales; family BM103; genus M0040. Next base: position 19,691 of record JAGXHM010000102.1, read on the forward strand.
AGGAGTCCCGTCATCAGCAGAAACTTATTGAGGGACCAGCCGACGCCAAAGGCCATTCCTGTGACCATAAAGAAAATAGCCAGTGAAGTCCGCCAGCCGCGTTCTTTTTGCATCACCAGAAACTGTGCAACGCACGGTACAAACAAGGTCAAGGTCACGGCAGCAACGGTCAATTGTACCGGAGTCAACAAACCCTGAGTCTGTAAATCATACAGCCCGGCCGCGCCGAAATCACGCCGGAAGAAACCAAAGATAAAGGCCGCTGCCGCTTCATTGGGCAGGCCGAGGAGGTGCATGACCGGGTTAAAGGCTTCGACCAGCCACTGCAGGGCTCCGCTCAGTTTGCCGGCCACAAGCAACACAGAGGCAATCATAAACAGCGGAAAAATTTCCATAAAGTACCACTGCATGCGCGTCAGTGTCTTGATCAGCACATTTTGCGCCTGAGGCAGGCGCATTGGCGGGATTTCCATGTAGAACATCGGTCGTTCCCCCGGGACAACCTGCGCGGCAAGCAGGCCAACCAAAAGAAAAACCCCGACCATACTGGCGAGCCAGACCATCAAGGCCCCAGGCACGCCGGAGAGAAGGCCGAGGATAACACCCATCTGGGCACTGCATGGAATGGCGAGAGCGAGGAGCAGGGTCGCAATAATCCGCTCCCGGGTTGACTCCAGGGTGCGGGTAACGACCGTTGCCATGGTATCGCAACCAAAGCCAAGCACC
>JAGXHM010000103.1 GCA_024636155.1 Deltaproteobacteria bacterium
GAACAAAGCTCCGGGCACCTATCGGATTTTCACTCTCGGCGGTTCGACCACCTACGGTCGGCCTTATAATGACACCACCTCTTTTAGCGGCTGGCTGCGGGAGCTCCTGCCTTTGGTTGACGACAGCAGGAAGTGGGAAGTGATCAATGCCGGCGGCATCAGTTACGCGAGTTACCGGGTGGCACACCTGATGGAGGAGCTGGTCAACTACCAACCGGACCTGTTCATCGTTTATACCGGTCACAACGAATTCCTCGAGGAGCGAACTTACCGTGAGATCAAGGAGATGCCAGCGTTTATTCGGTCAACGGCTGGACTTCTGTCCCGGACCCGAACCTGGGCGGCCATGAATGGAGCCCTGCAGAGCCTGGGGATCTCCCCGCAGGCGGAGAGTGCCGGGCGGGACAAGCTTTCCGGGGAAGTGAACGCCATACTCAATGAATCTGCCGGACTCGACCGCTATACGCGTGACGATTCCCTGGAGAAAAAGATTCTCAAGCATTACCGGATCAGTCTCGAGCGTATGGCGGAGCTGGCCAGGTCGGTTGATGCGGAGATTATTTTCGTCACCCCCGCATCCAGCCTGAATGACTGCGCCCCTTTCAAAAGCGAACACACCGAAGGGCTGGACCACGAGACCCGGCAACGTTCAGAGCAGATGCTGGCCAGGGCTAAAACTGCGATCAGCCAGGAAAAATGGGAGGACGCCCTCGGTATCCTCAACAGCGCGGTCAGTCTTGACCCTCGACATGCAGAAATACAGTACCGACGTGGGCAGGTTCTGCTTGCCCTCGAACGCTTCGAAGATGCCGGCCTAGCTCTGCAGCGGGCGCGCGATGAGGACGTCTGCCCTTTACGGGCGCTGACACCGATGCGCCGGATCGTCACCGAAGTCGCACAGGAACAAGGGGCAAAACTTGTCGACTATGTCGGTCTTCTCGAAAAAACCATGCAGAAAGTCAGGGGGTATTCCATCCCCGGCAAGGAGTTTTTTCTGGATCATGTTCACCCGACGATTGGAGGGCATGAATTGCTCGCGATTGATCTGGTCAGGGCCATGGCTGGAGAAGGGATTCTCCAGCCGGTCAAGGACTGGGAGCAGCAGCCAGTTGCCGCAGCCGCAGCCAAAATCGATGCAGAGGTGGATGAAGTCGCACATGGACAGGCGCTGGCCAACCTGGCGCGGGTCCTGTTATGGGCAGGGAAAGATGAAGAGGCCGTCCGGCTCGCAAGACAGGCTCGCGAGACCACAGATGCTTCAGAACAGGTCCTGGTCAGTTCCACCAGTATTTTGACCTCGGTCCTGATCGAAAACGGCCAACTTGATGAAGCCTTGGATTTGCTGTACGCGACCCTTGAAGATCTTCCGGGAGCAATTGAAATCCGGTTGAAATTGGGACAGGCTCTGATTAATCCGAGTCTCCAGGAGTTGGAAAAAGCTGCAGCACACTTGTTGCTGGTTTTTCAGCAGATGCCGAGCCACGATGGTGCACTCACAAGTTTCAGCCTGATCATGGCGAAACGGGGTCGCATGGGGATCGCCTACGACTGCGCGACAGAAGCCCTGCGCCTGAACCCGAAAAACGACAGGGCACGGTCGATTCTGGCAAAGATCCAATCGATTCTCAAGGACAAGAATATCAAGCCGATGCCTTTCCAGGTTGAGTTGGAAATCTATCCCTCCCGTGCACCGCGCAAACTGATACTGATGCGTCGCATTTCCGGAGGTCGCCTGATTCCGCACGGCATCGAGGTTGAATTTCACGAGAACGGCCGTCTGAAAAGTTTCAAAGACCTGGCCGGAGGAAAAATCAATGGCCTGGTCAAAAGCTGGGATGAGCAGGGCAAAGAGCTGACGAGTATGGTTTACAGGCAGGGTGTCCCGGTCGCCGACTGACGTTTGCGTTTGAAGATCGGTGCAAGATGGTTGCTTTGGTTCGATCAAGCAGCATCTTCAGCTATTAGAGTCAAACTTCTGACGTAACTATTCAGCTTGCAAAGAAAACCTCTGGACACGGATAAGAATCTAATTTATACGGATTGAACAAACCTAACTCTCTAAATCGATTCAACGCGGAGGCGCGGAGGCCCTGAAGGTCAATAAACTCGCTTTATTGGCTTTTGACTTAACGGTTTCAAACCCTTAAACATAAATTCGGGTCCTCCGCACCTCTGCGCCTCCGCGTTGAATCATAAAGTTAAGAGTGTGCTGAATAGTTACCTTCTGACAAAGGACTAAGCAGATGGATTTTCTGAAAGACCTCTGGGGCTTCCTCAAGGTGCGCAAAAAGTTCTGGTTGTTGCCGGTCATCCTCGTTTTAATGCTCTTCGGGGTTTTGATCGTCATGACCGGAGGGACGGCGATAGCACCTTTTATCTATGCAATTTTTTAATTCTGGTGGTTTTCAGAAAGGACCACGGATGATGCAGGAAGCGATCCTGGGTATCTCGGCTTTTTATCACGACAGCGCGGCGGCCCTGATTGTCAATGGCGAGATCGTTGCCGCAGCTCACGAGGAAAGGTTTACCCGCATCAAACAGGACTCTTCCTTCCCACATTCTCTCGGCTTACTTTATTCGGCGTTTACCTATTACTGCGGTTTCAAAGTCAACAGCGGTGAATACAAATTAATGGGTCTGGCTCCTTATGGGATGTCCGGTTCGGCGCAAGTTGAAAAATGGAAGGCTCTGATTCTTGCCGAAATGGTCGACCTGCGGGCGGATGGCTCCTTCCTGTTGAACATGGACTACTTCGATTACGCCACCGGGCTCACCATGAGCAACGACGATGCCTGGGAAAGACTCTTTGGCGTGCCACGCCGAAAATCCGAAGCGGATCCTGACCAGAACACCATGATCTCCAAGATCCTTTTGACCGTACTTTTTATAGCCATGGTCCTCCCCGTCGGGTTGATCAGGCGGGCCATGGGGAAGGATGTCATGCAGATTAAACGTTGGAAAAAAGACCGCGATTCGGTCTTCCGCATCAGGAATCATGACTTTTCGGCACAAGACCTTGAGCATCCATATTGAGCCGGATCTGCTATCCAGGCAAAGATTGTCAATGCTGAACAAACCGTTGCAAACCATAAATATCCATGCAAATTCGGAACTTGAACCGCACCTTGATGCCTGGCGCAGGTTGGCGGCCGGCAGGCCGATGCGCTCCCCGGAATGGCTGCTTGGCTGGTGGGGAATTTATGCCGAACCGGAAGATGAATTACGCATCATCCTCGTCATGGACCCGGAAGCGGGCCTGGTCGGCCTGGCACCTCTGTATCTGCAAAACGGCGGCGGACTGGCGACGCTGCGTGTGCTCGGCGCGCGTGACACTTGTACTCACCACACCGACTGGCTGGCCGCTGCCGAATGGGAAGCCCGGGTGGGCGAAGGAGTAGCCCAGGCCCTGACCGAGAGCCAACAGTCCTGGAAACGCCTGCGGTTCGAAGCCGTCGATGCTGACGCCTTGGCCATTCATACCACCATGAAGCATTTAACCAAACATGGCTGCCTCGGGCATCAGCGACAGATCAACAGTTGCTGGAGAATAAGCCTGCCGGACAACTGGGATGCCTACCTGCAGACGCTCTCCCGGTCGCTGCGCAAGCGCTGCCGCCAACTGCAACGCCAGTTCCTCGATTCGGGCAGGATCCAGCTAATGCAGGTTGATAACGCGGCGGAGCTGCAGCGAGGCTACGAGATTCTTTTGCAGCTGCATTCTGCACGCTGGGGGAAAACGGAGGCACCCGCCGGCGTGTTCAGCGATGAAAAGTTTCGGCAATTCCACCAGGAGGTTGCCGGCTATTTACTCAATCAGAATCAGCTGAGGCTGGCTTGGCTGGAGTGTGACGGCAAACCAATCGCCATTGAATACCAATTCTTTGACAGCGAAACCGTTTACGCCTACCAGGCGGGGATCGACCTGGCCATGAACAAGTATTCACCGGGCAAGTTAACCATGATGGCTGCCATACAGTTTGCCATAGCAAGAGGCTGCCAATCCTTTGACCTGTTGGGAGGAGACGAACCATACAAGGCAAATTGGCGGGCAGAGCCCGTGACCTGTCACGATCTGCGTGTCTGGCAGGATCGCGGCACGGCAAGACTGGAGTGGGCCTTATGGAACGGCTACACATCACTTGCCCAAAGCTTGAAACAAATCGTTCCTGCCCGCGTTATTACCCGGGGGTTGCGGCTTGCTCAGAAGATCAAGGCCCCTTTTGCAAAGCTGCGGCGATAGAGACAACCATGAAGCGGCAACAACCATGAAACTGTCAAGCAGACACAAAGCGTTGGCGAGAGGGGCGAGGAATGCCGTGATTCTCTTGTGCAAAGGCGAGTGGCGAGAATTCATCATTCGTCTGCGTATTGCTCTGGGGCATATTGACCTCAAAGACGACCCGACCGAAGCGGTGTCCGAAAGGACCCATTATTACGCCGATTCAGGGGGGCTGGCCTTTGATAAGATCATGTCTCATTTCACGATCACCCCTGACGATGCCATCGTTGATTTCGGCTGCGGCAAGGGGGGCATCCTTATCTCTTTATCCAAATATCCGTTCGCAAAAATTACCGGGGTGGAGATCGCGAAAGAATTTGTCGAAATAGCCGAGCAGAACATCAGGACACTCAGGATAAGGAATATCAACATCCAGTGCTGTGATGCCGCCGAGTTCAAGGCCTTAGATCGATACAATTACTTCTACTTCTTTGACCCCTTCCCATCGGTTGTCATGAAGGATGTTTTGCAGAACATTGAGCAGTCAATAAACGATCACCCCAGAGAAGCGACCATCATCTACCTCAATCCCGATTGCCATGATCTTATAGAATCAAGTGATATTTTCAGTAAGATCAAGGAACTGCCGCATTTTGAGCACAAGTGCTTTGTTTATTCAAACGTGGACTAATGGATATTCTTCTGCCCGAAAAATCGCTATTAACGAATTCAGCGCGTATCGTCTATCGCTCTTTCCGGGGAGCCTGGCGTGCAGTACGTGCATGCAAAAATCGTTTAGCCAACCGCATTGATTGCCCGGTCGTTGTGCTTGTCTACCACCGCGTGACAGAGCTTCTCGACGACCCGGA
>JAGXHM010000104.1 GCA_024636155.1 Deltaproteobacteria bacterium
CCTTGGATCAGGTGATGCCATCATAGCTGCTACAGCAGTGGAAAATAATATGATCCTCGCCTCAAGTAATGTGAAGCATTTCAGGGTCATAAAAGATCTTCAACTAAAAGCATTTAAGCCTTAAGAGCCTGAAAAACATCATAATAATGCCCCGGTGCCAGGCTTGGTATTTGCTATCCTCAGTTCGCATCATTTATTAGCGATAAATCTCATTGAGAAATTCTGTTTGAAGTGCGACCGTTGGGTTGTAAGAGAGTTTTTTCTACTGTCTCGTTGGAGTGTTCAAACTTCTGAAACATTGATGGTTCGCGTATGAATCCGCGGGCGCACCAGAAGGGGGCCTTTGAAATGACATTGAAAACAGTGATTCCCCCGAAAAAGGAGAGGAAGATACAATGAAAAACTTTTCCGGTCATTGTGCCTGCGGTGAAATCAAGCTCGAAATTGAAACCACAAAAGCAAATGTGGTCAATTGTCATTGTAACAGATGCAGAAAGCTCAACGGCAGCTCATTCTCGACTTATATCGTTGTCTCCGGAAAAAGAGTTATGCTTACCAAAGGAGAGGAGTTTATAACCAGTTACTCTCCGTCAGAATATGCCGTAAAAAACTTCTGCAAAAACTGCGGCACCCCGATATTTAATCAAAATCTAAAATACCCCCATTTGAAAATGGTTCATCTGGGCGCCGTCAACACCCTTGAAGAAATCAAACCAAACATGAATATATTTTGTCAAAGCAGACTTTCCTGGATTTCGCTCGACGAAACTCTGGCCAACTTCGATCGGGAAATAGAATAAATAGGACAGGCACTCATTTACCATGCAAGGATGCCCACACTCAGCTCCTGTTTTGGTTTGGATAAATTTTACGCTGTGCAAATAAGACGTGAGTCATGTGCTTATTACGGTTTTTCTTTTATTTGTGTTCTCGGGCTTGCCTTCAAGAGCTGATCCGCATTAAGATGCCTCCCTATGAAACAGGTCTGGAACAAAATCGCACTTCTGATCATACCCGTCTTCTTTGTGGCGACCATCGTCAGCATGCCCGGTTATGCCTGGTGCTTCGGCGATGATGGTCATGTCGACCTCATGTACGTTGCGCAGAGTGCTAACGCGGATGATTCTTTCTTGTCGAATTCTGCTAATGAGCATGAGGGATACTCGTTAGCTCAATCTGATGCAGACCATTGTGGACCATGCCTCGATTTCTATGTCGAGCTCAATGATGCGACGACAACGAAGCGTCTTGAAAATAAAATCCCTGTTTCCATCGGTGTAGTAGCTCTCAACTCTTTTGCGTCCCACTTTGCGCGAACCGTCAAGATGGTGGTCGGCAATCTTGTGCCTCAACCACCACGAATAGCTCAATCCATTCTGCATCACCGGACAGTTGTTCGGCTGAATTGATCCATCTCTGCTCAAAGCTGACTAAGCCCCTCGGCCTGGTTTCAGCTTAAAATCCCCGTTTAAAAAAAGTCAAACATTCTTTAGCGGCTGTATCCCCCTGCAAAGGATGTCTAACACCTTAGCGCTCTCATAGGAGTTTCGTATGCGCAGATCTCTACGTCTGCCGGCGATTGTCGCCCTTGGTCTATTATTGATCACCGTCTTCGGACAGGCGTTCGCCCAAAATTTAACGATTGCAAAGGCTGAAACAAAAAGGTCTCTATCCCTGCATGATGCGTTGCAGCGCATTCAGACGAGCCCGGCGAACATGGCTGCTGTCCAGAGTGTCGAGGTTAAAGAAGGGTTTGTAAAGCAGGCTGGCCTTTTCCCAAATCCTGAGCTTGCGGTCGAGGTTGAAAACTTTGGTGGCAAAGATGAGCTCAAGGGACTGGATGGCGCCGAGATAACTGTTGCCTTGAGTCAACGGGTTGAGATCGGCGGCAAGCGCAGTGCACGCCAGAGTGTTGCTGGCCACGATCTGAAGTTGGCCGAATGGGATTACCAAAACCAAAAACAAGACCTGCAATTGGCGACGATGAAGGCTTTCTATGCCGTTCTGACGGCTCAGGAGCGGTTTGGACAGGCGGAGCAACTTCTCGGTCTGGCAGAGCAGGGGTATCAAACCGTTGTCGATCGTGTTGAGGCGGGTAAGGTTTCGCCGATTCAGAAGCTGCGTGCCGGTGTGGAATTGAATATGGCCCGGAATGCTTTTGAATCGGCAAAACGACAACAGGTTCAAGCCCGCTATTCTCTCGCTTCGAAATGGGGTGATTCTGCTCCCGATTTCGATGCGGTTGTTGGCGTGTTTGATGACCTGAATGAACCGCCCGAATGGGGTGCGTTGCAAGCGGGCTTTTTAAATAATTCCGATGTGCAGCGCTGGCAATCGGATCTGGCTAACAAAAAAGCTAACCTCGAATTGGCACGGGCCGGAATGATCCCGGATGTGACCCTGGTTTTCGGTGCTCGTAAATTCCGAGAGACCAATGCCAACGTATTGGTTGCCGGCTTGGAATTTCCTCTGCCGTTTTTTGATCGCAACCAGGGTGGACGGATGACCGCTCTGGCTGAAGTGTCGCAATCTGCCTATCAGCGTGATGCGGCTATTGCCGAGCTCACGTCCGGTTTGCAATCCGCTTATCAGGAGCTTCTGGGTTTACATCAGCAAGCCGTGATCATCAAAAAAGAGATCCTCCCCGCTGCGGAACAAGCCAACGAGGCGGCTCAAATCGGCTATCGGGAAGGGAAATTTGATTTTCTCGATGCGCTCGATGCCCAACGGACCCTGTTTGAAGTGAGGTCAGAGTATATCAACGTTTTTAGCGCCTACCACGAGGCACGACTCGATGTGATGAGAATGACAGGGCGTATCGATGATGGCCAACAGGCTAATTAACTTGTCAGCGAGGTTTACAAATGCAGCTCAATAAAAAAATGAAAATATTACTGATTTCTGCAACGGTCATGGTTTTTATCGTGGCAGGCAGTTATGTCGCTTTGCAGCCGACACACTCTGAAAGTCATGAACAGCTCGAGACGGCGGTTGCTGAAAGCAGTGGTGATGGACATGATCATGGTGGGGAGGATGAGAAGCATAAAGATGAAGCGGAAGATCTCTTCAGCGAAAAAGGGGACGCCGACCATGATGATCATATCCGGAACGGTGAAACGGGAGATGAGCACGCAGGTCATGGGCATACCGAGGCAACCGATACAGAACCGGATGAGCACGCAGGTCATGGGCATACCGAGGCAACCGATACAGAACCGGATGAGCACGCAGGGCATGGGCATGCAAGTGGCGCTGACGGCATCTGTCCGGAACATCGCGTGCCGGAAACAGAGGATGCCCTCTGTCAGGGCGGACATCTTGCAGAGTTACACCCTGGCGAAGGGATGAAAGTGCGGCTTTCCTCTCCGGACGTCGCTGCCAGAGCGGGCGTTGGCACCGACAACCCGCAAACAGTCTCCTTCGCGGACGGCATCGACCTCCCGGCACAAGTAAAGTTTAACCGTACCAACCTTGCTCACATCACTCCACTTTCGGCCGGGATTGTGTTGCAGGTATATGTACAGCCCGGCAGCAGAATAAGGAAAGGTGATCCATTGGCCAGGATTGCCATGCCGGAGATTGCCTCTTTGAAGGCTCAGCTTATTACGGCCAATGCCCGTGAGAATCAAACCGCAGCGACTTACCAGCGGGAGAAAAACCTCATGGAGAGAGGGATCAGCTCCAAATTGGAATTTCAGCAAGCCGAAGCACAGTACCGTGCAGCGCAGAGCGCCGCAGAGCAGTATCGGCAGCATCTGATGAATTTCGGCCTCGATCCGGCGACCATTGCACAACTGTTGATCGATGGTGAGAGTAGCGCGTCGCTTTTTCTGCGTGCACCCTTGAGCGGGACGATCGTGGCGGTGGAAACAGGCGTTGGCGAGGCAGTGGAGCCTGGCACTCCCCTTTTTACCCTGGCAGATCTCGATTCTCTTTGGGTCGAACTCTCTGTGCCCGAAGCCCGTATATATAAGATTCGCGAGAAGGCCAGGATTCAAGCCCGTTTCAACGGACTGCCCGATACGATTTTTACCGGTCATATTTTTCAGACCGGAACGGTTGTCGATGAACAGACCCGGACGCTCAAGGTATTGGCTGAGGTGAAAAACCCGGGGCAGCGGCTCAAGGTCGGAATGTTCGGCAGCGTCCGCTTGCTGGAAGGAGACGAAGAGAAGGTGCTGGCCGTCTCGGCCGATGCGTTGCAGAACATCGATGGCAAAGCGTACGTTTTTGTTCAGCTGGAGTCCGATCTGTTCGACCTGCGTCGGGTTGAAGTCGGTGCAAAAACGGATGGTATGGTCGTTGTCCTGGCCGGTCTCTTTCGGGATGATCAGGTTGTGACCAGTCAGGGGTTTGCCCTGAAATCAGAAGTCCTCAAGGCGCGCCTCGGTGCCTCTTGTGCCGATCACTAGGGAGTTAATCTGATGCTTGAAAAAATGATCGAGGTTGCCTTGCGCAATCGCCTTGTGGTCGTCTTGTTGTTTATCGTCACGTTCTCTGCCGGAGCCTGGGGACTGTTGCGCCTGCCGGTCGATGCTTTTCCCGACACGACCCCGGTTCAGGTGCAGATCAATACCACCGCCCCCTCGCTCGGACCGGAAGAGATCGAGAAGCAGCTTTCGCAACCGGTTGAACTCGCGATCTCGGGGCTGCCCGGGCTGGTGCATGTCCGGTCGATCTCCAAGTTCGGCCTCTCCCAGGTGGTCGCTATCTTCGAAGATGAAATGGCGATCCTTGATTCCCGCCAACTCATTATGGAGCGGTTGGCGACAGTTGAGCTCCCGGACGGGATCGAGCGCCCCGAATTGGGGCCGATCTCAACCGGTCTGGGTGAAGTGTTTCATTACGTGCTCCGCTCGGACAATCCGGAGCGCAGCCTGGATGAACTGCGCACCTTGCATGATTGGGTGGTCAAGCCGGAGCTGCGCAAAGTCGCGGGGGTGGCAGAGGTCAATTCCTGGGGGGGACTGGAGAAGCAGTATCATGTCATCGCCTCACCCGATAACCTGCTGAAGTATGGGCTGACCTACGCAGATGTCACGACCGCCTTACGTGAAAACAACGCCAATGTCGGTGGTGGACAGGTCGTGACTGGCGGTCAGACCTTGCTGGTCCACGGCCTCGGCCGGGTCGCTTCGGTGGAGGAGATTGCCAATATCGTCATTACGGCCTATCAGGGCGCACCGGTGTTGGTTCGTGACGTCGCCGAGGTTGCAATCGGTCATGAACTGCGCCGGGGTGCCGTTTCAGCTGGCGGCAAAGGGGAGGTCGTTCTCGGCCTTGGCTTCATGCTGATGGGTGAGAACAGCCGGACGGTCACGACTGACCTGAAGAATGCTCTGGCAAAGGTCAAAAAGGCGCTGCCTGAAGATATTATTCTGGAGACGGTCTACGACCGCACCGTTCTGGTCGATCAGGTGATTGAAACTGTCAAACATAACCTGTTCGCTGGCGCCCTGCTCGTCATTGCTGTTTTGTTTCTGCTCCTCGGAAACCTGCGCGCAGGCCTGCTGGTGGCGGCGACCATCCCGATGGCGATGCTGTTTGCGACTCTCGGGATGCAAGAGATGGGGATTGCCGCGAGCCTGCTGTCCCTTGGCGCTATTGACTTCGGCATTCTGGTTGACGGCTCGGTCGTCATGACGGAAGCGAATCTCAGACGTCTGACCGAACGTCAGATGCAGTTGAACAGGCCGTTAACGGTCGCCGAACGGTTCGACTCCATTCTCGCCTCGAGTCAGGAAGTGGTCCGGCCGATTGTTTTCGGCATGGGTATCATCGTTCTCGTGTTTCTGCCGGTCCTCACCCTTGAAGGGATCGAAGGGAAAATGTTCAAGCCGATGGCCTGGACTCTCATCTTCGCCCTGCTGGGAGC
>JAGXHM010000105.1 GCA_024636155.1 Deltaproteobacteria bacterium
GCCCTGCAGACGGTGGCCGGCGGCGCGAACTGGCTCCTGATTGGCGCCATTGTCTGGATCCTGTTGGGTGGGCGCATCGACTATCCCACCGTGCTCGGCGCGATGTTGCTGGCAGCGGTGGCCGGTGTAGTGACGCACGTGCCGGCCAACCTGGGTGTGCTGGAGGCCGTTGTCATAGCGACGTTAGGCGACCAGTTGCCGGTTCCAGAGCTCCTCGCCGCGATGCTGGCATACCGCGCCACCTACTACCTGCTGCCGCTGTTGCTGGCGCTACCCGCGTACGGGCTGATCGAGTTGGCAGCGCGGCGCGTGGGCGTCTCCTCAGAGTCGGAACAGGAAAATTAGGCATCTCTATCCCGCGCCTGGCCGTAGCGCACGTCGGACAACGGCCCGGTGTCTCCGCTCCTCAGCGGTCTTACGACGCCATCAGGACCGTGGTGGCCGACGTCGCCCGACAAGGAACGCACCAAAGCGCTGGTCCGCATCGTACCGATTGCCCCCTTTACCTTAGTCAACATGGTCGCCGGTGCCAGCCATATTTCGGTCCGCTCTTCTCTGATAGTTACTGCAGTCGGCATACGTCATGAAACTCTTGCGATTATGATCTTTGAAGAAGGTTTGGAGCGGGTCTTGCGCAAACCGGACTGACTGACACTGGGCCTTGCAGTATCGCTCTGCCTTGCGTGTTGCTGGTTATGGTCATCGGTAAGAAACTATTGACAGGACAGGAGGTATGTAAAGGTGGTTAAGCGTCATCTAAACCTGGCCAGCTGGAATATTCATAGGGCGGTTGGCCGCGATGGGAAACGGAATCTGTTACGAACCGCGCAGGTGATTCTGCAAATGCAGGCAGATGTCATCGGTTTGCAGGAAGTCGATAATCATGTCAAAGGAGATGGCGACGACCTGCAAAAACTGCAGGCGTTGACCGGCATGGAGGTGATTGCCGGGCCAACCATGCAGCGTGAAACGGGTGATTACGGCAATGCTCTGTTGACCCGATTGCCAGTGATGAAGATAGAGAGGAACGATATCAGCGTCAAGCGGTGGGAGCCTCGCGGCTTGCTGATTGTGCATCTCGACTGGAACGGAGAAAGGCTGCAGGTTGCCGTAACCCATCTCGGCTTATTCCCCGGTGAACGCCTGCGGCAAGTCAATCAACTGCTCGGGTACCTCGCGAAAAAAGACCGGACCCCACTGGTATTGATGGGAGATTTCAACGAATGGCTCCCCTGGGGAAGGCCGCTGCGCTGGTTGCATCGGCACTTTGACCATTCTCCTTCCCCCGCAACTTTTCCAACCGGCTGGCCAATGTTGCGGATGGATCATATTCTCGTCAATTCTCCACATCGCATTGTTGACAGAACGGTATACAAGTCTCCGCTCTCAAAAATGGCTTCTGATCACCTGCCATTGATGGGGATTCTTACTTCGTGAACGGTTTGCTCGGTCAGTATAAGCCGGACTTCAGTCGGCTTACGCCTTGCACCTGCAGGGCGCTTCTTCGTGATCAAGGCCAAGGACAAAGTCACCGCTGCCAGGACGGATTCATAACTGCATCAGTTTCTCAAATATCACGACTGCCGGAGTTGAGGACATCAAGATGTCCCCAGAATCGAGAACCAGAACTAAACGCAGGCTGCTCTTCCAGGTGAAGGTCTGACGATCCGGACTGAAGCAAAATTTCGGACAAAGAGAAAAGGCGTTGCTATATGCCGCTAAGCATGTCGACAACCTGGGTCGTTAAGTAAGCTTCGGTCAAGCCCGCGATCAGGAGAAGGTTGATGATCATCTTTAAGTTCTGTTGGAACTGAGCTGAGGCAAGCACACGATCAATACCGAGGAAGAATTCGGATGTGGACTCGTTGCCGACCACTGAGCGAACGGACATCCAGGTTCCGACAGGGATACTACAGGCAAGCAGTATGGCGGCAATCTCGGGAATGCCGTGCGGCAAGATGTAGGCTAAGGCGAGAATCGGCGAAGAGCTAAACACATGACCTACACCGACCCAAGCCCCGACTAATAATCCAAGGGCGATGGTGACGATGTACGGTATAACAACTAAAAGTAACAAAGATAGGCGCAATTGTGGTGATTGGATGCGTGCAAAGGCCGGGATTTTCCGCAAGCGTTCGGCAGAGCGGTCTTTTTGCAGGTGTCTGCGCAGCCGCAAGAATGACCGGCTCCGGTTGTGAGGATTTAGCAGTTGGACCCAGTAGACGGGGGCCAAGAGCAGTATGGCGACTGTTAGATTGCAGAAAAACAACATGAGCCATGCGTCAATACCAAAGGTCATCCCCAGGCTCGTAATCATCGTGCCGACATGTGGCAGACCAAACGTCGTCGCCTTCAGGAGGGTTGACGGTTCTGCCTGGTACAGCCCAGCCGCAAACATCGTGGCGAGATAACCAATGAAGGCCGATATGATCAGACGTGCTAACAGCCATTTCCATGCGCGAAACATGTACGCGTTTTGCATAACTATATCCCAAGAGGAGAGGCGAGACTCAATAAACGTTAATACCTGATTAGAATACTCAATCCTTTACACTGTAAGTTGTTATACGGCACATGTCAAACAACAAGGGCTGAACTAGTTAAAGGGGGCCATTACCAGTCGTCGCTAGAGAAAATACTTGTAATTCGAAAGGAGACACTCAAAAGAGACACTCAATATTGAGTATCCCAAATCCCCAATCCGTTTATTGTGCTCAAAGGCCACCGCATATGACGGCTCTGCGGTATGCGACGGATATCCTTAACGGGCTCGCTTTTACCTGTCAAATCCTCTCCTGTTTGTTCAACAAAATCAATGTGTTATCAACAAACAATCGTTTTCTCGCCCTTGGCACGATAGCTGTAGTACTCTTATTGACCGTGGAAGGTCATTATGCGCATCTCTGCGCACATCAACACGCCGGAACCGAGGGCACTCACATAATTGTGTCTCGCGAGGGTGTCTTTTTTCAAACAGATATGAACAACAAGGTAGGGAAGTGTGAACAGATATTTAGGCAAACTGCTGTCCATGATTACAGTAATCGGCATCCTGTTCAGCAGCACGATACCAGCCTTTGGTTCTCCTGTGGATCCTGTCGTCAGTTTCGCTGAAGCCTGGCAGCAGCTCTCTGCAGAAAATGATACCCTTGCGGCAGCCAGAGCAAATGTCGAACAGGCAAAGCATAAACGTGATGCGGCAAAGGCTTTGTATCTTCCAGAGATTGGGATATCGGCGAGTTATTTATATCTTGATGACCAGGTGACCCTTTCCCCTTCTGAGATTTTAGAGAGTATGCCGGCCGGAGACCAGTTGTCACCGGTTATTGCCGGTCTGGCCAAGAGCTATGGCATGTCAGCAACTGAATTAAACAGCGGCCTTACCTCAACAATTGCTGAACGCGAAAATCTGACCAGCTCCATTCGAGCTCACTGGCCCATCTACGCTGGCGGAAGAATTGACGCTGCCCAGGACATTGCCGCTGGACAGGTAGGCGAAGCAGGCCACCAGTTGGAAATGAAGTTGGAAGAGCAGTTTGAAAACCTTGCTCGCTACTATTTTGGGGTTGTCTTAAGTCAAAGAGTGCTCGACACCATGGCTGATGTTGAAGCAGGGTTGAAGAAACATCGCGACCATGCTGTTCTCCTTGAAAAGCAGGGGCAGATAGCAAGGGTTGAAAGAATGCAGTCGCAGGCTTCCTACGACAGAGCGATCGTTGAACGCCGCAAGGCAGGTCGCGAACTGGAAATTGCCAGGCTCGCTCTGACAAGATTATTGAAAAATCCGCAGACGATTATTCCTTCCGATGCACTTTTTATCAATGAAACCATGCCCCCGCTGGCGATCTTTCTCGATAAAACCCTTGCCAGTTATCCTGGCCTCGGCGTTCTTGGATCGAAAAAAGATCAAGCAGAAGGTCTGATCGCTGTGGAAAGAGGCAAATACTTTCCGACAGTGGCTCTCTTCGGCAATTACAGCCTCTATGAAGAAGACGATCTGACCAGCAAGCTGCTTCCCGACTGGGTCGTAGGCGTCGGGATGAATATTCCACTTTCTGAAAGATCCGGTCGCGCGGGCAACCTGGCGGCCGCTAAAAGTATGGTCAGGCAGATAAACGCCTTGGAGCGTCAAGCGAGAAGTGACCTGTCGGTACTGGTGGAAAAGAGTTATTACCAGGCCGAGCAGTCACTTGAGGAATATAAAGGGCTTGGGTCAAGCCTGAAATTAGCAGAAGAAACCGTTGTCATGCGGTCGAAAGCATTCAACCAGGGGCTTTCAACCTCGCTTGATGTGATCGATGCCGAATTATTTCTTGCAGGCATAAAAATGCAGCGTGCGGTTGCCGTTTATAACTACGTCGTCACCCTGGCAAAGCTCCATGCAGTAAGCGGTCAGCCGGAGAATTTTTTGCTTTATCAAAAGAGACAAGGAACAGAGGTACGGTAATGCGTTTTTTTAGAACATTTCTGGTCGTCGTCGTTGTTGTTGCCGGGATCGCCTGGCTCAGTTACACCTTTTGGTATGCTTACCAGCCAAAACCGATACGATTACAGGGGCAGGTCGTAGCACAACAGTATAATGTCAGCTCAAAAGTTGCCGGTCGCGTCGATCAGGTTTTTGTCCGTAAAGGTGACCTGATCCAAAAAGGCCAGCTGGTTTTTACCCTTCTCAGTCCGGAGATCACCGCTAAACTGGCACAGGCCGTCGCCGGAAGAGATGCTGCCGATGCCCTTGCCAAAGAAGCAAATACAGGAGCGAGAAAGCAGCAGATTGAGGCAGCTCAGGACCAGTGGAAGCAGGCCCAAGCCGCCGCTGACCTCTTGGAAAAGACCTATCAGCGGATCAACAGTCTGTATACCGATGGCGTTGTGTCTCAGCAGAAGCGAGATGAAGCCTATACCCAATTTCAAACGGCACGTTTTGCGGCCAATGGCGCCTACCAGATGTTCAAAATGACGGAAGAGGGCGCCCGCAACGAGACCATTGCAGCGGCAGAGGGGAAGGCACGCATGGCGGCAGGGGCTGTGGCAGAAGTCAAGGTTTATGCGGCTGAAACACAAGTAGAGAGCTGGCATGACGGAGAGGTTTCTCAGATCCTGTTGCAAACCGGTGAAATTGCTCCCCAGGGATTTCCTGTGGTCACCATTATTGACATGAACGATGCCTGGGTGGTTTTCCATGTTCGCGAAGACCGGCTCGCAGACTTTCAAAAAGAGACCGAATTTAGTGCTGCAATTCCGGCTCTTGGTAAGAGCAGTTATCGCTTTCGGGTCAACCACGTTGCCGTTATGGGCGACTTTGCGATCTGGCGGGCGACCAATAGTGGCAAAGGTTTTGATATGCGAAGTTTCGAGGTTGAGGCGCGTCCGATCGATCAGATCAAAGGATTGCGGGCTGGAATGAGTGTTCTGGTAGAAAAATGAAGGCGCCATCATTTATATCCATGGTGGCCCGGGAGTGGAGGGCTCTGCTGAGCGACGCATGGTTACTCTCCCTGGTCAGCTGGATGCCGCTGCTCCTCTTTTTTCTCATGTGGGCAATTTTTTCACAGGGAATCGCCAGAGATCTTCCTGTTGGGGTGGTTGACCTGGACAAAAGTCGCATCTCAAGGGCCCTGATTCGACATTACGATGCGAGCCCTTCCCTTGAAATAGCGTACGACTATCTGAATGTTCCGTTGGGCGCAACGGCTCTTCGCACAGAAAAAATCTATGGCTTGGTTGTCATTCCAGAAGGTCTGGAAAAGGAAATGATCCTAGGTCGGCCGCCGCAGGTAAACGCTTTTATCAACACTCAGTTCCTGCTGATCGGAAAGATTGCTAATTCGGCGCTCCTTCAAGCCCAAGGTACATTCACAACAGGAGTCGAAATTGCTAAAAATATGGCAACCGGAACACCGGTCTTTGATATGGCCCTTTCAACTGCGGTGCCAATTGGTAGCCAGGTCATTCCCCTTTTCAACATCAACAGCAACTACGCTCAGTTTCTTGTTTCCGCCCTGCTGCCTGCCGTCTGGCAGATTCTGATGGTGGCGGTAACGGTTCTCTCCCTCGCTGCCGAAAAGCGTAGGCGAGGTTTTGCCGAATGGTTGGGAGCTTTTCCTGCAAGAGCCTTGTTCGCAAAATTCCTTCCCTTAATTCTGATTTTCTGGCTGCATGG
The DNA here is from genome assembly GCA_024636155.1 of Deltaproteobacteria bacterium. Taxonomy (GTDB): domain Bacteria; phylum Desulfobacterota; class Desulfuromonadia; order Desulfuromonadales; family BM103; genus M0040. The sequence goes on from JAGXHM010000105.1 coordinate 6,161, forward strand.
CATGCTCTTTCTCTGGGGGATGTATATTTTTCTCGGCTGGCCCATGCACGGCAACTGGACCTTGCTGCTAACAGCCCAACTGGTTACGGTTTGTGCCAGCATTGGTGCGGGTTCTCTGTTCTATTTTTTAACACAGGATGCAGCGAGAGGGCTCAGCCTTGCAGCAGCCTATGCGGCACCGGGGCTTGCCTTTATGGGGGTGACCTTTCCGGTTACAGATATGACCCTGCCGGCTAAAATGTGGCGTAACCTTTTGCCTATAAGTCACTATATCGACATTCAGTTCGGACAGGTTAACTACGGTGCGCCGTTGCATACGGCTATTCCCCAGCTGCAAAGTTTAGGACTTTTTGTTATTCCACTCCTGTTTGTTTTCTACAAAGCCAGGAAGCTAGGTACCCTGCAAAACGGAGAGGGGGTGCATCAATGAGATGGAGGGAAATCTGCAAAGATGAGTGTCGAGCTGTTTTTACCAATCCGGCTATCCTGCTCACAGTCTTCGGCGGGGTGCTGCTCTATTCTTTTCTCTATCCACTCCCCTACACCAATCAGGTCCCGAGAGACCAACAGGTCGTCGTTGTCAATCTGGACGGCAGTCAATTCAGTCGGCGGTTGGAAAGAATGGTCGATGCGACCCCTCAAGTGCAACTGAAGGCACGGGCCTATAGCCTTGAAGAGGCAGAGAAAATATTTGTCGATCAGAAATTGGCCGGCATTCTCGTTATCCCTGAGAATTTCTACCGGGATCTTCTTCAGGGCAGACGGCCGATCCTCTCCTTTGCAGGTGATGCCAGCTATTTTCTGGTTTACGGGACCGTGTTGCAAGGGCTGGCAAGCTCCGGTCAGACTCTGGCGGCAGAGGTCAAGATATTAAGAATGGTGATGTCAGGAGAGGTACCGGCCCAGGCAGCGGAGCAGCACAGTGCGTTAAAACTCAATATCCACCCAGTGTTTAATCCGACCATGGGCTATGTTAATTACGTCATCCCGGCCGTCTTTATACTCATCTTGCATCAGACCCTGATCATGGGAGTCGGCATACTTGCCGGTGGACAGAATGAACAGCGTCTGCAGGGGGGAAAAGGTTACTGGCTTGAAGCCGCGCCATGGAAACTTCTGCTGGTGCGGACAACCCTTTTTGTCGCCATTTACTGGTTGCTTTGCATGTATTATTTTGGTTTCAGTTTTTCTTTTTACAATGTTCCACATCTGGCAAATTTCACCGATCTGAATCTACTTATCCTGCTTTTTCTGCTGGCGACCACCTTGTTTGGCATCAGCCTTGGACTGCTCCTGCCGCGACGCGAGTTGGTTATCTTGTTGGTACTTCTCAGCTCCCTGCCCCTGATCTTCGCTTCCGGCTTTATCTGGCCGGTCTCCGCAATTCCCGAGCAACTTACTGCTATCCTGCAATATATTCCTGTCATTCCAGCAATCAAGGCGTTTATTGGTCTGAACCAGATGGGAGCCGGGTTTGTGGAGATCATGCCGCTCTGGAAGCAGCTCTGGATCTGTGCCCTAATCTACGGTTGTCTCGCCTGGTGGCTCCTGCGCAGGCAAGCACTCTCACGCTGATTCTCCTCTAAGGCTCTCGTCTAACCCTCGTACCTTGATCAACGTCAGCAAGCCTCGATCACTGTCGCAATCCCCTGGCCACCACCGACACAGGCTGTCGCGCAACCTCGATGCTTTTCTTTGCGTTGAAGTGTGCGCGCCAGAGTCCCGACCAGACGAATTCCGGTTGCCCCCAGAGGATGACCGATCGCCAGCGCGCCGCCGTGAACATTGATCTGGTCCAGCTTCAGGCCGAGCTGCTCGGCAGCATGGAGAACGACGACGCTAAAGGCTTCGTTGATTTCCCAATAGTCGATGTTCTGGGTTTTAAGCCCCGCATGGCGCAGAGCTTTTTGCGACGCAGGAACCGGCCCCGTTGCCATCAGTTCGGGCCGCACACCGGCGGTTGCCGTGGTCAGAATCCGTGCCGTCGGCGAGAGCCCGCGGCTTTTTGCCAGATCCTCTGACATCAGCACCATGGCCGCAGCGCCGACAGTCAATGGGGAACTGTTGCCGGCGGTGATCACGCCGTCGGTCTTAAACACCGTCTTGAGCTGGGCTAAATCCTCCAGGCTGGTTTCACGACGAATACTCTGATCGACCGTGAAACCAGGCGTGTTGCTTTTGCCGTCACCGGGCAGCGGCAGAATCTCACCCTGCAGGAAACCCCCATCGAGCGCCTCGGCAGCCCGCTGGTGGGAACGGACGGCATAACCATCCAGCTGCCCTCGTGTATAGCCCTGCTTTTCAGCCAGCAGCTCGGCCGTCAAGCCCATATTCAATCCGGTCAGCATGTCCCAGGCCTCAGTTTTACACATGAGTTTGGGATTGACGGACATATGGCCCTGTTCAAAGAGCTTCGGTCCGACCGGGACACGGGTCATATGTTCCATGCCGCAGACAACGACGATGTCCGCCTGACCGGTGGCAATTTCCATGGAGCCATGCTGGATCGCGGCCATTCCCGACCCGCACTGCATATCGATAAACTTGGCTGACACCTCAGGTGGAAGGCCGCAGAGCAGTGAGCTGGTCCGACCGCCGAAGGTCCATTGTTCGCCGACTCCCAGGGCGCAACCGACAATAAAGTCATCGATCTCCTGACTCTCGACCTGCGCTTGAGCAAGCAATTGCGGGACGAGCCCTGCCAACAGTTCTTCCCCGGTCAGATCGGCCAGGGGATCCTTCTGCGGGTCTCTGGGCCGGGCCCGGCTGAAAGGGGTACGACCATAACTTCCGATCACAACGTGACGCATAGACACTTCCTATTCTTTGAGTCCACACCAGTCGGCCAAAAACAAGGCATAAGCTTTGGCGGTGTGGATGACACTGTCGATATTGACGCGTTCATCAACGCCATGAATTGACTCCGCCACCGGCCCGTAACAAGTCCCCTGAGCGCGGCCGAAATGGTGAAAAGCCCGCAAGTCGGTGGTGCAGGTGGAGATGTACTCGTGCGGCAGGTCGCCGGTCAGTTTTTTGTGGCAGGCCGCAAGGGTCTGCAAGGCGGGCTGAGCGACTGAGGTGATATGACCGTCCGAGCGGAAGCCGTAAAAGCTGACCTCCGGTGGCGTCTCGCGCAGCCAGTCATCTTCCGCGGCAGCGCGCGCGATCGTCGCTTCGATACGCGAGGAGATCTCGGCGAAGTCGGTCCCCGGGAAGTAGGCCATCCGCCCATGAATTTCTGCCTGGGCAGGCACAGTTGAAGGCCAGTCGCCTGCTGAAAAGATGCCGATATTGAGGTTCAATGGGTGGGGAATCGCGGCGTAGACTGCGGGGACAGGTTCATTGTTCAGCTCGCTTTCCAGGGCCCGCAGCGCTTGAATCAGCGGAAAGCTTTTTTCTATGGCGTTGGCTCCGGCCGCGGCCGAAAGCACATGGACCGGCTTCCCCCGGACCCGCAATTTGAACCAGAGCACACCCACCTGCGCGGTATAGAGGGTCGGACCGAAAGGCTCCGGGATCAGAACCGCATCGGCATCATAGCCCGCCAACAGGCAACTGAGGGCACCATTACCGCAGCATTCTTCATCGACCACAGTTTCGATGGTGACCGGAGCATTAAGGCCGAAACCGGCGGCGTCAATCGCTTTGACCGCATAGGTCATGGCCGCAACCCCCGATTTCATGTCACCGCTCCCCCGTCCGTACAGCCAGCCGTCTTTGATGACCGGTTGGTAGGGATCACGACTCCAGGCATTGGCCGGTTCGGCACTGACCACATCCAGATGACCGTTGAACAGGGCACTGCGCCCCCCTTCACCATCGGCGGGCCGCACTGAAACAAGATTATCAATCCCCTCATAACTCCAGGGGGCCGGGGCGCATCCCGGATGAGCAGAGAGCCGGTCCATATCGACCGGGACCCGGGTCGGAGGATAGCCCAACTCCTTGAGTCTGGCCTCCATCACAGCAACGGCGCCGGCCTGATGCTCTATGGTGCTGGGCTGTTCAACCAGCGCCATAGTCAGATCGAGGATATCTTCATGCAATTCTTCGACGGCTTCAAGAATGCGGTTTTGCTGTCCGGTCATGGTCATCGCACTACCTGCCTCTGATCTCAAGATGTTAAAATCTCGGCAACGCGTCGCTCGGGACTTGTAGCGGCGCCCCGGTTTTGGCCACCACCTCAGCTACCGTTACACCCTCGGCCAACTCTCTCAACCAAAGCCCCTCGGCGGTCACTTCAATTACCGCCAGATCGGTGATGATCAGAGCAACACAGGCCGGGGCGGTAAGCGGCAAGCTACAGTTTTTCACTATTTTAGGTTGCCCCGATTTGGCGACATGGGTCGTCAGCACCACCACCTTACGCGCTTTCTGCGCCAGCTCCATCCCGCCGCCGATCCCTGGCGTCATCTTGCCCGGGATGATCCAGTTGGCCAGATCCCCATTCTGCGCGATCTCCAGTGCGCCGAGAAAAGCGACATCGATCCGACCACTGCGAATAATGGCGAACGACATCAGGCTGTCAAAAAATGCCGCCCCTGGAACCACGGTCGTGTAAGCCGCACCGGCATCAATCAGATCGGGATCTTCTTGACCGGCTTTAGCGCGCGGCCCCATCCCCCAGATGCCGTTTTCCGCGTGGACAAACACCTGTTGTCCGGGTGGCAGATAATCCATGATCAGGTTCGGGATGCCGATGCCGAGATTGATAATCTGTCCGGCCTCGATCTCCTGTGCGGCGCGCCGTGCAATCCTATGTTTGTAAGGCATGATGCTTCAATACTCCATATTCGGGACCGAACTCCTCAATCAGAACCAGCCGATCGACAAAAGCGCCCGGCAGATGAACATGGTCCGGATCGATGGCGCCCGGAGGAACAATCTCAGCGGTTTCGACGATCACCAGGTCGGCGGCCATGGCCATCACCGGATTAAAATTGTAGGCCGTCTTGGCAAAGACCAGGTTGCCCATTTCATCGGCGCGCTCGGCGTGAATCAGGGCCACGTTGCCGCGCAGAGCAGGTTCAATCTTGTAGCTGATCCCATCGACCTCAACCAACTGCGCTACCAGGCTCGATCCGAGATGCAGGCCGATATCGGTCAGGATACCGCCTAGCCCGGCTCCTCCGGCGCGGATTTTTTCCGCCAGAATCCCTTGCGGGAAGATATCGATCTTGAGGCGCCCCTCATTCATCTGCGCAACGGCCAGCGGGTTGAGCCCGACATGCGAGGCGATCAGCCTGTCAACCCGTCCCGCTTCAATGAGGGGCGAGATCCCCAGCCCCGGCTCACTGGCGTCGTTCTTAACCAGGGTCAGCTGTTTGGTGCCCTGTGCCAGCAGCTGACGGAGCAGACTGTTCGGTGTCCCCGGCTGACCGAAACCGCCGACCAGAATAGTCGCGCCATCCACTATCGAGCGACAGGCATCGCCGACGGAGAAGATTTTTGAGTTACCCATGGGCCACATCCGCAAGAAATTTCTGGGTTCTATCATTTTGGGGGTTGCTGAACATCTCCGCAGTGGTTCCTTCTTCGATATCAAAACCGGTCACCTGATTGTTTTCATCAACAAAGTTAAATGACAGATACTGTCCGGTCAGAGCAAAAGAGAGTTCCCCTTCAGCTTTGATGGCATCCAGCTCTTTGGCACAGACAGAGAGCGCCGTCAACAACATGAACAAGATCAACATTCCTGTAAAAATAAGTTTTTTAATATTGTCTTCCTCCTTAGGGATTATAGCCGGAATAGGACAATGGACCGAGCTGAATCGTGGTTTGGGCGAGAGCCCGATCGAGCAGGGCGAGTAGTTTTTCGATATCGGCTCGCTTAACGGTCAATGGCGGCGCGATCATGACGTGATCACCCGACAGGCCGTTGATGGGGCGCCGCGGATAAATGATCAGGCCACCGGCAAAGGCATGATCGGCCAGCATCTCATTGACATTGAGGTCCGGATCGAACGGCTCCTTGGTCTTGCGGTCCCTGACCAGTTCGATCGCCTGCAGCAGGCCTTTGCCACGGACATCGCCGATGATTTCATACTGGGTTTTTAATTTCAGCAGGCCGGTTTTAAGCAGTTTGCCCATCTTGACGGCATTCTGGGCCAGCTTCTGCTCAATCACCAGATTAAGAACCTCGAGAGACACGGCACAGCCCATCGGATTCCCCGCCATGGTGTGGCCGTGGGCAAAGGTCCCCTTGTCGAGCATCTCCTCAATGAGCGACTCCTTGGCCAGAATCCCCCCCATCGGATAATAGCCGGAGGTCATCCCTTTGGACATGACCATGATATCGACATCGATGTCCCAGTGTTCGTAGGCAAACATGGTGCCGGTGCGTCCGAATCCGGTCATCACCTCGTCAAGAATCAAAAGGATGTCGTATTTTTTACAAATCGACTGGATCACCTTGAAATATTCATCCGGCGCAACAATCGCTCCGGTACTGGCGCCGCCGACCGGTTCCATGACGAAGGCGCAGATAGTATCCGGTCCCTGTTCACGGATTACCCGCTCCAGATGCCAGGCACACTTCAAACCGCAGGCCGGGTATTTCTTTTCATTGAAGGGACAGCGGTAACAGTAGGGTGAGGGGATTTTCGGATGGGTCATCAGCATCGGCCGGAATGGCTTCTCCAGCTGCGCCGAGGAGGTCAAGGCCAAGGCTCCCAGGGTGGAGCCATGATACGAGGGGGTGCGGCTGATAAACTGATAACGGGAGCGTTCCCCCTTGTTATAGAAATACTGACGGGCCAGTTTTATGGCCGCTTCCACCGCCTCCGAGCCGCTGGAGACGAAAAATGACCGGTTCAGGCCGGGCGCGGAGATCTCGGCCAGACGCGCGGCCAGACGATGGGCCGGCTCATTTTCGAACTGGGTGCGATAGGCGAAAAAAGTGCGTCTTGATTGCTCGGCAATGGCCTGCAGTATGCGGGTGCAGCCATGACCGATATTGCAGTTGATGGCGCTGGAACAGCCGTCCAGATACTCTTTTCCCGATGTATCGTAAATATAAAGCCCTTCGGCGTAATCGACAAAAGGGAGTTTTTTGCGGGACTGGTAAAAAAGGTAATTGGTTCTAACGTCTTCCATCGTCATGCTATCCCCATCTAAAAACAAAGTCTTGTATCTCACTTAAACTTTAATTACTATAATCGTAATCAGTTTTCGTTTTTAGTATATTGACCCTTACGATACATTGTCAATGAAGAATAATCAGGCAGGTCCTGTGCAACGGAACATTGAATCAGTTCATCTCGCACAAACCCAACCCCAAACGGTTTTTCCGTCAGGGGGAAGCAGCGCTACAATTTCTGCAATGCGGATTTGGCGTCTATGAACTAGCTGTACTCAACACTTGAATGCGTTCATGTAATGTTTTAATGTTTTTTGCTTCTATGGGAAATGACGCAACATATAATTCAATTCAAAAGGAACGCAGTAACTGAGTCTATGGTTCGTGCCGGGCGCGGTCTCGGCTATGGTCAGCAGATAAGGATCTTGAAGATGCAGCAGGAAAATAAGGACTATTTCGCCAAAACCCTTGAAAAAGGAATCCGCATTTTAACTCTTTTTGACGAGAACCATGCGAACTGGAGTCTGACGGAAATCGCCGAACAACTGAAATTTAATATGACTTCGGCCTACCGACTTGTTAACACATTCGTGGAATTGGGTTACCTGAAGAAAGACCACCAAACCAAACGGTTGCGGCTGGGCCCTATGTCTTTCGTTCTCGGCAATCGATTGCTCTATGGTTTTGAAACCAATAAATTGATTGAACCCCTGGTTGACGAGATCCATTCCCGGCACAACATCAGTATCGATGTGTCCCTGTTTCACTCGAGGCAACTTGTCAAAGTCTACAGAAGAGAAACATCCAACACACTGACATACCGTCAGGATGCCGTCAGCGAAATGCTTTATTGTACGGCCTCGGGAAAAACGGTTCTAGCCTTTCTACCTGCTGAAAAACTGAATGAGCTGATAAAAATTCAGTCATTTACATGCCGTTTGGAAAACACCATCACCGATGTAAAGGTTCTTCATGATGATCTTGAACGGGCGCGGCAAAAAGGATACGCTCTGAATAATGAGGAGTACATAAAAGGTCTGATCGCCATCGCGGCACCGATCCTTGGCCGGTCAACCAAATACCCACTCGGGGCCGTATCTTTTACTTCGACGACATTGGATCATACGCTTACCGGATTTGCTGAACAGTATGCCGACGTGGTTTGTGATCTGGCCAAAAGACTTTCCGAGGTAATGCCAGGGAACTGACGGATGGCAATGGTCCGTTTGAGGTCGGACCAGATTAAGCAGAGGAAATAATAAGATAAACGGGCAACATGTCGCTCAAAAAACAGCTTATAGCTCATTTTTCAGGGGTAAAAATCGATGAGTAGAAGGGCTGTTTGCTGAATATGTCAATCATTTTACTGGATTGATATGGAAGCCGTTTGGACAGGGCATGGCGTTATTGGCAACGGAATAAAACATAGAAAAGGAATAAATAATATGACTAATATCGAACTTTTCGATCGTCGCAATTCAGCTGTTCCCCGCGGAGTCGCATCCGCGACGTCGATATTCGTTGAGAGAGCGGAAAATGCCGAAGTCTGGGATGTTGAAGGGCGGCGATATATTGATTTTGCCGCTGGAATAGCCGTTTGTAACACCGGCCATCGACATCCGAAGATTATGGCCGCTGCGGCTAAGCAGAATGAGGCCTTTGTCCACACAGCCTTTCAGGTCGTGCCTTATGAGCGTTATATCTCGCTGGCTGAGCGGTTGAACAAACTCGCTCCGATTACCAACGCCAAAACTATTCTTATGACCACTGGCGCTGAAGCCGTCGAGAATGCGGTGAAGATTGCCCGTCATTATACCAAGCGCTCGGCAGTGATCTCTTTCGTCGGTGCATTTCATGGCCGCTCATTATTGACGATGGGACTGACAGGCAAAGTGACACCCTACAAGGCCGGGTTCGGACCATTTCCGGCGGGAATTTATCATGTTCCATTTCCCATCGAACACCATGAAGTCAGCGAGGGTGACAGTCTTGCGGCATTAGAAAAGCTGTTTAAGGCCGATGTCGAGCCTGAGCAGGTGGCTGCAATCATTATTGAGCCGGTGCAGGGCGAAGGGGGCTTTTACATTGCTTCGAAAAAATTTCTGCAAGCACTGCGCACACTCTGTGACCAACATGGCATTCTACTTATTTGTGACGAAGTCCAATCCGGATTCGCCCGTACCGGAAAACTCTTTGCCTGCGAGTACGCAGGGATCGAACCAGATCTGATGACGATCGCCAAGTCACTTGCTGGTGGCTTCCCCCTTTCCGGGGTGATCGGCAAGGCCGAAATCATGGACTCTCCCGAACCTGGAGGTTTGGGCGGTACCTATGGTGGTAGCCCCATTGGCTGCGCTGCAGCTCACGCAGTCCTTGATGTGATTGAAGAAGAAGATCTCTGTGCTCGCAGCACCCGGATAGGGGCACGTATGATTGAACGTATTCAGCAAATGAAAAAGCGTAGCGACAGCCCAGCGCTAGGCGATGTTCGCGGACTTGGAGCCATGGTGGCCTTTGAGCTGGTTAAAGAGCGCGGTGGCAACACCCCTGATCCCGAGCGAACCAAAGCACTCACCGCAAAAGCCCTCGAACATGGCTTGATTTTACTGTCTTGCGGGATTTATGGAAACACCATTCGCATGCTGGCACCACTGACTATTCCCGATGCCCAGCTTGAAGAGGGACTAGATATCCTGGAAAAGTCTCTCTGTGAAATTGTTTGAAGTTTGAAAACGCTGAAAAGTAAGGACCGGCAGCAGAGTGATGACTGGAGTGCGTTCTTGCTTGCGGCAAAGTAGAGCTTAAAAGCATTATCTGCTCTGACGGCAGGCGAGTCGATGTGCTCGTAAAGTTCCTTTGTCCCATCAGCTTGCATTTGATATTTTGCCGTCGATTCCTCTGGGCTTTGATTCATGAACTTCAGCGCGCAATAACGGCAGGCATTGCGGATAGTTTTTCTGCATGAAACCCAGCAACTCTTCCCGCACATGACAACGCAGTTCCCATGCGTCGGATGAATTTGCCGTGCTCATCAAAGCACGAAGCTCAACGCTTCTTTCGCCGGCGTTCGTCACGTGCAGGCGCCACACCTTGCCGTCCCATAACTCGTGGTTCTTGAGTACCTCGTATAAATGTTTTCTGATGATTTCAACCGGCAGACTATAGTCGACATGCAAGGTGACTGTTGCGAGCAGGTCTGCCGATATGCGCGTCCAGTTTTGAAACGACTTTTCCAGGAACTGGCTGGTCGGCACGACCAAACGGCGCAGATCCCAAATACGCACGACCACATAGGTCAGCGTAATTTCCTCAACCTGACCCCATTCGCCATCAACAATGACCACGTCATCGATCCGGATCGGCTGGGTAATGGCAATCTGTAGGCCGGCAAACAGCGTGGCGATACTGCGTTGGGCGGCAAAGCCAACGATAATACCAATGACTCCGGCCGAGGCCAAAAGGCTGGTACCCAGGTCACGGATGCTTTCAAAAATCATCATTGCTGAGGCAGTTGCCACCAGGCCGATAACAATAATCAGGATTTTTACCAGGACATTGACCTGGGTATGCACTGAGCGTGCATGCAGATTGTCCTTAACTTTTATGTCGTACCGGCTAAGCAGCGCGTCACGAGCTGTCAAAACCATGGCCACAAGAAACCATGCGAACAGGGCGATAAAGAGAACAGTGGACAGAGATCGAAGCGTCAAGGCTACTTCGGTGGAGATTGCCAGTGGTGGAACAAAAATCAAGACAAGGAGGAGGGGAATTAACAGCTGAAGGATCGTGTGAAAACGATTTTTGAATGATATCCCGTATTTTTCTTCTATTGATCTCAAGCGGTTCAAGGCGACTTTGAAAAGCAGGGCATTGAGCAACAGTCCGCTAATAATGACCAACAACATCCAGAGTAAAGAAATCCACATTTGCATACCTTTCTAAAGTTTATCTGTCACATACCCATATTTTAAAGAGAGACCTTTCGGTAAAATTGTAACATATCCACTCAGAGCTTTCTTGCCGGTTCCCGGGAGAGATTGCATTGATGGCTCAGTATGTTATGTTGAAATTGTTACAGAAACTAGGGGTTTATTCAAAACATGTCCTTATCTCAGATATCCACCCATTTCTGGCTGCAACTCGCAAAAGCCGATTGTCCGGTCCTTCTTCTTGATTACGACGGAACTCTGGCGCCTTTCCGGGTTAACCGGGATCAAGCCGTGCCTTATCCAGGTCTTCGCGAACTGCTCACCGAGATTCACACCACGACCCTGACCCGACTGGTGATCATCAGCGGCCGGGCAATCGATGATCTGTTGCCGTTGCTTGGTCTTGACCCCGCGCCTGAAATTTGGGGGTGTCATGGCTGGGAGCGTATGTTTTCCAATGGCCAACGGTCGACGGTCGCATTGTCTGCTAACGCGCAAGCAGGTTTGAAAGAGGCCCTTGCCATGTCGGGAGACAAAAACCTTGACCGCCGATACGAAGTGAAACCGGCTTCAGTGGCAGTACACTGGCGAGGGTTGCCTGTTGAAGAACAGGCCCAGTTGCGTCGAGTGACCGAAACAACCTGGAAACTCCTGGCCGCTCGATTTGGACTGCAAGTTCATGCTTTCGACGGTGGCCTGGAGCTACGCTGCCCAGGCCGAAGCAAAGGAACCGCCATCCGGGAGATCCTTGCCGAAGACGAGACCGGTACACCTTTGGCATTTCTGGGTGACGATCTGACCGACGAAGATGGGTTCCGCGAGATCAAAGGGCGCGGCCTTGGCCTGCTGGTTCGTCAGGAGAATCGCCCCACGGAGGCTGATGTTCATCTGCAGCCGCCGGAGGAATTGTTTGCTTTCCTTGAAAAGTGGCAGACCACGGTCCGCTCTACTAATTGACTGAAACGGGAGAAGTGATGAAAAGACGTATGGTGGTCGTTTCGAATCGTTTGCCTGTGGTTATCAACCAGGACAGCCAGGGCGAGTGGCAGATACAACCCGGCGCCGGTGGCCTGGTAACGGCTATGACTCCGGTCATTAAAGCAAATCACGGCGTCTGGGTCGGTTGGCCGGGATGTGAGGACAGCGCTCCTATCTGCAGTCTCTTAGAACAGTTCGTTGAGAAAGAGGGCTACTCCCTTGCTGAAGTGCCGCTCAGTGAGGAGGATATCGACAAATACTACCACGGATTTTCCAACGAAACGCTGTGGCCACTTTTTCATGACATGCTTGGCAACTGTCGCTTCAATCGCGATCATTTTGAGAGCTACAAAACGGTGAACCAGAAGTTTGCAGAGCGGACTGCGAAAGTCTGCTTGCCTGACGATTTCGTATGGATTCAAGACTACCAACTGATAATGACCGGCCGCTATCTGCGGCAACTCGGGTTGACGCAGCGTCTTGCGTTCTTCCTGCACATCCCTTTCCCTGAAGCCGACCTCTTCCGTCGACTGCCCTGGAAGGATGAGATTTTACAGAGTTTCCTTGCTTATGACCTGATCGGCTTCCAAACCTCGCGGGACCACCGTAATTTCGTGCGCTGTCTGATGAGTTTTGTCCCTGGCATCAAAGTTGTCAACAGACATCGCACCCACACTATCTTAAGTAATGGCGAGAGATCCTTCCGGGTCGGACATTACCCGATCAGCATCGACTTTGAAGATTTCTCTTCCCGGGCAATGACCGAGGAAGTCGACGACGCTGCCTGGTACTTGCATGAACACTTTGAGAAGCGTCAGATCCTGCTTGGTATTGATCGACTCGATTACACGAAAGGGATTCCGGAGCGATTCCTGGCATTCGAACGAGCCCTGGATAAATACCCTGAGTTGAAAGGCAAAATCTCGCTGCTGCAGATTGTTGTGCCCAGCAGGACCATGGTGCCAGACTACATTGATTTGAAATCACAGCTGGAGCAGCTTGCCGGACATATCAACGGCCGCTTCTCGGTGGACAGCTGGGTGCCGTTGCGTTACCACTATCGAAGCCTTGATCCGATCCAGCTGCTGGCTCATTATCGTACCGCCGAAATCGCCCTGGTCACTCCTCTGCGAGACGGTATGAATCTGGTGGCCAAGGAATATTGCGCCTGCTCGGTGGACAATATCGGAGTGCTCATCCTCAGCGAATTTGCCGGGGCCATCGATCAACTCGGCAAGGATGCACTGCGGGTCAATCCTTATGATGTCGAGGCGACCGCGGATACCATATACCGCGCATTCTGCATGCCTGAAGCCGAACGGCGGAAGCGCATGACCAACCTGCGCGCCCAGATCAAACGTTTTGATGTTCATCGCTGGACGAAAAGCTTCATATCATCAGTTGGATAAATGTTTTCCAAAGGCGAGCAATGAAACTGTCGTACACCGATTATGATGCCGTGCTGTTCGATCTTGATGGTGTTTTGACCTTGACCATGAGGATTCATGCGCTCTGTTGGAAACGTATGTTTGATGCCTATCTTCAGGAGCGGGCAGAACAGCTTGATCAGCTTTTCCGGCCCTTCGAGATTGAGGATGATTACAAACCATATGTCGATGGTAAGCTGCGCTATGACGGCGTCCGCAGTTTTCTCAAATCTCGCGGCATCAGTCTGCCGGAAGGGACTCCTGACGACAGTCCCGAATTAACGACGGTTTGTGGCCTCGGCAACCGTAAGGACCGCATGGTCAGCGATATGATCGCAACTGACGGAGTCGAGGTGATCAGTGGATCGATTGCCGCACTCCACCGGGTGCGGGCCCAGGGCTTTCTGACCGCCGTGGTTTCGGCCAGTAAAAACTGTGAAAAAGTCCTTAAGGTTGCAGGTATCTTCGACCTTTTCGATGCCATCGTCGATGGCAGGGTCGCTGCCCGCCTCGGGCTGCCCGGCAAACCCGAACCGGATACCTTCCTGCAGGCCGCCCGTGAGCTGGGCGTTGAGCCAGCCAGGGCGATCGTGGTCGAAGATGCCATCTCGGGCGTACAGGCTGGCCGGGCGGGGGGATTCGGCCTGGTGATCGGGATTGATCATTATGATGATAACGGTGCGCTGCTGCAGGGTGGCGCCGATATTGTGGTCAAAGATTTGTTGGAAGTCTTCTGAATTCGAGCTGAGACTACCGTTGAGATCTTAGTCGCCGATGCATAAATATTTGATTAACGCAAAGATGCAAAGGATAAAAGAACAGTTCTATAACTCCCAAAAAGGTTGCTCTTGCCACTAAGACACGAAGGCACCAAGAAGTACGTTTTCTCGGGTAAACATCGATCGGTTCGATCTCACAATTTTGGTACTTACAGAAAAATACAAGTTTTTACTTCGTTTCTTGGTGTCTTAGTGGCTAACCTTTGTTTGGGTTATAAGTCCGTAAAAGAAAGGCGCAAAGAGAAGATTTTTCAAGAAAGCATGTTTTTCTTTGCGTCTTGAGTGAGCGAAGCTAACGGGCGTTAAAATTAATGTCTGCGATTTCACATTAATTCGCTAAGTCTTCGATTAATAAGTTACTTGAGCGAAATGGATAAGCACGAAAGGTTTTATATGATTCGCCACAAAACCCTGAATCCACCGAACCAGACCTATCCGGTCAACGAATGGAAGATGATTGAGTCGAGCTTCTACCCGCGCTTTCTGGCGCAGACCGAAACCATCTTCTCGATTGGCAACGGTTACCTTGGTATGCGCGGTAATTATGACGAAGGGGCGCCGATCAGCCAGCCCGGTACCTTCATCAACGGTTTCCACGAGACCTGGCCGATCGTCTACGGTGAAGACGCATTCGGCTTCGCCAAAACCGGGCAAACCATGCTCAACGTGACCGATGCCAAGGTTATCCGGCTCTACGTCGATGACGAGCCTTTTTTCCTGCCGACAGCCAGTCTGCAGCTCTTTGAGCGGACCCTCGACATGCAAGAAGGGACTCTTGAACGTCGCGTCCTCTGGGAGACAGCGGCCGGCAAGCAGGTCCTGATCGAGTCGAAACGGCTGGTCTCGCTGCAACACCGGCATGTCGCGGCGATATCCTATCAGGTCACAGTACTCAATGCCGACGCTCCGCTAATCATTTCCTCCGAAGTGAGCGTGACGCAAGACACTCTCGCAGAAGGAAACGATCCGCGCCGCGCCTCAGGTGTTCCGTACAAGGCCCTGATTCCCCAAGGGCACTCATGTGAAGAGCTGCGCCTGATATTGTCGCACCGCGCCCGTCATAGTGGGATGACCCTGGCCTGCGGCGTCGACCATCTGTTCGATACCGACTGCTCTTACACAAGCTCAAATGAATGTGACGGAGATCATGGCAAGGTTGTCTTCTCGGTTGACGCCAAGCAGGCACGGCCGATCCGCCTGGTCAAGTTCATCACCTACCACTCATCACGGCAAGCGGCTACCAAAGAACTCGCTGAACGAGCCGAACGGACCCTGATTCGGGTTTCTGACAAGGGGTTTGATGAACTGCTCGCGGGCCAGAAAGAATTTATGACTGACTTCTGGCGGCGCAGCGACATCCACATCCTGGGGGATGAGTCAACCTCCGGGCGTGACAAATACGAGATGCAGCAGGCGATGCGCTGGAACCTGTTCCAAATCCTTCAGGCCTCAGGCCGTGCAGAAGGAACGGGTATCCCGGCCAAAGGTCTCTCTGGACTGGCTTACGAGGGTCATTATTTCTGGGATATCGAAATCTATGTCTTGCCGTTTCTGATCTATACGGAACCGCGCATCGCACGCAACCTTCTGCTGTTTCGCCATAGCATGCTCGAACAGGCCCGCCTGCGCGCCCGGGAGCTCAACCAGAAGGGAGCACTCTTTCCCTGGCGGACGATCAATGGCGATGAAGCCTCCGCCTATTACGCTGCCGGCACAGCGCAATATCACATCAATGCCGACATTATGTACAGTTTAAAGAAGTATGTTGAGATTACCGACGACCATGCCCTGCTTTACAACGAAGGAGCCGAGATGCTGGTTGAGACAGCCCGATTCTGGGAAGACCTCGGCTTCTACTCGGCACGCAAGCGTGGAAAATTTTGTATTCATGGAGTGACCGGGCCTGATGAGTATACCGCCGTTGTCAACAACAACGCCTATACCAACCTGATGGCCCGGGAGAATCTGCTTTTTGCCGCCAAAACGGTTACTGCGATGCGCGACCAGATGCCGGCCTATTACGAAACCCTGGTTGATCGCACCAAGCTGGACTTCGATGAAGTCGAAAGCTGGCAGAAGGCAGCGGACAACATGTTCGTGCCTTATGACCGTGCTCTGGGAATCCATCCTCAGGATGAGGACTTCCTTGAGCTCGAGGCGTGGGATCTCAAGAAAACGCCACGCTCGAGATTCCCGCTGCTGCTTTTCTACCATCCGTTGGTCATCTACCGTCACCAGGTGATCAAGCAGGCCGATGTCGTACTGGCCATGCTGTTGTTCGGCGATATGTTCACCGACAAGCAGAAGAAGAGAAATTTTGATTACTACGACCCGCTGACGACAGGTGACTCATCGCTGTCAGCCTGCATTCAGAGCGTTGTCGCTTCTGAAGTCGGTGCTTCGGAAAAAGCCATGGGGTATGCTCGTTACGCGATGTTGATGGATCTGGCAGACATCGGCGGCAATATGGCGGACGGTTGTCATATCGCCTCGATGGGGGGGACCTGGATGGCCGTCACCTACGGCTTTGCCGGGATGCGTGACTACAACGGTGACATCAGTTTTAAACCGAACATCCCCCGTTATGTCGACGAACTCCGTTTCCCCCTGACCATCCGTGGTCAGTTTCTAAGGGTCAGTATGTCGCGCAAGGAAGCGACCTATTTACTTGAGGAGGGGAGCCATCTTGAGATTTCTCATCAAGGCAAGAAGTTCGTTCTGAAGCAGGGGCAGCCGGTTACATGCAAGATCAAAGCGCGGCAAGGGCAAGCGCTCTGACCAGGAATCACTGGGTTCGGACCAAGCCAAAGAAATGTAATTAAAGGAACTCTCCAGGCAGGGATGATCGAACAACACTTGCGAGACCAGATTAGCGAAAACATCTCAGACCAGCTGTTTCAACTGGTCACGTCAATTCAGTTTATCAAGTGATCCATCAATAATCATCAGAATCATCGCCGACATTGCCGGTTAGCTCTTCGCTATTGAACCAATCTATTTAGTTTCTGTCCGGAAACCGCCCTTTTCCGCAATCTCAGCGTCAATCTGCGCATTTGATTGTGCGGCGTAAAGTACTACGCCTCCGCTCAAATGCTTGATTTCCTTGATCTTGCGAAAAATTTCTGGTTTCCAAATCAGA
>JAGXHM010000106.1 GCA_024636155.1 Deltaproteobacteria bacterium
ACTTGTTCTGCTCAATGACCGTACCGATAATCGAGGTCGTCGCAAGCAGGATCAAGGTGATAATTGCCAGCTTCAGGGAACAGAAAAAATCCCATAGCTGGTCGTTAAAGCTTTTTTCTTTACTCAAGATGTTTTCTCCTGGGACGAGGGATGAAGGTTCTAATGTCAACCCTCTAAAACTTAGGCTGCCGCACCAGGAACAAGTATCTCGTTCTGATACGACAGCGACTTTATTAAAGTAATATGACTCTTCAGACCCTGTCAAGGTGAGCTAGCTGAAAAATCGTTGAATCGTTGAATCGTTGAGTTGCTTAAACTTTTCAACAGCGCCGCAGGTGCGATCAACGCGCGCAGCGCAATTCAACCGCCCTTAGCCACCAAAGTCTGTTGCGAGCCGTTGTTTGAGCGCTTCGGCCTTGGCTTCAACCTCGGTAGCCATCTCGGCTTTAAATTGCACCAACTTGTCGTTGAGGCTGTCATCACGGATAGCCAGCATTTGCACAGCAAAGATGCCAGCATTACGTGCACCAGACTTGCCAATAGCCATGGTCGCTACCGGAATCCCAGCGGGCATCTGCACCATCGCCAACAGAGCATCCAGACCATTGAGCGAGGTTGCATCAATCGGCACCGCAATGACCGGCAGGGTCGTCTCGGCAGCAACCACTCCGGCAAGATGAGCCGCCGCGCCAGCTCCAGCGATCAGAATCTTAACCCCTCGGGCACGGGCTTCCCGAACATACTTGGCAGTACGCTCCGGGGTACGGTGAGCACTGGAGACCGTCATCTCAAAAGGGACACCAAAGTGGTTAAGAGCCACCGCTGCTTCTTTCATGATCTCGTAGTCGTTATCACTTCCCATCAGGATGCCGACCAAGGGAGTTTTGTTCATAATCTTAACCTCAGTAAAAGGTAAAAGGTAAAAGGTAAAAGGTAAAAGGAGGGAAGAACTTATACCCTTTTACTTTTCACTTTTCACGGTCAGCGATTCAATGCCTTCTGCCCAATATCCTTGCGGAAATGCACGCCGTTCCAGTGGATTTTAGCCACTGCGCGGTAGGCACAATCAATCGCCTCGGCAACGGTATCCCCAAGCCCGGTAACACCAAGAACCCGGCCGCCAGCATTAACAATTTTACCATCCTCAAGGGTGGTGCCGGCATGAAAGACCATCACATCATCCATAGCCAGGACTTCTTCCAACCCGGTGATTTCGAACCCCTTCTCGTAGGCGGCAGGGTAACCGCCTGAGGCCATGGCCACACAGACAGCGGCCTTATCGTGCCATTCGATAGAATCCTGCTGCAAGTTACCACGAGCGCAGGCCTGCAGAACCGGGACAATATCCGACTTCATGCGCATCAACAGTGGCTGGGCTTCAGGATCACCGAAACGAGCATTGTATTCCACCACCCGAGGCTTACCATCCTTAAT
Organism: Deltaproteobacteria bacterium; assembly: GCA_024636155.1. Lineage (GTDB taxonomy): Bacteria > Desulfobacterota > Desulfuromonadia > Desulfuromonadales > BM103 > M0040. The sequence continues at coordinate 1,435 of JAGXHM010000106.1, forward strand.
CATCAGGCCGACATAAAGAATGCCGCTGTACGGACAGCCATCGTTAGCCATCCCGGCAATGGTCGGTTTAACAATGGTCTCGACAATTTCGTCATGCAGTGCCGCGGTAACAACCGGAGCCGGGGAGTAAGCCCCCATACCTCCGGTATTGGGGCCTTCATCATTATCAAAGGCCCGCTTGTGATCCTGCGACGAGGCCAGCGGCAGGACATTTTTGCCGTCGGTAAAAGCAAAGAAGGAAGCCTCTTCGCCGTCCATGAACTCCTCAATGACGACACTTGCCCCGGCAGCACCAAAGACCTTGTCGAGCATGATGTCGTTGATAGCCTCAATCGCCTGTGCCTCGGTCATCGCGACGATGACACCCTTGCCAGCCGCGAGGCCATCGGCCTTGACGACAATCGGCGCACCCTGCTCATTGATGTAGGCGACAGCTGCATCACGATCGGTAAACGTCTGATAAGCAGCCGTTGGAATCGCGTACTTGGCCATCAGATCTTTGGAAAAGCTCTTGCTCCCCTCGATACAAGCCGCGGCTTGATTCGGGCCGAAAATCTCCAGACCAGCAGCCTGAAACCGGTCGACGATCCCCATGGTCAGCGGCACTTCCGGACCAACTACAGTCAAGTTAATCTTCTCGGCCCTGGCAAAATCGAGCAGAGCATCGATGTCATCGGCGGGGATATGAGCACATATGGCAAGGCCGGCGATCCCGGGATTGCCTGGAGCGCAGTATATCTCTTTTACCAGGGGTGATTGCGCAATTTTCCAGACCAGCGCGTGTTCGCGACCACCACCACCTACAACCAGTACCTTCATTTAAGAACTCCTGATAAAATTAATTCAACGCGGTGGCACAGAGGCACGGAGATTAAAGACTCGATATGGTTAAACCAAAAAACTTAGCCTTTGATTCTCTCCGCGACTCAGCGCCTCCGCGTTGAATAATACTTTAGTGCCGGAAATGCCGCATGCTGGTGAAGACCATCGCCATGTCATGCTCATCGGCAGCAGCGATGACTTCCTCGTCACGGATTGAACCACCGGGTTGGATGACGGCGCTGATGCCCACGGCAGCAGCGTTATCGATGCCGTCACGGAAAGGGAAGAAGGCATCGGAAGCCATCACAGCACCTTTGACTTCGAGGCCAGCGTTCTCGGCTTTGATCGCAGCGATGCGTGCTGAATTGACTCGGCTCATCTGACCGGCACCAACACCGACAGTCATGCCGTCCTTGCCGTAGATGATGGCGTTCGATTTGACGAACTTGGCGACTCGCCAGGTAAAGAGCAAATCTTTCATCTCTTTTTCCGTCGGCTGACGCTTGCTGACGACCTTCAGTTCAGCAGTCAACTCCAGATCGGCCTCCTGCACCAGCATGCCGCCGTTGACCCGTTTCATATCAAGGCGAGCCGTTGGCTGCTCTGGCCATTCGCCGCACTCGAGCAAGCGAACATTTTTCTTGGCGGCGATCACATCGACCGCTTCGGCCGTCACCTTCGGAGCAATAATCACCTCGACAAACTGTTTGTCGGCGATCGCCTGGGCAGTGGCGGCATCCAGTTCACGATTAAAAGCGATAATGCCACCAAAAGACGATTCTGGATCGGTGCTGAAAGCGCGTTGATAAGCGTCAAGCAGTGTTTCTCCATAAGCGACGCCACAAGGGTTGGCATGCTTGACGATAACGCAGGCGGGGCCTTCGTTGAACTGTTTTATGCATTCCAGGGCTGCGTCAGTATCGCCAATATTATTGTAGGAGAGTTTTTTACCCTGCAACTGCTTTGCCGTCGCGATCGAAACCTCTGCAATGTCGCTTTCAACATAGAAAGCTGCCTTCTGATGTGGGTTCTCACCGTAACGCATGATCTCGGTACGCTGGTACTGGAAGGTCAGGGCACTTGGGAAGTCAGCACTTTCTGCATCAATTTTACGACCCAGCCAGTTGGAGATGGCAGCATCGTAAGCCGAGGTACGTTGATAAACCTTGAGGGCCAGGCGGAAGTTGGTCTCGCGGCAGACGTCACCGGCATTGGCGTTCATTTCGTCAAGAACCACACGGTAATCAGCCGGGTCAATAAGAACGGTTACCGATTGATTGTTCTTGGCTGCGCTGCGCAGCATGGTGGGACCACCGATATCGATATTTTCGATAGCATCCTCAAGAGTACAGTCAGGATTAGCGACAGTCGCCTCAAAGGGATAGAGGTTGACCACCACCATGTCGATCGGTGTGATGTCATGCTCCGCCATTTTGGCAACATGAGCGGGATTATCGCGCAGGCCGAGCAGGCCACCGTGGACCTTCGGGTGCAGCGTTTTGACGCGTCCATCGAGCATCTCCGGATAACCCGTATGCTCGGAGACATCCTTCACATCGAGCCCGGCTTCCCGCATCATGCTGGCGGTGCCGCCCGTGGAAAGAATCTCTACGCCAAACTTGCTCAATTCTTTGGCAAAATCGACGATTCCTGTTTTATCAGAAACACTGATCAATGCACGCTTGATGACTGCCATAGTAAAACCTCTGTTGAATTGTTGGATGAACCGTTGAACCGTTGAACTGTTGAACCGTTGAATTGTGCTGCGCGTGTCGAACCGTCGAATCGATTCAACGACTCAACAGGGGCGCAGCCACAAACGATTCAACAGCCTTATTAGAATTCCAGTGCAGCCAGAAAGTGCTGTTCGAACGCCGGAGTTCCAGACAAAGGAAACGGTTGAATCCGCTTCACTAAAGCAGCGAGATTTTCCTCGCTACCGCTGGCGGTCAGATAGCTCTGCAAGCCCGCCAGCACTCCATTTGCGACAAAAGAGGTTTTATCTAACATGGGCTCAGGCAGCAAGGCAACCCTTTTCAGAACATCCTTCGGCAGAGCAGTACCCAGGGCACCCGTCACAAGGACCCTGGTCACATTTTCCGGGGCAAACCCACCTCTTTCCAGGAGAACTTGAACACCAGCGTATACCGCACCTTTGGCGAGCTGGAAATTGCGCAAGTCTGCCTGCGTCAATAACAGTTCAGATGAGACGCTGCGATAAAAACGGATCGCCCACGAACCCTCTTTTTCGACCAGGTACTGGCCCAGGTTGGTCTCAACTTCATAATGAGAGAGAATCCGGCCAGAGTCATCGACTAATCCACCCTGGCGAGCCACAGCAACCAGCGCCGCCAGACCGCTGCCACATAAACCGAGCGGTTGACCTCCCCCAGCAACGACAAGTCGCAGACGATCACCGTCCAGGCGAACATCCGTGACCGCGCCAGCGGCCATGATCATTCCGGCAGAGATGTTCCCTCCTTCAAAGGCAGGGCCAGCAGCCGCCGAGGTTGCCCACCAGCGGGAACCGTCCCATGATGCGAGTTCGGCATTGGTACCGATATCAATCAACAGAGTCCCTGCGATAATCGTTGAACTGTTGAGCTGTTGAATTGTTGAACTGCCTGCGTGACAAAATGATTCGACTCCGAAAAGAGCAGCCACCAGATCACCACCGACAAAGCCGGAGATCAAGGGGAAAAGGCTCAGCGGCACCCTGAGTCCCAGATCAATAGTTGTGGTCGGGATACTGACCAGTTCTTTATATGGGGGCTTATGTGGCGGGAAAAGCAATGGGCCAACAGGCAAGTTGCGTAGCAGACAGGAGATGCCCGAGTTGCCTGCTGCAACGACAGAGACAATGTTATCAGGGTGACAATCAGCTCTGTCGAGAAGTTCTGCGATCAGCCTCCGCAAGCCTTCGATGAGGAGCGTTTGTAAACGTTCTCCCTCGCCATTGTACGCCTGCTGCAGGCGCATTAGAATATCAGCGCCAAGCTCCCGTTGCGGGTTGACGATCTGCTTCTCGGCCAAGAGCTCACCACTCGGGTCTAACAATCTTCCGGTCAGGGTGGTTGTACCAAGATCCAAGGCTATATATCTCTTCTTTGGAAAAGAATCCATCAGAAGGATCTATCCACCCTCGGCACGCGCTTACTGATATTGCAGAACACCTCGTAAGTGATGGAACCAACTTTGTCCGCCCACTCTTCAGCCGTAATAATTTCGTTTTCATCACGTCCGAGCAGAGTCACCTGATCGCCAACCTGAACATCAGGCAGGTTGGTGACATCGGCAAGGATCCAATCCATGCAGACCGTCCCAACAACAGGTACCCGTCGGCCACGGATCAGAACTTCCCCACGATTAGTCAGCAGACGATTATAACCGTCAGCATAGCCAACCGGGACAGCTGCAACCTTTGAAGGCCTTGAGGTGACAAAACGATGACCATAAGAGACGCCTTCACCAGAAGGGATGTCCTTGAGTTGAGCCACCTGGCTCACGAAGCGCATTACAGGCTGTTGTGTGAGCTGGTTAGCAAAAGGGCCACCGGTCAAACCGCCGTACAATGAGATTCCTGGACGAACCAGGTTGCAACCGGCCAGTTCATGGCCGTAGATGCCAGCACTGTTGGCAAGATGACGGTAGCGGGGGGTAAATCCGAAAACTTCGATTTTTTCAAGTGCATCAGAAAAAACAGCATACTGTAGTCCGGTCAATGGCCGTTCTGGCTCATCGGCTACAGCCAGGTGGCTCATGAACCCGGACATGTTCAGACTCTGCAAATCCTTCAGGAGAGGGAGCACCTCATCAAGCAGTTCAACTCTGAATCCAAGCCGCCCCATCCCCGAATCAATCTTAAGATGGTAATCGATAGTGCGTCCAGCGTCACTGGCAGCAGTAGCCAGTCGGCGGGCGCAGGTCAAATCGTAAAGAACCGGCGTTAGTTGATACTCCAGAATGTCCGTTTCCTGGCCGGGGAAAAGACCACCAAGAATGACTATCGGCTGTTCAATGCCCAGCCTGCGTAATTCGACACCCTCTTCTACGAGCGCGACACCGAAAAGACGGGCTCCTGCATCAGCAAGCGCCGGAGCAACAAGGCGGACACCGTGACCATAAGCGTCCGCCTTAACCACGGCCAGCACATCACAATCGGCACCAGCGGTGCGCTGGATCTCCTGATAGTTATGCCGGAGAGCGGCAAGATCAATTTCAACCCGGGTCGGGCGGGAGACAGACATAAAAATCTCCATTAGCAGTGAGAACAACAGGACTTCTGCAGTTGAATCCGATGGAAAGAATCAACATACAACCAATATTAGCCTCACGATTACTTCGAGATTATACTGATTTAAATCTTATAATCAGAGAAATCATGAGGTAATCTTGAGGCAAAAAGACATTAGGCCCTTGTGTCCGATAAACTCATAAATCGAAACAGGAAATACTTTGTCTCGGAGTGGATGTTATAACGAGTCACCTAAAACTAGCGCCATTCCCATTAGCAGTCTAATTTTAGTGCGGACAGGCATTAAAACATGCGGTTTGAAGAGGTGTAAAGCGGAAAGGATTGCGTCGCGTGCCTCCATTTAAACGACGTCGTCAGGATTCTTGCAGTTGACACACCGAGGGCAATCTTTTACGCTGTCGTTAATCTGAAGAGGAAGGTTACCTTATGTGTCTGAATGATGGTCATTTTCTCATGGTCCACAACGATCAGGAGACGGTTCTGGAAGATGTTGCTTCACTGCTGGCAATGAATGGCAAAGTGCGGCTGGTTGACGTTTTTGGCAAGCATCGTGATATCGATGCGACAATCCAGGAGATTGATTTACTGAACAGTCGGATCGTCCTGGTCTAACCAGGACTTTCCGTTTTTACATCTGACACCGCCAGCAGCCTGTCGGACAATCAATGAACTGGCTGCAAATTCGCCTGTTTGGCCCATATCTCAGCTCCTTTTCGACCAATAGCTACGGCTATTACTCTCAAATGAGCTAAAATCTGGTCTCAAACATCCAAATTTTCGCTTCAG
>JAGXHM010000107.1 GCA_024636155.1 Deltaproteobacteria bacterium
TGCTGACCCGCCTGGGCAGCGATGATCGCCGCGTTCAAGCCGAGCAGGCCGGTCATCGCGGCCACATCGAGAATGAAATCGAGCATCTGGTTGGTATCCTGGATCTTTTCTTCGGTCGCAGCAACCGCCTGGGTCACCGCCAGGTTGGCGGCGTTGAGCTCCTCCGCATCGGTGTGGATGTGCTCGATCGAGGCGACCGTCTGCGCGACACTGCGGGAGATTTCGCCGGCGACTTCACTGATCAGTTCGAGGTGGCGGGTCTCCTGGATGCGTGCGGCGATGACCGCCGAGGCGATCTTGGCGATCGGCTTGACGATCTCCAGCGGGCCGCCGATGCCGAAGGTGCCGATGCGTTCGCCACCAACCTTGATGACAATGTTGTAACCCTCACGCATCCGGCCGTTGCTGATCTCGGCATCTTCGCTGGTGATGGCAATGCTGTCGGCTTCTCCGTGCATGATCCGTGCGGCACCGTCGTGTTTCACGCCGAAGCGTTCGCGCGAGCGGTCGCCGATGATCACGCCTGAACTATCGCAGACGATCATGTTGTAGCCGGTCTCGCCTGAGACGAACTCCACCAGTTGTTGGGCTATTTCCTTGGTTATGTGGATCACGTTCACCTTCCGTAAGAAATTGTCGATTATCGTTGCACGGCTTAAATATAACAGGGATTAAAAAAAATCAGTCGAGAAATATTACGCGGCGAGTTGGAAATGCGAAGAAATGTAGAAATAAATGGTGGGAAATGATGGAATTGGAGACGAACCAGCGTAACGCTTTGATAATACTTGCATAATTCAACACGCACATCCGTAGAAATTTTTCGCCTTGAACGTGCGTCCAACGTTTGCGGTCTCTGGGAAATTTGAGAAGAAACTCTCTCTTGTGGCAGCGGTGTGTGATGTGCCAGACGTAACCCGGCAAAAAATGTGAGTCAAAAGGGTCAGCCCTCGACATCGGACATTTTTTCAATGAATGACCCATTTTCTGTCTGATGTCCGGGGCTGCCCCCTTTGCCTCTTGCTATAAACGGTTCTGATTTGTCTGGAAAAACATGATTGATTCCGGATGCGGGTGAAGATAACTGGCATTAAGTGTTTCAACATTGACAGGTTCGTTCAGAAAGGACGGATGGGCATTACGCAGCTGTTGCTTGGCAGCAATAATGGCCTCAAGTACGAGCTCAACCATTTCGTTGTCTGCGTCTGCCGAAGCAATAAGCAGAGTTTCCAATGACAAGGTATCAATGCTTTCAGCGTAACCTGTATAGCTGTTTTGAGGTATCGACTGCCGATAGAAACCTGTATCGCTCTCAATCAACCGGCCAGCAACCGGTCCGGCAATACCGACAAGATCTGTTTGTCCGTTCGCCAGACTGTTTTTAACTTTACGATCTGGATGCATGCCAATGTGCAGCATCGCTTGCACAGAACCATTATGCAGGGCGATATAATCCTGAGCATGAACTGACGATAAATTCTGATAGAGGCTGAAAGTTTCTTCACTCCACCCTTTAGCAGTCATGATCTCGCTGAAGACGATCTCCTGTAAACTGAACAGGCTGCCAACATTAACACTTTTGTTGATCAAATCTTTAAGCTCGTCAATACGTGCATCCCGACGGACCAGCAAAGAGACTGGCGTGCGATACAAAGGCATAAGCAGCCGAAGCTGACCATAGTCGAGCGTGACATACTCAAACAAACCCGCACCGTGAAAGGCATCAGAGACCATCTTTGAGTTAACCAGGGCCAGGTCGAGTGACCCACTCTGGATATTGGTCAGATTATCAGTATAATTAACTGACGGCACAGGACGGCAGGTCGTCTCCTTGTCGAGCTTGTGGATACTTCGGCAAACGGCCTTGCCAGCGTAATATGAGAAAGAACCCCTTTCGCCAGTGCCTATAAGCAGTTCATAAGCATGGCCTAGCGACGGCAGCAAGGTTAAGCAAACCAAAGCGATGAGAAGACATCTGGCTGACTCTGTTTTTCGAATTTGACCCGACCTGATCATGCCTTACCTCCCTTGTCCAACGCATACAAACCCATACAAACGCATCGCGATGATGATGCTTTATATGTAAGCTCTAATTGTACACGAATTATCAGGGCTTAAAAGCAGAGGGGCGCTTTTCCTGTCATAAAAGAGAAATGTTCATCTGACAGAGATAGTAGATGACCGTTGTCTCTGGTGCAAATCCTTATTCCCTATTCCCAGCGATCGCCACGCCTGCGGCGCAGTTCAATGTCGAGCGATTCGACCCGTCCCCGGCCGCTGACAAAGGAACTGAGCAGCAAACTGACCAGGCTGATCACCAGCGAACCGAACAGGGCAGAGCCGAATCCGTCGACCACGAGACCACCGATGAGGCCCGAAGTCATCATCAACAGCACAGCATTGATCACAAAAGTAAATAAGCCAAGGGTCAAGACATTAATCGGCAGAGTGAGGATGAGCAGGATTGGTCTGAAAAACGCATTAAGAATTCCCAGAACCAGGGCGGCAAAAAGAGCAGAACCGAAACCGTTCACATGAATTCCAGAGAAGAGATAAGCAGCCGTCATAATGGCAAAAGTAAGAATCAGCCATCGGAGTAAAAGACCTTTCATTTGAATCTCTCCCCTTCTATTCTTGAAATCTTCAGATGCATCTGGAGACGTCCTCACCGTTTTATCAGGGGACATCTACGACAAGTAAAGAGTCTTTCAACACCTTCGTAATATGTTATCCAGTGACTTATCAATTGTAAACGTATTTACCAAGTAAATAACGCTGTCTCTGGCAGGACTTTGATCTCTTGCAATCGGAAACCGATTGACTCGCCGCCGATTATCGCCGTATTGCTTCCAATCGCAATGATTGCAACATAAGAACCTATCTCTGGCAGCGCGATATTCGTTAAAACTGTAACTCTTCCCGTACCATCATCAATCACATAGCTCTTTGAATCAAAAAAAGGAATCTTCAGCCGATCAACGACCTCTCCTTTAACCTTGACTTTTTGTCCTTCAAATTTATTTGGACTTTTATTGATCTCGGCAATCTCAATAAAGCCAAAAGGCAAATAATCTTTGGTTAAGAAGCCCACGACGCCCAACAAAAGAACGATTACAATCAGCATAAAAACCTTTACAAAACCTTCGCTTCTCATAGAACCTCCAAAGTTAAACCGGTAACAGATTGATTCTTATCATATATATTATGCTGAAGTTTTTGGGAATCAGCTCTTGCCGTAACTATGTTCCGCATTTTCCGAGCGATCACCCTCGGCGACGGCATCGGTCACGCACCGCACAATGCCAGAGCGCTTCAGATAAAGCAACTCCTTGAGCTCGGCCCGCATCTGCTCAGCGCAGACTGGAGTCATGGAGATCGGGGTCTCTTTCGTCATGGTTTCCATTCTCGCCAGTGACTACGCGATAAAAGAATTCGTGCGTCAAAATTTGATGTTGCTGCTCGAAAAGCTCATGGAAGGCGGGTAATGAACGCCGATAAGGATTCAGGGGTTGTGGCCATTCAAGATGGAATGAAAGAGGAAGGGGGCAACCTTTGACCTGGGACATTGATTGATTTGATTTATCCGATGTCAAAGGTTGACCCCGTTTAATAACCCACTCAGTGATCAGCGTCGGTCATAACGATCCCGGTCATAACGATCCCGGTCATAACGATCCCGGTCATCGCGGTCCCGGTCATAACGATCCCGGTCATCGTGGCTCCGGTCATCGTGGCCCCGGTCATCGTGGCCCCGGTCATCGCGGCCCCGGTCATCGCGGCCCCAGTCATCGCGGCCCCGGTCATCGCGGCCCCGGTCATCGTAATCCCGACCATTGCCATGCTTCCAACTTTTCCCCTTGTACCTGGTTTCTTTGGGGTAGTGGTCCCGTGGCAAGTTGGACCATGGACCACGCCGCGACTTGGAGTAAAACCACCTGGCGTCCTTGTAATGATAGTAATAGCCACTGTGATAATAGTAAGGGTCATCCCGCAGCTCCACGACAGGCGGCAGAAGAGGAATGCTCACCACCACATCAACGCTGGTGCCGCGTCGGGCCATTGCCATCGCTGAACCAGCCACCAGCAAGCTCAGAATGACAATCATTGCAATAAATATTCTCTTCATAGAGTCTCCTTTATCAAGAAAATGTTTCCATACAACAATAACGCTCGATACTTCATTGCTTACATAAAGTATCAGCAAGAGGCGTGCCTGAAACAACTTCAGGCGGAGACAGCTGCAAAGGGGTGGTAGTACAGGAGAATGTTGCAGAAAAAAGTTTGGGTTGAGGTATAATCGTCAGCAGCATCCGTCATATGATCCGTTACTGTCGGATATGACGGGGAGCGAGTACCATTCGGTGGCATAGCACCAGAGACCGACCAAGAGCACTGCACTCTTTGTGGAAAGGTGAAAAGGTTTAATGAAAATTTATACTCCGCCGCCATCCAGCACGTCTCGGAAATTTTTCCAGGGACACTTGTAATTATCAAAAGGGACACTCTCTTCTGAGTGTCATCGAGTCCTTCATGGGCAAACGATACCAACGGAAGGTGAAATTGGGATGGGGTATTTCTTGACTGCAAGGTGCTGCCTGCCTTAAGAATAAGTCAAATCGATTTTCGATCCGGAATCTGCCGAGAGAAGCGGTTCGAAATACCCCAGAGACAACTCCCGGTGGGGACAAAGCCCTGTCAGCCGTTCAAACCTTCAACAGAAATGAACCCATGAATCTCAACGACCCTTTCGGACGAGTGCAGTCCAAGCGACAGAAAGAATACGAATCCTTATGCCTCTCGTTAAAAGAAGTCGGCCTGACCAACCTTGCTGATGCTGAGGCTCTCCTCGAGAAACTACGCCGGCGGTGCATATGGGGGTTGGCTATCATCACGCCAGTCGCCCTGCTACTGGCACTGGCGCTGCCGGAGTTGCGTGTCTTCTTTCTGGCGTGCGGAGTACTCGTCGCCTTCTGGTTGATCAAAACCACCACGGATAGCCAAAAGTATGTCAAACGTTATATTCAGGAGGAGCTGGTCGATCACAGCGAGTAATCAGGGGCACAATAGAGGAATGGGGTTGGACCAGCGTAACACTTTGAGAATACTGGTATAATTCGCACTTTTTGCCCATAAGTTCGGCTTAAAGGCCCACTTTTCGGGTAAAAATCGGGTACTCAAAAGGGACACTCTATCTTGAGTGTCCCCGACTCAAGTTTTTAGTTCAGGGTTGCTGACAAAAATTCCACGAAACGCCGCCACGATTTAGCATCGGCGTCTTCACGATAACTCTTTGAACCGAACACAGTGAAAGCATGCGGCGCACCGCTGTAGGTGGTCATCTCGTGTGCGACGCCCTGTTGTTCAAGTTCACTCGCAAGGTCAGCGAAGTCTTGCAGGGTGATGTTGCTATCCGCACTGCCGTGCATGATCAGTATTTTGCCCTTCGCCTGACTGTAGTCCTGCCCCTGCGGTGTGCTCAAACCACCATGGAAAGTGACAAAACCTTTCAGATTGGCACCGGACCGGGCCTGTTCGAGGACTGCGGCCCCGCCAAAGCAATAACCCATTGACACTGCGTTGGTCACATCCCCACCCTGCTCTTTGGCCGCATCAAGAGCGCCCTGCAGCAATGCCCGCAACTTCGCACGATCCTTGTACAAGGCTCCGGTATGCTGACGCTTATCGACCACCTCGGTCGGGCGGATGCCCTTGCCAAAGAGATCTGCGGCAAAAACCGCGTATCCGAGGTCGGAGAGCATCTCTGCGCGCTTGACTTCATAGTCCGTCAACCCGTCCCAGTCGTGGATCAGAAGGACCAAAGGAGCCCCTTTATTGTTGCTGATGTAATATCCCTCGTAAGTCTGGTTGTCGACCTGATAATCGACTTTAGCGCCCGCGGCGTAAACACTGTTTGACAAAACTACGGCAAAGAGAAGTGTCATTATGGTTTTCATCGTTAACTCCTTGAATGATGTTAAACATTTTTCTGGGTTGAATCTTATCAGGTTTTTGGTGGTTTGCTTGGGTTGTGGTGGGAAGTGGTGTTAGTTAGCTTTCGGTCCGACCCCAACGGGACCAACGGGATCAACGGGATCAACGGGACCAACGGGATCAACGGGATCAACGGGATCAACGGGATCAACGGGATCAACGGGATCAACGGGGTCTGCGGCCGGAGCGGTTGCCGGTTGATCTGTCCCGTGCAGCGCTCCAGCGAGATCGACCTGGTAGCGATGCGGGAGTATCTTGAGCAAGCGAAGCTTTTCGGCCACGCCGGTTCGCATTTCGCTTGCCAGCATCCAGGCATCGCCAGGCGAATCAGCCCAGGCCGCCAGCCAGCAGCGTATTCCTTCCTTTTCCAGACCCATGACCCAAAAACTCGGGCCCTCATAAGAGGCAAAGTGGGGGCAACCGCTCGCAACCTCTAGCGCATTGGCCTTGACTTCAGCGAGATCAGTATCCTGAGCGACCCAGAACTCGATATGACTCCAGCGATAGTTGTCACTCAGGGTCAGACTGAGAAACTCCTTGGAAAGCATATCAGCGTTGGGAATCACGTAACGTTGCCAGTCCCAAGTTTTGATGATGGTATAGATCGGCGTAATATCCTCGATGGTACCGTAAACATGGTCAATTTCGACCGTATCGCCGATGCGCAGGTGGCGTGAAAAGGTGATGACAATACCGGCAATCAGATTTTCGATGAAGGGACGCGCGGCAATACCGACAACCACACCGGTAGAGGCGATAAGTAGAGAAAACATGGTGGCGGGGATTCTGTCGAGAAAATGGAGACTGACAGGCAAAGCGACGAGTAACACGACGATCATCGTGACAATATGGCGAATGATGGTAAAACGGAAACGAACACTCTTGGTGCGCTTTTCCTGTGCCTTTTTCAGCGGTTTGTTCTGCGGAGAGCGGGTCGGCACTGCGTGCTGGTAGTCTTTCTCCTTGATGTCAATGTGACGCTTTTTCTCAATCCTCCTGAGCAGCCAACGGAGGGAGAAAAGCAGTGCCAGTCCTGCTGTTATCAGGGCGATTATGTTGAGGTATTCACTAACTGTCATAATAGTCCTTCACAAAATCTGCAGTTAAAAACACTTTCATCGTGGCCAATAAGGAGCATGGGGACGGGGGACGTTGTGGCCTTATTGCTTTAACGCGCCCAAAAAAGATAAACCGCCCATCGGTGCGTATCCGATAGAGCGGTTTAAAATTCAGTTTATTCTTATCTGGCGTAAATCTCTCGTACCATCTAAATCCCCTTCCAGGGTTTTAAAAGATTAGATTATAACCTACGCTTATGCCTTTCAACAGTCAAGAACTGCCAAAAGGGACAGGCATGCAATCACGCTTTCGCTTAATCGGGGACACTCAATATTGAGTGTCCCCGCGCAATTCTCAATCTAACCACTCCCTCGGATCTACTTGATAAAACTTCCGCAACTCATCGAACAACTCGGGATATTTCAAATGCAATTGCTCCGGCTTCTCGAAAAAAGTCTCAGAAGCCACCGCAAAAAACTCGGCGGGGTTAGTGGCCCCGTAAGCATCCATCACTGTATTCTTGCCCTTATCGACCCGCGCACACAGCCGCTCATACTCCTTTGAGAGCACCTGCGCCCACACCGCATAACTGGAATGCCCAGCAAGAACCGGTGCGCCGTCACCAGCACCGTCTTCCTGATCGAGCTGATGTGCAAACTCGTGGATCACCAAGTTATGGCCGTCAGCAAAATTTGCCGCGCCCTGTTTCACACTATCCCACGCCAACACCACCGCCCCGGTCCGCCACGACTCACCCAGCCGGACCGAATCCACTTCCATCTCGTTTTTCACCATATAGGTGCTGGGATAGACGAGCACCGAGAAGAGCTTCGGGTAAGTGCGCACTTTGCGGTTGAGCAACAACAAGCTGGCCTGGGCGGCTATGGTCACCTTGATCTCGTTGGTGAGATCCAGGCCACCACAGCCTTCGAACGATTTATCGTAGAGGAATTCCTGTGTGTAGCCCTGGAGCTGCCGTTGCAGATCGGGCGACAACTTACTGTAAGGAGGAAGATTTTGCTGAATGATCGTCTGCCACTCGGCGGGAAAGGGTTGGGCCAGTGCCTGCCGACGACGCTGACGCTTGCGCACCAGAACCGCGACTACCACCAAGGGGGTGACAACGAGCAGCAGGGTGATGAATTGAACAAGATCCATGTGTGTGCTTCCCCGTCCCTTAGTGTCACCAGAGCTCAAACTTGTGGGTACTTATAATTTTATGAACGCCCCGTTTTCCAGTTTGTTCGTTAAGTATACTGTCCCCAGTTCCCATTCACACCACTCAAAAGAACAACTCAGGGCTGATATGGAAACGCGCCGATAGTTTTGCAATATGGGCTTTAGTCAGATTCTTGGTCCCATTCAGGATCTGGGAAACAAGCGACTTCGACCCTATTTCTTCCTGTAGATCCGCATAGGTAAACTTGTGCTGAGCTATAATGACTCTCAGGGTTGAAACAGCTGGGTCAAGAGCGTCAATCTCTCGAATAAACTCCTGCATGTTTTCAAAGCTTTTTTCGTACTTCTCAATCGAATCGGCAACCATATCAATCAGGTAAAGAAGTGGCTCGCCCTTGCGATCCTCTGCATTTTCCATTAAGTGCTCAACCAGTTCTATGGCAAACTTATAATCTTTTTCGTCCTTAATCTCGAATATCCTGCGAGACTGATCAAAGAATGTTAAAAAAGAGTCGGTAAAATGATTCGCTACTGCAGTATTCATTACAACGCTCCTTTCCTGCCTTTTGCGCAAAGCTTGTTATATTCAGCATGGTTGACAATGTGTCTTACTAAAACCGTTTCGTTTTCGAAGATAATCATGGCCAGCAATCTTAAGCTATTGCCACCGATATCGATGACATACCACTTGTCTTTATATTTGAAATTATCCAAGCTTGGGAATGCGGCCTTCAGTTTCTCCGGGGTTTCATAGTGGCCCTTATCCAAGACCTTAAAGACATCCATGATCGCATCCCGATCATTCGGATATCTTATCGCGGCCTCCCTGAACGGCCTTATTGAAAAAACACGCATTGAACAGTCTCCATGTTTACGTTTAGTAAACATTATCACAGCGTCACAAAGTTTACAATAAGTAAACGTGTCTCGTGGTCAAATCGTTTCTTTAGATAATTGGGGACTTAATATTGAGTGACCCCAACTCCAGATGTCCCCCGAATTCAACTTTCAGTCTTTCAGGCCTGACCCTATTCTCTAGCAGTCTGTCGGACAATCAGGGCTGAAGCGAAAATTTGGATGTTTGTGACCAGATTTTAGCTCATTTGAGAGTAATAGCCGTAGCTATTGGTCGAAAAGGAGCTGAGATATGGTCCAATCAGGCGAATTTGCAGCTAGTTCATTGATTGTCCGACA
>JAGXHM010000108.1 GCA_024636155.1 Deltaproteobacteria bacterium
TCGGTGGACAAAATCACCGAGATCCTCGGGCAGATCCAGTCGGGGATCGCAGAAGTGAGTGCGAACAGCCAGAAGACCTCCGGCATCTCGGGCAAGCAGTTCCATGCCACCCAGCAGATCGCCCGCGATATCGCTGACATCAAGAAGGCGGTCGACACACTGACCGGAATGGTGCACGGCGCGTCTTGACGTCCAGGCAAGCAAAGCAGACAGGTCATGATTATTGGAATTATTGGGGTCGATTATTGGGATTATTGGTTGTTATTGGGGTCGGACCAACACAACCTCTTGATATCATAAATTAAACACAGTATTTTATTCTCCCCCGATCAGACATGCACCTCGCCGAAGGTCAACTCTCCTTCGTTTGTCCGGTGCCGGATCATGACGTAGAAGAGCCAGCCATAGAAGATCAACACGCTCGCAAGAACGATCTCACCCGGGATGTGGCCGATCGCTGTGTTGTGCAGGAACTCATCGAGCGAGTGGATGAACTCCGTTTCGCCTGTGCGGGGTTGCAGCACCGCGGTGGTGATCTTCAGAAACCACGCCGCCAGCAGAATCAGGAAAATCCAGCAGTAGTTCCTTGCCAGACGGCGCGCCATGGCCTGGCGTCGACCGATAGTGAACCTTGGGTTCCGCAACGTTTCCGAAAGTTCAGTGGACCAGTCGAGGGTCTCGGCAGACTTCTCGGGGTCGAAAAAATGGCTGTAGTAGTTTCGTTCCAACAGGCGTACGCGGGTCCGAAACAGGTGGAAGAAGCGATATCGTCGCGATTCGATCTGCAAGAGAAGGAAGACCATGACCATTGAGAAGATAAGAACGACGTGGTGGGCACTGGCCGAGGCCAGGGAAATGGAGAGCATGGCGGCCACGGCGCCAATCGCCCAGTTGGTCGTGCGGTCGAGCCGATCTCGCCAGCTCATCATGCGCGCCATTTCCCCCCGGTAGTAGTGGGAGAGGGTGGTGATGTCGTCCTTCGTCCGCACTGGAAACCGGAGAAACGAATCATTGCCCGTTTCCTCGACAAGCCCGTTCGGCAAATCATTACTTATTGTTTCCGGTGCGTCAGTCATGGTTGTTTCCCCGATACGCCTTGTTTATGGGGCGACCGTTTGCCTGAATATCGATGACAGGACCTTACTTTGTTGCGGATCGAGTCTGCCATGATGTGTACCGCTTCTTTACAAGAATCATCGTTCTTTACTTTTATCAGACGCTAATGAAAGATCAAGCATGCGGAAAATCGAGTGGAATCGGGGTACAATACCTATGCTAAACCTAAGGATAAAGGATAATGGGACAGGCTTGCAAGTCTGCAAGTTGAATTCAAAGGGGGGTCGTTGGTAACTTGTCTGACTTGTCGTGATAATGGAGGGTCCCTTTTAAGTTTCACATTATTTGATAGTTCGACAGCCAGCCAAGTATTTTAAACTCGATTTATTGATATACTTCAAGAATGAAAAGAGAAAACACTCTGCGATTCTTAATGCCTGTTCTTTTTGTACTGGCAATCATGACTGCATGGTCAACCATTATTGTGGCTGCTGCAGAAGCACCATACCAATGTGAACCAACTGTGGAAGATGAAATGGGGCCTTTCTATCGCCCCAATGCTCCTTATCGACACAGTGTTGGCACCGGCTATCTGCTCGTAGGCACTGTTAAAGCCGCACACGATTGCAGTCCTATTGCCGCTGCCAGGATTGAACTTTGGATGACCGGGCCGGATGGCCGTTATGGCGATGCCTGGAGGGCAACTCTCTTGAGCGCCGAGAACGGTACTTATTATTTTGTCAGTCATGCTGCGACCGACTACGGCAGTCGTCGACCGCATATTCACATCAGGGTTACAGCAAAAGGATTTGCACCTCTCGTCACCCAGCACTATCCCGGCGCAGACGCTGGCGAAGGCCTCTTTGACCTGATCTTGATTGCAGAGCCGGAATCTGAGTTGGGGAACATTCTGCTGAATTAAACTCACTCTCTGCAAATTGTCGCTAGCTGCCATTTCTTCTTTTCTGCTTTGAATTCCAGTGTCAAGTGAACAGTTTACTGCAGATCCCCGGGATCTGCTTCAAAGCAGTGCAGATTGTGAGGTTCTGCATCGTTACCCCGCCCTGGACCGCCTGACCACCGGCGATCAGCTTGACCTGTGGGTCGAGTTGATTCCTCAAGCTCGCCAGATCGATTTTAGCCTGTCGTGCTGGATAGTGGCAACTGAAGGAGAGTGCAACTCCATCGACCTGTAGCTCGCTGGTCAGTTTCTGAACTTCCGAGAGCGGTAATTCCTGGTTGAGGAGAATGCAGTTGATCCCCTCGGCATGGAAGAGTGCCGCTGCCAACAGCAGCCCCAGTTTATGCCTTTCGCCACTCAGGGTGAGGAACAACAGCTTCTTTTGACTTTTTGTTGGTTGTTCCGTAACCAGTTGTTCACGCAACAGCTCTTCCAGACGATCGGTAATCAGGTGTTCGCGGGCGATGCTGATGCTGCCTTCGGTCCAACCCTGATCGAGCGTTTGTAGCAAGGGCAGGGCATATTGATGAATAAAGCTGACCAGTCCGAGCCTCTGTAGTTGCTCGCGAAGCTCAGCGTTGATCTGAACGGGTGAGAGTTCTTTTGTCAATGGTTGCAGAGCCGTGTTGGGCGTCAGTTCCTGTTCTGTCGTGGCGGTCAGCAGTTTTTGCCGTTCATCTGAACTCAAGGCAAAGATCTTCCCTGGCCGGTGGCCAAGGCTCTGAAGTTTTTTAACAATCCGCAATTCGTGAATTTGGTCATCGGAATAACTGCGGTGACCGCGCGCGCTACGGGTGGGAATCGGGAAACCATATCGGCGCTCCCAGATTCGTAGTGTATCGATGCCTATACCGATTTCATTGCTTAATTGCTGGATCGTCATAAATTGTCCTAGACAAATTTTTAATTATCTGGATAATATATATAAAACAACAAAAATCAAGTCAAATTTCAAGTTAATTATGGAGAATACAAATGGATAAGAAATTCGAACAACTCGTTTATGCTCTTCTTGGTGGCGCACTGACAGTGAAGGAAAAGATCGAAACCAACAATGATGAGATCAAAGCCTGTCAGGAAAAGAGTGAAGAGAAAGCGCGGACTTTTATAGACGAGATGGCCCAGCGGGGTGAAGAGGAAAAGGATCAGTTCAGGGAGAGGTTCAAAAATATCCTCAAAGAAGTGATCGTTGAGCTAAAGCTGGCGACCAAAGACGATCTGGAAAAGCTGAGACAGGAACGGGACAAGTAGTTTGCTCCGTCGTCTCTTCATCTCCATATATTACTGTCGGCCGCAACGCAGTTATGCGGTTTTCAGCTTCCTGGTGACGGTTTTCCTTCTGTTCCGTAGACGGAGCCGCTGGTTGTTCTGGAAACCTTTGGGCCCTGACAAGCTGGTCGAAAATATCCGTTCTCTCGGCGCCAGTTTTCTCAAGCTGGCCCAGGTGCTGGCGACCCGCGCCGATTTTTTCGATCAGAATTACCTGCAGGCCTTACGTCAGTTGCACGACAAGATGCCGGCGATGAGTGATAAGAATCGCCAGCGTGCTTTCCGCCGTGCCTTCCCCGATCCAGAGGTCTTCGCCTGGTTCGATGAACAACCGATCGCCAGCGCCTCCATTGGCCAAGTCCACAAAGCACAGCTGAAACAAACCGGACAAATCGTTGCCGTCAAACTGCTGCGCGAAAACATCCAGTTCAAGGTTCGTATAGACATTCTTTTGCTCAAACTCTTTTTGAGACTCTTGCGACCGCTTTTCACTGATCAGACCCGGCATTCCATTGAGTCGGTTCTGCAGGCGTTCAGCCGGGTGATTCTGCAGGAAGTGAGTATGCTTCAGGAGTTGGCCAACCTGGAACACTTCAGCCAGGTCTATGCCGAATCAGGGATCCGTTTTCCGCAACCTTACAGGCAGTATTGTTCTGATACCGCACTGGTGATGAGCTTTGAAGAAGGGGTGCGTTTCGATGATGTTGAAGCGGTCTCCAGGCTCGATGTCTCATTTAGTGAGTTAATGCAGCGGCTGGTGCTTTTTTATACCGAGCAGATGTTGGTCAAAGGTTACTTTCACGCCGATCCACATCCTGGCAACCTTCTGGTTAGCCCGGAAGGTGAATTGATCCTGCTTGATTTCGGCATGGTCAGCCGGATTCCTCAACAGATGCGTCAGGCCATGATCTACGCCGTCAAAGCCGCTTACGAAAGGGATTTCGAGCTTCTGATCAGCGCGACCCGGAAAATGGGGGTCTTTACCGAGGAGTCAGATTTCGGAGCACTGAACAGCGTCGCCGAGCGTCTGTTCGATGTTTTTGACAGTGATCAACTCGATGCGTCCAGCATGCAGGAACTGGCTTTTGGAATTCTCGATGTGCTGCACGATCAGCCATTCAAGCTGCCTCAGGATGTGATCTACGTGATGCGGGTCAGTTCCTTGGTTGAAGGCTTGGGTACCCAGTACATAGAAAATTTCAATGGCATCAAAGATATCCTGCCGATCCTAAAAGAGAATCTGCCGCGTGCCCTCGGCGAAGATCGTTTGCCACTGGATAAGCTCAAGTATGAGTTGCTTCAATTGCCGATCACGCTGACCAAGACGCGGAAAGTGATCGAACTGGCCGAGCAGGGCGAGTTGGTGGTACGCATGTCAACAGCCGATCGGAAGTACCTGCTGGAACGGCTTGACAAATATTTGCGCCGGCTCGGCTGGTTGATATTTTTTCTGGCGCTGGCTTTCTACTTTCAGCAGCTGCAACTGGAATGGGCTGATTATCTCTCAGCGGGTTGCCTGCTGTTAGCGCTACTAACGCTGGTAAGAAAAAAAACGAGATAAGTTTATGAGCGAAGAGAAAATCCGGTGAATCGCGAGGTGGGTTATGAAAGTAGCAGTTGTTGGTTCAGAAATGGCGGGCTTGACCGCTGCCCGGATATTAGAGGCAGCAGGTGCCATGGTTACGGTTTTCGATATAAATAAAGGGAACCGGGTTCTGCTCGGCGGCTTACGTGGAAAGGCACAAGGAGACGCAGATGCATAGAGTTGTTGTTTTGGGAGGCGGTTACGCAGGGCTGGCTTGTCTGATTGAATTGAGCAAAATGGACAAGAGCCTGGAGCTTCATCTGCTTGATGCAGATACGGACCACTGTAAAATAACCAACCTGCACAAAACTTTCCAGCATCCGCTGGAAAAGTTCACCGTCAGCTATGCAGAATTGGCGAAAAAATTTCATTTCACATTTCATCAGCACCGGCTTGATTTTTCTGAGCAGGATCTTGCTCGCTGGCAGCTGCAGCAGAAACTTCCATTGCCTCAGGCAGAGCTGCCGTTCGACTGGTTGGTTGTCGCAACCGGTGCTTCGCCGATACAGCTTCACGCTGGATCGGGAAGTTTCGGCCAAAAAGAGCTGCGCCGTGGCCAGGGAAAAGCACTGCTGGAAAATTTACTGGAAACCGGGTCGGTAGAGCCGCTGCAGCTTTCGCTGGTCGGCGGTGGGGCCACCGGGGTCCAGATGTTGTTCGAACTGCACGAACAGTTGCGAATAAAACGGGTCCCTTACAAGCTGCGGTTGATCGATCAGAACCAGCGCCTGGTGCCAAGCCTTCCCGAAGGAGCCCACAAGTACATTGCAAAGAAACTGCGGCGGGCTGGGATAGACTACCTTCCCGGCACAAACTACCTCGGTCAAACTGATACAGAGATTCAATTAACTGAACTGGCGACAAAGCATAAGTTATCCTTGCCTTCCCAGCAGACTTTATTGTTTCCCGGGGTGTCTGCTGCCCCCTTCGCACTGGAAACCAATGCCCACGGACAGGTCATGAGTGAAGGGAGAATGCTGGAAAATATTTTATCAGCCGGGGATTGCTCCAGCTTTGATTCTTCGGGTCTGAATTCCCTGACCGCTCAGGCAGCGGTCAGAAAAGGCAAGTTAGTCGCTCGCAATATTGTTCGGCTTCGCGGTGGGGAAAAACCGCAAACTTACCGTTACCACGAAAAAGGCTACCTGGTTAGTCTGGGCGCACTCGATGCCATTGGCTGGATCGGGCTGCGCTGCAATCTGGTCAAAGGCTTCCCGGCAAGCGTTATCAAGGATGGGATGGAAACCCAGTACGACTTGTTTCTTAAAGGTGTCGATACTTATCTTGATTTCCTGTAACAAATCCAGTCCCCAATTCCCAGTCGACCCTCTGGCCGGGCCGAGAGATGAGACTTTAGCGGATAAGAGCGTAGACTCCAGTCAGAATAAGGTAGCCGGCTACGATATATCTCAGCGCCTTGGGGATCGCCAGGATCAAGATTCCGGCCAAAATTGAAAAGACAGGTTGCAATTGCACATACATGATGCAGACTCCTCTGGGGGTTATTCCTTCACACTCTCTTTGACTTTTTCCCCGGCATCATGAAGCGTTTCCGAAGTTTTCTCCACGGCCTGATCAATCTTTTCTCCTGCCTTTTCAGCGGGTCCTTTTTTCTCGCAGGCAGTGATCGTCAAAGTCAAACTGACTGCGAGGAGAACGATTAACAGCGAAATTAGTGATTTCATAATCTTTCCTTTTCTTCGTAATAGCTCTTCTCAGAAGAGCGGCAAAATGTGCATTGATTTCAAAATTGTAATGATTTCACTTCTATGACCTTAATCATGATTGCTGTGATTGTGATTATCTTTCTGATGACCATTGCCATGCCCACCACCATGGAACCCTGCCGGTACCATGAAACAACCTGAAAGCGTCACCATTGTCAGGAGCAAAATGACTATCTGGATTAAATGTAATTTTTCCATCTGTACACCTCTCTGTCTGTTGTAGGCCAGTTTCAACTTTTTATCGTCATTCCGAAAATTGTTTTTGCTCTCTAATGGCCCCGTGATAATCGTCACTTTTAAGAGGACATAACAACGCAGGTCCTCTACGAGGATAACTACAAAGAGCATGCCAAGGAATCAAAACAGACATGGAGGATGTAACCTACTGAAAATATAGAATAAAAATTGGAGGTGGCCGGTTCCTGAAGAATAAAACCGTCATCAGGAATCGTCACTATTGGTATAAATGTCTTATATGACGGGTCAATAATAGCGATTCGCTTTTGCTCGGTTGGTGCCAACGATGTCATAAAAAACATTGCGTGGCCCTGGAGCGACCCCGTGATTGACCAACCCGTCCACCAGATAATCACTGCGTTTTGATCTTACTTCTCCCTTGAGCTATAATGACGTGCTCATCTGTTCTCATGCTGGTCAACGATCGAGACGCATATTTATGAAAATCATCAGGCTTCTGATAGCTGTCGTCCTTCTGGGGGTTCTTTTGGTAAACTGCTCTTCCAATAAAGACTGGCGCACCGCGAGCCGCGAATCTGCGGGCATAGCCCCCAATCCTGCCGTCACCAAAGAAGCGGTCCTGCACGTCTATGGTGCCCGAGCCTGGGGCTGGCGTGGCTGGTTTGCCATCCACACCTGGATCGCTGCCAAACGGACGGGTGAAACCTCTTACACTGTTTATGATGTTGTCGGTTGGCGCGGAAATCGCGGTGATCCGGTATTGAGGATTGCCAAGGATATTCCGGATCGGTACTGGTTTGGTGAGAAGCCCCGGATTCTCAAAGAGCATATGGGAACCGGGGTCGATAAGCTGATTGATGATGTCGACAAGGCCGCAAACGCCTATCCGTGGAAAACGTCCTACAGCGCCTTTCCCGGCCCCAACAGCAACACCTTCATTGCCTGGGTTGGCAAGCAGGTTCCAGAACTGGAGCTGAATCTTCCTTTTGCCGCCATTGGCAGCGGTTACGTCAATTAAATCACTTAGGGTTCTATTCCCAGCCGCTTGCGGCATCGTTTGATCCGACACCATACTCCCCCGCCTGGAAGAGATGAATAAAAGATAAATTCTACGCACAGACTCACCACAGCTTGTTATACTTTTTAAAAAATGAGTAAACATGAGGGGGCTGCATGGATCTACGCAATACTCGCACGATCATCTTGAACGACGGATCACCCGATGAGAAACGTACCGAGATACGTGAGTATTTTCACAAATCATACAGCCTCGATGAGCAGCTTTACGATTCTCTAGCCGATGATGCGGCCTATCTTCAGCGCGCCGAGCCACTACGCCATCCGCCTATCTTTTACCTCGGGCATACCGCCACTTTTTACATCAACAAACTGATCGTCGCCAAAATCATCAATGAGCGAATTAATGCACGCTTTGAGTCGATGTTTGCCATAGGCGTCGATGAGATGTCTTGGGACGATCTGAATGACAAGCACTACGACTGGCCGACGGTCGCTGAGGTCAAGGCATACCGAGACCAAGTACGGGCGCTGATTGATAAAGTGATCGAGACATTGCCACTGACGCTGCCAATCAATTGGGAGAACCCGTTCTGGGCGATCATGATGGGAATCGAGCACTCACGCATCCACCTGGAGACGTCTTCGGTCATTATTCGTCGCATGCCCCTCGACAGGGTGCGTCAAACAGGACTCTGGGAGATCTGCACCGAAGCTGGCGAGGCTCCGCTCAATGCGCTGCTACCGGTTGCCGGCGGCAAGGTTGCTCTCGGCAAGAGCAAGGACCATCCGCTTTACGGTTGGGACAATGAGTTCGGTACGCACCTCTTCAACGTTGAGAATTTCCAGGCCAGCAAGTACCTGGTTTCGAATCAGGAGTTCCTGGAATTTGTAGCGACCGGTGGTTATCAGCACGAAAAATACTGGACCGAGGAAGGGTGGCGTTGGGTCTGTTTCAGCAATACCGAACAGCCGTTGTTCTGGATCAAGGACGGCGCTGACTACCGCTTGCGCACCATGACCCGGGAGATTGCCATGCCTTGGGACTGGCCGGTGGAAATCAACTACCTCGAAGCCAAGGCTTTTTGCAACTGGAAGGCCAAGGAGACCGGCTTGCCGATCCGCCTGCCGACCGAAGACGAGTGGTTCAGGCTACGCGATCTGCACGAGATCGCCGACCAGCCTTATTGGCAGAAGGCGCCGGGAAACATCAACCTCGAGTACTGGGCCTCCTCCTGCCCGGTGACCCGCTTCCCCTTTGGCGAGTTCTTTGATCTGATCGGCAATGTCTGGCAGTGGACCGAAACGCCGATTACCGGCTTTACCGGTTTCGAAGTCCACCCCTGGTACGATGATTTCTCCACCCCGACCTTCGACACCCAGCATAACCTGATCAAGGGTGGCTCGTGGATTTCCACCGGCAACGAGGCGACCCGGGATGCGCGTTACGCTTTCCGCCGCCATTTTTTCCAGCATGCCGGCTTTCGCTATGTTGCCGCCGAACAGGAACTCGAAGCAGCGGAAGCCATGTACGAGACCGACGCTGCCGTTGCTCAGTATTGCAATGCTCACTTCGGCCCGGAAAAATTCGGGGTCGAAAAATTCCCGGTCCAGTTGGTGCAAAGCTGTATGAAGAGCATGGGGAAGCGGCCAAAGAAACGTGCCCTCGATCTTGGTTGCGCAGTCGGTCGCGCCAGCTTCGAGCTCGCGAAACATTTTGCCTTTGTCTCGGCAGTCGATTTCTCCGCGCGTTTCATCCGCATCGCCTGCCAGTTGCAGGAGAAGGGCGTCATTCATTACCAGCTTCCGGAAGAGGGCGAGATTGTTTCCTTCCATGAGAAGCATCTGAGCGATTTCGGATTGGCTGAGTCAAGCGCGAAGATCGAGTTCACCCAGGGAGATGCCCATAACCTCAAGCCTCAGCTCACAGGTTACGACCTGGTGCTGGCGGCCAACCTGCTCGACAGGTTATATGACCCGGTGCGCTTTCTGGCGACAATTCACCAACGGATTAATCCAGGCGGCCTGCTGGTCATCGCATCCCCCTACACCTGGCTGGAGGAGTTTACCAAAAAAGAGAACTGGGTCGGTGGCACGCGCCGCTCAGGTGAACCTTTCTCGACGCTGGAAGGATTGCAACAGCAACTCGCTCCCCACTTTCGTATGCTCGAAGAACCGCGCGATGTAGAGTTTGTGATTCGCGAGACGGCCCGCAAGTTCCAGCACACGGTCTCGCAGTTGACGATCTGGGAGAGACTCTCGTGATCAGGCCGGATTTCGACTTGCCCCGGGCTCGTCGCGAGACTCGCGGTTGCGAGCAGCAAATCCATTTCAACAACGCCGGTGCCTCATTGCCACCGGTTCCGGTTGCTGACGCCCTCTATGGCTACCTGTACGACGAGGAGGTGTACGGAGGCTACGAAGTCATGGCGAGGCGCTCCGCCGAACTCGATAACTTCTATGCCGCCAGCGCGCGGCTGCTAAACTGTTCTGCTGATGAAATCGCCTTCACCGACAGCGCCACCCGGGGGTGGAATTCGGCATTCTATGCTTTTAACTTTCAACCCGGAGACCGGGTTCTGGCCGGTAGCGCTGAGTATGGCAGTAATCTGGTCGCCATGCTGCATCAGGCAAAGCGACAGGGTGTCGAGATTGTCTGGGTGCCAGACGACGCATCGGGGCAAATCGACATCAGAGCCCTGGAAAATCTGGTCGACGCTCGCGTCAAACTGATCTGCCTGACCCAAATCCCATCGGGCGGAGGGCTGGTACATCCGGCCGCGGCCGTCGGTAAAGTGGCGAAGTCTGCCAAGATCCCTTATCTGTTGGATGCCTGCCAGCTCCTTGGGCAACGGCCGCTTGATGTCGAAGAAGTTGGTTGCGACTTGCTCTGTGGCACCGGTCGCAAGTTCCTGCGCGGTCCGCGCGGCACCGGCCTGCTTTACGTACGTAAAACGTTGCTTGAGCAACTCGAACCGCACCAGCTCAACCATCACGCTGCGGAGTTGCTCTCCGTGGAGCGTTATCAGCTGCGGATGGATGCCAAACGCTTCGAATCCTGGGAACGCAGTTACGCCGGTCAACTCGCCCTCGGCGTTGCCATCGACTATGCCCTCGGCTGGGGACTCGAAGCAATCGGCGAACGAATCAGGCTTATTGCCGACAACCTTCGACAAAAGCTGAGCGGCATCGACGGGATTACCGTGGCCGACCAGGGCCCCGATTTGTGCGGCATTGTTACTTTTTATGCTGCGCAACTTCCTGCCGACCAACTGCAGCATCAACTCGCGCTCCGACACATCAACACCTCGACAGTCCCTTTCTCGGCGAACCCGATCAGCTCGCAGCAGAGCCGACACCCGGCGCTGCTGCGTGCTTCGCTGCATTATTACAATACGATCGAGGAAATCGAGCGGTTTGCCATCGAGCTTAAGCAGTTGCTTTAAAGTAAAAAGCCTACTTGCTCTTATCTACCATATACTTCACCGCCGCCTTCACTTCATCGTCGCTCAGCTTCATGTTGCCACCCTTCGGCGGCATCTTGCCTTCGCCTTGGATAGCGTTATGAGTCAATACATCCACCCCTTCGGCGGCCAGAGGGGCCCAGACGGCTTTGTCGCCGACTTTCGGCGCACCCATCACGCCGGAATCGTGGCAGGCGGAACAATTCTTGGTGTAAACCGACTGGCCGGTGTCGTCGCTGGCACTGGCCGTTGCGACAGAAAAAACCAGCAGGGCAAGGCAGAGAACAGGCAGGATCGTTTTCATTTGTGACTCCTTTAATGGGTTGCGGTTGGCTGTGATCATCTAGAGATTCATGCACGCATCATTCTCTATTCAGGTTTCAAAGTATACCTTGAAAAACTGGTTGCGTGGGAATCGTGGTACACAACACCTTACTCTCATCTATACTTTAGCCTCTACGTCAACCTATACTTAACTTTATGTTTGGAACCTGGGGGCCGCGCATGCGCCTCTGGGCCCCGGCGGAAATCCTGCGCGTGACACTCCATCACCGAACTGAGTAAAGCGTGAATCACCGGGGGCAGGCAGGCAAGGCGGCAAAATTTATAAATCCGAAGGCACATAAACTGGTGTTGCCGATGGCTGTGATCGGACAAAGGGAAGCTACTGCAAAACAGCAAAAGTATGCTCTTTAACCCAAAAAAATGGAGGGACAAGATGCCTCATGTCGTTTTGGAGAATCTCATTTCAGCAAGTGTGGCTTTTGATAGCGTTGCTTTGTTCACTATCAGGGTTGACGGTGGTGTGCTGAAAGTGACCGACAAATACCTCAATGCAGGGCAGAACAAAGCGCTTGTTGAATCTCTGGCCGTTGAAAACGGCAATAACCAAAGTTTTTTCGTCGAGCTGACACAGAAACAAACCAGTCTGACGGTCAGGCTGCTGCCACTCACAGATCCTGAAAAAACCCCGGGCGTGAAAACGATCATGGCCATGCTGGCCAAGCAGATCAAGGATGTTAACCCGGGCGTGAGCTATGGCAAAACCAACTTGCAGGATTTCCTGCTGGAGTAGGGTGACGAAGCTGGCGAGTCTTCGAGTCGGGCAGAGTAAGGAGGGGCGGGCAGGTAACCGCTGTTCCTTACTCTACCCTGATACCGTCATATCTTTATTCATCGCTGGTCATGATGAACAGCGGCTGATGCTGGAACGAGTCGTATCTCGGGCTTAAACGCTCGGTGTTGTAATACTTCTCCACGTTGACCACCTTTTTCTTGCCAGTGACGACGCTGATCGGCACGGTATCGTAGCTCCCGTTGTGGATACTCACAAGACGACCCGATGTGCCAGCCAGAACCAGGTCGAGAGCCATGTTGCCGAAGGCCATCGGCACGATGGAGTCCAGCGCGTCGGGGTCGCCGCTGCGCACCAGATAACCGAGGCGCTGGTTGAGCACGTTGATCCGCCGGTCCTGATTGAAGCGGGGCGAAAGCTCCTTGAGTTGGGCCGAGACCAGGTCGCCAATCCCACCCAGCTTGCGGTGACCGTATTGATCGATCTCTACCCCTTCAAAACTCATTTCCTGCTGGTGACGCATTCGAGCGCCCTCCGAGATGAGCAGCACTGAATATTTGCTCTGATGACGGTTGCGGTCATCGGTCAGCAGTCTCGCCAGTTGTTCAATGTCGAACTCGTGCTCGGGAATGATACAGCGGTCCGCCGCTCCGGCCATGGTCGGTAGCAGGGCACTGAAGCCCGCATAGCGACCGAATACCTCGATCACCAGGTAACGCTCGTGGCTACCGGCCGAAGTGCGTAAGCGGTGGGTTAGCTCGATGGTTCGGGTGACGCAGGTTGAAAACCCGATGCAATAGTCGGTGCCGGGCACGTCATTGTCCATGGTTTTGGGGATAGCAACCACCTTGACCCCTTCTTCGTGCAGGCGCTGGGCGTAGCTCAGGGTGTCGTCGCCACCAATGGGAATCAGAAAATCGAGGCCGAGAAAATCAATGTTCTTAAGCACTTCAGGGGTGACGTCGTTGATTTCATCGGTGTACTTCTCGCTCAGGTGCCTGGGCAGATTGGCTTTAGGCAGGTGGCTCGGCCGGGTGCGAGAGGTATGCAGAAACGTACCGCCGGTCCGTCCGGCGCGGTTGACGACATCCTGAGTCAGATCGTGCACGTTGTTGCTGTTGTCGGCTTGCAGGTCGGGCACCAGTTCCACCAGTCCCGCCCAGCCACGGCGGATGCCCAGCACCCGGTAGCCTTCGCGCAGGGCGCGGATGGTGATCGCCCGGATTGCAGGGTTGAGGCCGGGCACGTCACCACCGCCGGTGAGAATTCCAATCGTTCCTTTGCTAGACATGGCGAATCTCCTGTCGTTACTTAAGAATGTTTTTGCACTACTACCACAACTTTATCGGAAAGCGCTCATTTCTCAATCGCTCCTTCTCGATAAGCGTTGAAGTTACTTGAACTGCTATCAACATTAAGGCATCATAAGTCCATGCCGAAAACAGCCTTTCATGCCATCGAAAATAGTATCAGCTCCTTCCTCGGCGGGGCCGTTGTTTCTCTGGTCGAAGTCAAGAAGGGGGACGATGCCCCCGAAGCGGAAGATAGCCGCGAGATTCTGGTCCGGTTGCAGTTCGACGATGCCCCCTTTCTGTTCAAGGCCAGCCGAGACCAACTGGCCTTCACCGTCACCGAGATCAGTTTTGTCCAGGAGCTGCTTGCTGCTTTCGCAGGGCTTTACGGCGGTTTTTCTGCGAAGGGCTACGCTGCACACTTTCGCACCGCCTTGCTGACCTCCCTCACGGACATCGCCGTGGCCCGCTATCTGCGTGGTGACCGCAAGGGGGTTTTCTGGCCGGTGCAGAGCCTGATCCAACTGCTAAAAAACCTTTCCTATCAACGCTATGAGGGGACGCCGGCGACGACCGGATTTCTGGTCTATCGTTCTCAGCTCGACGATTTTATCGATTCGATCAAGACCTCTCACTACAACTGGTTCGATCTGGGTAAAGAACGTCAACGCATCAATGCCGATTTTTTCCGTAATCCGCTGACCTACCGTTTTGTCGACGGCCTGCGAGCACTCTTTGTCTGCGACATCCAGATGAATGTTAAGGGAACCATTCAAACCGGCTCACCGCGTCCGCGCAAGTCAGTCGAACAGATGGCATGGAACGATACACAAGCCCTGCTCGGCAAGGCCGGAGAGGCGGCTTTTGCGATCTTTGTCAACGAAGTCTCGGAGGTTGAGGTCGTCCTTGATGGCGGACGACTCATGGTCTGGCGTAAGGGGGCCTGGGGGGTCTACGATCCTGATATCTTCCGTGAATTTTTTGCCGGAAAGCTGGACAAACGCTCGGTCGATTCCCTGGTTGGATCTATCTATGCCTTGTCGAAGTCACGGCACGGCACGGTGGTGCTGGTTGCCGATGACGGGACCGACCTTGGTGCCTTGCGTAAGGGGTCGGTCGGCGGTCTCAGCTCTTTGAGCCGGGCGCTGGTGGAACACGTGCGCGGCAGCAAGCTCGGTGTTCTAAAACGCTCCGGCGAGTTGAGCCGGATCCTCTCCTCAGACGGGCTGACGGTGATCAACCGCAAGGGGGAGCTCCTTGATACCGGTGTTATCGTCGATACCTCGCAGGTCAAGGGTCTGGTCACCGGCGGCGGCCGCACCACAGCCGCAAGCGCGGCCTCACACTTCGGCGAGGTGATTAAGGTCTCTGAAGACGGACCGGTAGAACTTTATCGCGCCGGGAAGCGACTCTATCGTTTCGGCTAGGAAATCGGGGAACGTCATGAGCACGGAACGCCTTGCCGGAGAATTGATCAGCTTCTATAATGCGTCGTGTTTCCTTTTTACTCCAACATCACCTTGAGGCTTATGAATTACCTGTCCAGGTTCAGTCTGTTTATCCGGCATAAGTTGAAGAACTATTTTTTCACGGGTCTGTTGCTGGTGGTCCCGGTTGCACTGACTTTTCTGGTGGTTCGCTGGCTGGTCAACCTGATGGACAGCATGCTGATCTCCATGCTGCCGGGGGCTCTGCACCCTGATTTGCGCTTCGGACTCTCCATCCCCGGGGTCGGCCTGGTGGCAACGCTGCTGTTGATAATGGCAATCGGTATGCTGGCGGCGAATATTTTTGGTCGCTCCCTGGTGAATTTTTCTGAACGGGTGGTTGATCGTATCCCGGTTGTCAAAGGGATCTACATGCTCTTCAAGCAGGTCTCCGACACGGTTTTTAACCGTGATCGCGGTGCGTTCCGACAGGTGGTTCTGATCGAATACCCGCGTAAAGGAATCTGGGCCGTGGCTTTTGTGACTGGGGTCTCTTCGGGAGAAGTGCAGAATATTACGGCAAAGAAACTCGTCAACATCTTTGTGCCGACAACGCCAAATCCGACTTCCGGCTTCTATATCCTGGTGCCGGAGGAAGACATAATTCCTCTGACGATGACGGTGGAAGAAGCTTTCAAGTTGATCATCAGCGGTGGCATGGTGACGCCGCCGATACGAAAGACGCAACCAGTTGAGGATTCATGACCCCCTACAATTCCATTCTGATTGAAATCGCGATTCCTGTTCTGCTGATGCTGGGCGCGGAACGCTACGCCGTAACCCGGTTTCTGCGAACACCTCAACAGATCGCATGGGTACGCAGCCACTCCTGGCTTCATCCCAACGCCATCAGTCGGGCTCGCTATCCCATGGGGTTTATCTCCGTGGCAATGCTGCATATGGGCTATCCGCGGCTTTGTTTTCTCTTCTTCACCTTCTGGATGATTACCGATATCACCGATGGCGATATCGCCCGCAAGTGCGATCTGCACTCCGAGGAGGGAGAGTCAATTGATCCCTTCTCTGATAAACTGATGTACTCTCCTATGCTGATTTACATGTCCTGGCGAGGGTGGTTGGACCCCGTTCTGGTCTCTCTGTTCCTGACTTTCGATGTTATCGGTCAGCTCTCCAGGCGCTTCACAAAGATCAAGGCGGCGAACCTGTTTGGGAAAGCCAAGACATTTCTCGTGGTCGTGCTTTTGATCGTCGTTGGTCTGGTTTTGATCTATGGGCCGCTGCCGTTTCTGAGTCGCACTGTTTACCCGCTTATGGTGATTTGCACGGGCCTTGCTTTTTGCTCTACAGTCTTCAAGCTTGTCCCAAATTATTGGTATGCCAACATTCTGAGCATCATGAATTTGCTCTGCGGCCTCGCTGGTTGTTGGGTGGTGCTCACCGGCTATCCCCTGGTTTACGCCCTGGGGCTGGTGTTTCTGGGACAGTTTCTTGACCTCTTCGACGGCCGTGCCGCAGAACGGTGGGGTTCCACTCCGAAAGGGGAATTGTTCGATGATGTGGCCGACGGGACAAGCTTCGGGCTGACCACGGGGCTGATCGCCGCCGCCTCATTTACGCAGCAGTGGGTTGGCATCGTGCTGGGGTGCGTGTACGTTGGCGCGACAGTCTATCGCCTGGTGCGTTTTGTTGTCGAGAAGAGAAAACAGGGCATCCTGGGGGGGGTGACCACCTTTTCCGGGATGCCGTCACCTGCCGCCGCGCTGATGGTCGGCACCACTTGCGTTTTCGTTGCCAACGATGCGACCAGTGGAATCATCATTGCGGCAACCGCGCTGCTGATGGTCTCGCGGGTGCCTTATGCCCACTTCGGTCGCTCCATCCTGCCGAAAATCCCCAAAGCCGTACGGGTCATTGTACTGGGTGCGTTTCTCTTCCTCCTGGCCCTTGGGATCCATCGTGATCACTATACCGTTCCGCTTCTCATCGTCTTTGTCTCGGCCGTCGGTTATATGGCCTCTCCATTGTTTTGGCTTATCACCAGGAAGCGGGCCAATCGGGGGGGATAACAGCTGTCCGGATGGACACAAGTTAGAATCGAGAATTGGGGACACTCCACATTGAGTGTCCTCTTTGCGTGCCAACGAACAGAAATCTTGCCGATTGCACGGTATAATGTTTTGGCGAACGCCTTATGTGTCATCAGGGAGACTATGTCATGACAATCCAGAGCCGAATCGACAATATCTTCTGTGAATGGGAGGAGGTCCCCAAGCAGTTCAGAATGGCTTCTTCCCGGGAGCAGCGTGAGTATCTGATTAACGGCGAACTGCGTTTCCTGTCAGGGGAGACGCAAGACGTTTTTTCTCCGATCTGTATTAACTCAGCTGACGGCCTGAAGCGTCACCGGATCGGCAGCTTTCCACTGATGACTGAAGCAGAGGCGTTGACTGTTCTGGAGGCGGCTGTGGCGGCCTACGACAATGGGCGGGGAGCCTGGCCGACCATGGCCGTGAGCGAGCGGATTTTGCATGTGCAATCTTTCGCAGCCCGGATGAAGGATCGCCGCGGTGAAGTGGTGCGTCTGCTCATGTGGGAGATCGGCAAGACGCTGAAAGACGCCGAGAAGGAATTTGACCGGACCATCGACTATATTGCCGATACCGTGGATGCGCTAAAAGAACTCGACCGGGTCTCCTCACGGTTCACAATTGTTGACGGCATCATCGGCCAGATTCGCCGCGCGCCGCTCGGCGTAACCTTGTGCATGGGCCCTTACAACTACCCGTTAAACGAATGCCTGACCACTCTCATCCCGGCGCTGATCATGGGCAATACCACAGTGCTGAAACCGCCGCGTCATGGTGTCCTGCTTTTTTCACCTTTGCTCGAAGCCTTCCGCGACTCTTTCCCACCGGGGGTGGTCAATACGCTCTACGGTTCGGGGCGGACTGTGATCCCACCCCTGATGCGTACTGGAAGAGTTGACGCGCTGGCCTTTATCGGCAGCAGCAAGGCGGCCAACTCACTGCAGAAGGAGCATCCGAAACCACATCGGCTGCGCCTTGTGCTTGGCCTGGAAGCGAAGAACCCGGCGATTGTCCTGGCGGATGCCGATCTGGATCTGGCCGTCACCGAATGCATCACCGGCGCTCTGTCGTTTAACGGTCAACGCTGCACCGCCCTGAAAATCCTTTTTGTTCACGAAAGCGTTGTTGTAGAATTTATCGCCCGCTTCAATCAGGCACTCACTCAGCTGGGCATCGGTCTGCCATGGCAGGAGGGTGTCATGGTGACGCCCCTTCCCGAGCAGGATAAACCGGGCTATTTGAATGAGCTGGTGGACGATGCAGAGGAATGTGGTGCCGAGGTCATGAATGATCAGGGCGGGGTGATCAATCATTCATTTTTTTAGCCGGCGCTGCTATATCCGGTCAATGCGCGGATGCGTGTCTACCTTGAGGAACAGTTCGGCCCGGTGATTCCGATTGTTTCCTTTGCAGAAATCGAAGCCCCGATCCGTTACATCGAAGAATCGACCTACGGGCAGCAGGTCAGCATCTTCGGTCGTGACCCTGAAGTCCTGGCCCAATTGATCGACCCACTGGTCAACCAGGTTTCGCGAGTCAACCTCAACAGCCAGTGTCAGCGCGGTCCAGACGTCTTCCCCTTCACCGGCCGCAAGGATTCAGCGGTCGGCACCCTGTCGGTCTCTGATGCGCTGCGGGCTTTCTCGATCAGGGCCATTGTCGCCGCCAAAGAGACTGAACTTAACCGGCAGATCATCAGTGACATCACCCGGGATCACCGTTCGAACTTTCTCTCTACGGATTTCCTCCTCTGACTTTTAAATTGTCACGAATCGGGGGCCACAATACCTCTTCTAATGTCAGCCCGGTTGCTATAAACCGGCTCCTGATTTTATTTTATGAAGCTTCTCGTCAATGACCTTCATCACATAATCAGAATTTGCAAATCGAAACAATTCCTCGGCGTTGGTTGTAAATCTCTGAGTAGATGACTATAGTGACACTTCATATTCAAACTCACCAATGATTTGATCCAGAAAAAGGAGCACGCTACCATGTTAAAACGTCTTACCTTGTTGCTGATTGCCGCCCTCGTCATTCTGCCCTCGCTCACAGGTTGTGGCTATAACCAGATCCAGAAGAATGAAGAAGGTGTTTTTGCTGCATGGGCCGATGTCGAAGCGACTTACCAGAGACGTAGCGACCTGATCCCTAACCTGGTCGAAACGGTCAAGGCTTACGCTGCGCACGAGAAAGACACGCTGTTGGAAGTTACAGCAGCCCGTGCCAGTGTCGGTAAGACTCAAATCAACCCGGGTGACCTTAACGACCCGGCAGCCATGGCGAAGTTCCAGCAGGCACAAGGAGCTCTGTCGGGTGCCCTTTCCAAGTTGCTGGTGGTTGTTGAACGTTATCCCGATTTGAAGGCAAACCAGAATTTCCTCGATTTACAACATCAACTTGAAGGGACTGAGAATCGCATCAGCGTTGCGCGCCAGCGTTACAACCAGGCTGTGCAGACATTCAACAGCTCGATCAGAACCTTTCCCAACAACCTGACCAACAAGTTCCTGCTTAAACTCGAACGCAAAGAACCCTTCCAGGCCGAAGCGGGTGCTGAAAAAGCGCCGAAGGTGAAGTTCTAACTTATGTTTATGCGTCGGTTCATCCTGCACACCCTTATCTTTCTCCTCCTGCCGCTGAACGTTGCAGCTCTTGAGGTGCCGAAACTCAACGGTTATGTCAACGACCTCGCCGATGTGATTACGCCAGGTACGGAGCTGAAAATAGAGCGTTTCCTTGAAGGCTTTGAGGCCAGCGATTCGACCCAGTTGGTGATATTGACGATCAATTCTCTGGAGGGTGAAGTTCTGGAGGATTACAGTCTGAGGGTCGTCGAAAGCTGGAAGATCGGCCAGAAGGATGAGGATAACGGCGCTTTGTTGTTGATCTCTAAAGAGGATCGCAAGATACGCATCGAGGTCGGTTATGGCCTTGAAGGAGTGCTCACCGACCTGCTCGCCGGACGCATTATCGACAATGAAATCAAACCACGCTTTCAGGCAGAGGATTTTGATGGTGGCGTTATCGCTGGCATCACATCGATGGCCGAGGCCGTGCGTGGTGAATACCAGGGTACCGGAAGCACGGCCAAGAAGAAAAAACGCAACCCTTGGGGTTCACTGGCTCTATTCCTCTTTCTTGGACCAGGCCTGATGCTTTTGAGAGGTGGTGGTGGCCGCGGCGGAAGGCATCGTCGTGGCGGCTTCTGGATCGGTGGTCTCGGCGGCGGCGGTGGTGGTTTTGGTGGGGGTGGTTTCAGCGGCGGAGGCGGCGGCTTCGGTGGTGGTGGCTCTTCCGGTGGTTGGTAAAGCTTAAGAGTTAAAGTCTCTTTTCAAACGACCAAATTTTCGCTTCAGCCTGGGGAGTCCGACAGGCTTCGAGACAAAGGTTTTGTATGACGACAGCAAAAGACTTCTTCACTGAAGAAGAAAGAGCCCGTATCGAGTCAGCGGTGCAGCAGGCCGAAAAAATGACCAGTGGCGAAATTGTGCCGATGGTGGTCGATGACTCTTACGACTATCTGCGGGCGGAAATCCTTGGGGGAGGACTTTTCTCCCTGGCGACAGCAGTCTCACTGAGTTGGGCTTTTTTTGATGAATCACTCTGGCATTTTTTGTGGCTCTTTCTTCTCTGTTATTTCCCTTTTAAATGTTTGATCCGTAATCTCCCTTCGCTGCGGCGACGTCTCATCCACCCTGATGAAATCAACGAGGAAGTTGCTGAGAAGGCGGGTCTTGCCTTTCTTGAACAGGGACTCCATCATACCCGTGACGAAACGGGGATCCTCATCCTGATCTCCCTCTTTGAACGCCGGGTTCATGTGCTGGCAGATCGTGGCATTAACGATGTCGTGCCAGCCAATCACTGGGACGCAATCGTGCAAACCATCACCGACGGTATCCACCGCGGTGAGACCTGCGATGCGCTCTGTGCTGCCATTGAGAGCTGCGGCCGCATTCTCGCCGAAAAATTCCCGGTTAAAGCGGACGATACAGATGAGCTGTCCAACCTTATCATCGAGTAATCTGGAATCGGGACCATATTGCCATTTCTAATGTCGCTGCCTAGCAGCCTGTCGGACAATCAGGGCTGAAGCGAAAATTTGAATATTTGAGGTCAGATTTTGGCTCATTTGAGAGTAATAGCCGTAGCTATTGGTCGAAAAGGAGCTGAAATATGGACCAAATAGACGAATTTGCAGCCA
>JAGXHM010000109.1 GCA_024636155.1 Deltaproteobacteria bacterium
GCTCAAGACGGAAGGCATCGCTGGCAAGGCTAAAGGTGTCGAGATAAAGAAACTGGCCAGTCTGCCAGATATACTTACCCGACTGCAGTTGCCAGAAGGTATCGAAGGATTCGATGGGGCGCAGAGCGAGAAAGAAAAGACCAAGCAAGAAGCCGATCCGGACCACTGTTTCTGCATAAGGGGATTTACAAGAGGGAGTAGAAGACATTTATGCTTTTCGATACCGCTCTATAGTTTTACCAAGCCCGTCTTCCAACGAAGTCACCGGTTGCCAGGCAAGATGGTTTTCCGCACGCTGCAGACAACCGTAATAGTTACCCGTTTCCACGCTCAAAAACTCTTCTGGCCAGGTAACATGTTCTATGCTTCCAGTGCCCGCCAACCGAACGATCAACTCGGCCAGTTGTTGCAGACTGACAACCTCTCTCCCACCGATATTCATAACAAGAGGGGGCGATGAGGCTTTAATTCCAGACTTGAGAAGAGCATCGACCAGATCATCGATATAGAGATAGTCTCTTTTCTGTGTTCCATCTCCAAACAGTCGGATGGGCTGATTGTCAACTGCAGCCTGTACGAACTTGTTGGCCACTCCATAAATACGTTCATCGTGGCCCTGAAGAGGGCCGTATGGATTGGAAATTCGCAACACAGCGCTACGTAAATCAAATTGGCGGGCATAAACCTGCAAATAATGTTCGACCGTCGTTTTATGGACGGCATAAAAGGATTCAGGCTGTAGAGGATGATCTTCGTCTACCGGCAACTGTCGGGGGCGACCATAAACCAGGCGACTGCTAGGAAAAACAACTGCAGCACCAGGATTGATTCGCCGACACGCCTCAAGCAGAGTCAGATGACCACGGCAGTTGACATCAAGATCAATTAACGAGGATTTGTTACTGTCAGCAGCACCCGACTTACCCGCCAAGTTGAACAGAATGTCTTTACCGCGCACCGCCTCTTCGACCTTGGCTTCATCGCGAATATCCCCCTGACAAAGTCTCAACCGGTCACGATACTGTTCTGCCATCACCTCGGCAGAACGACTCATGGCATAGTCGTAGATGGTGACATCAGCGCCCAGTTCCACAAGGCGCTCGACAAGGTTAAGTCCAATAAAGCCGGCCCCTCCGGTCACCAGAATCTTGCGTCCTCGATAGGCCTCATTCAAATCACTCTGCATCAAGCTTGCTCCGTTCGGGACAGCACATCCCGATAAATCCCTTCAAGATTATCAACCATTTTTTCGACAGTAAACTGCCCCAGGTACTGCTGACCATTTTGAACCAGACGAGCCGAGAGCTCTGCATCGGTGAGGCACTGTGTGATTCGATCCGCCAAGGTTTCACTCTCTCCGAGGGGAACAATGAAGCCGGTCTGGCCATCATGCACAATTTCGGCATTGCCTCCGGCATCGGAAAGAATCGGCGGCACTCCCGCCATGGTTGCCTCTGAAGAGACCAGAGGAATCGCCTCAATTTCTGACGGCATGACAAACACCTTGGCCTTGCCATAAGTCCGGTAGAGTTGCTCACGAGGCATCCCGTAAATAAATTCCACGGGTAAACCACGAGCAAGGAATCGAGCAAAGAGTTTAACGTACCAATAATCATTACCAACCACAAGCAGTCGCACATCAGGAATCTGCTTCACCACCATCGGCAACGCAAGCAGCAGCCGGTGAATCCCCTTGCGAAAATAATCACCGCCAACGAACAGGATCAGGTTCTCCCGCTCACCCCAAGGCCGACCTTCAATCGTGCTGTAGTCAAGGCCATAGTAGAAGTTCAGATATTTATGCGGGTGATCATACTGATCAAAAACATATTGGCCGTGCAAGACAAGTCCGTCAATCAGCGGCAACAGCTTGCGGTACTTGAACTTGCGTAATTTTTGCAGCAGAAAGCGTACGGGAAAGTCGAGGCAGAAAAAGTGAAAATAGCGCACCCAGTAGTAATCATGGCTATCGACGACCAACGGGCAGCGTAGTCTACGGGCCAGATCAAGTGGCAGTTGTTTGAAGTTGAGGCAGTGGGCAACATCCCACTGCTGTTCCAAATCGGCCGGTCCTTCATAGATCTTGACCGTATGCCGTTTTTGCAGTTCCTGTAGCACATTTGCTTGATAAGTTCCGCCGCCGGTCTGGGTCGCCCCCTGCTGAGTGATAACCAGTATCTTCATCATATCTCCGGGGAGGCGTGGGGTTTGCGTAGAACGAACACAAAGGCTTGTCCGAGCTGCGGGAATAACCGAGAAACGCAAGAGTCGATCTTGCCGAGCCAACGGAACCAAAAGCTCTTACGATAAATGTTACGTACCGAATAGATCTTGTGCTTACGGAACAGGAACCGCAGGACAAAGCCCTCAATGAAATAGACCAAGGGGCCTCTGAGGGCGTAGGTTGCATCGAAACCTTCGACTTCCAATCCGGC
Organism: Deltaproteobacteria bacterium; assembly: GCA_024636155.1. GTDB lineage: Bacteria > Desulfobacterota > Desulfuromonadia > Desulfuromonadales > BM103 > M0040. The sequence continues at coordinate 2,436 of JAGXHM010000109.1, forward strand.
TCGACTGAAGTAGTCTTTGGCCCGTTGCAAGGAGATCATTGAGATATGCGGGTTCCTGGACCGGTTCACGCGGTGGAACAGTTCGCGCAGTAATTCACCAACTGAATGACCATTAGGAAAGTCAGCTCGCATGATCGTACCAGGCTTCATTTTGGTGGTGAGTTCATTGATGACGAGATCAGGTCGGGGAACATGTTCAAAAGCCTGATGTGATGTGACCAGGTCAAAGACCTCAGCCTGAAACGGTATGTCGTCGCGATCAAACTGGACCAGGAAGATATTGTCATAACCCTTTTTCTTGGCAGCGCGGGACACGATCTGTAAAGGTGCCAGGTCGTAATCGAGCCCAAACACGATCTCCATTTTGTCCTCATTCGCCAACGTGAAAACTTCGAGACTCGATCCACAGCCGAAGTCGAGGGCAACGGTATCTTTCTGCGAAACTCCTTGTGCAGCAGCAACTTGGTCAATCAATTCATCGTATTCCGGACCATACATGGTTTTTTCGAGGAGATTCCCCGAGAGTTCTACTGCGCTGAAGACAATGATATTGCCTTCGATAATGCGGTACAGGCCTTGGCAAGCTTCACATTGTAGGGCATCATCATGCAACTGCAACGAACCATGGCAAGCCACACAGGCAAGTAATTTAGAGGCTTTTTCCAATGGATTCAAAACAAACTTCTCCCGGAATCAAAACGATTCAGAAAACACAGCACCCAACGTCAAGGTGGCTATTCGCTTTTCCTGAATCTTGGATGCAACGTCAACAGACCATTCAAACCAACCTGGCGTAAAACATTTTTAATCAATCCGATAACCGCCCGATAAAGCAACCATGCCGAAGCCTTGTAGCGAGGATAACCCTGTCGGACAGATATCTTCCAAACTTCCCGCAAACCCTGCCACAACCGGTCATCACTGGCACCTCCATAACGCATATGTGCCAAAACAGCGTCGATATACACGAATTTCGCCCCGAATCGGTAGAGTCTTAGTATCAGGTCGTAATCCATGGCAATTTTCAAATCCTTATTGAAATAGCCGACCTGTTCATAGACAGCCCTAGACACAAAAGTAGCCGGATGATTGGTAGGCATCTGGTGCCAGACTGTGTTGTCAATATCAGGCGGTTTGAGCAGGAATAACGGCTGACCATGCTCGTCAAGGCGTAGTAGATCGCCGTGAATCACGCCCGCCTCAGGGTGTTGTGCAACCACGTTGTCTACCACCATCAGTGCACCTGGCGAATAGCAATCATCTGAGTTGAGGATACCTATCCAGTCACCAGTGGCCATTGCCAAGCCTTTGTTAAAGGCATCGGCGATGCCACCATCTGGCTCGGATATCCAGCGGATGCGGGGGTCTTTGATGGCATATGCGCGGATGAGATCAACAGTGCCGTCGGTCGAGGCGCCGTCGATGAGGATATATTCGAGTTCGGCCCCGGCCTGATAAAGGACACTCTCGATGGTAGCTGTAAGGGTCGCGATGCTATTGTAGGTGACGGTAATAATGGAGAGTTTCATAAATATGCATTATTTAAATCAAGTCCACATCGATAAGAGGTAAAAGTAGGTAAGTCAACCACCCCCATCAATAATTGTGGATTAGACTATAAGCTCCGTGTGACTCGAATGCCGATATCATCTAAACAAGCCAGAAAACTTTCTTCAATGTCGCTAGGCAACTCAATATATTCTTTATTTATTTGCATCGGAACAATCTGGTTTCCAGCCACCTTCTGCAAGAAGTCTTTTATTTCTGCCTTAGAGTTGCCTAAAGTATAAGCGTAACCAGAACTTTCAAAATCCTTAGAAGCCCAGGCAGTTGTACGAATTTGGGCAGAAACTTTGCCATATATCGTAGCTTCAATGAGAGCTGTCGAATTGAATCCTAAGAACACATTATACGAATCAAACAATTCGGGAAGAGACTCTGCCCTTGATACTAGACACCATTTAGGAACCCTGTTTTCAATTCCTTCTAAATTTTCAGCAGGATGGGGTCTATACAAAATCTGGACCTTTAGCTCTTTACAAACGGTCAATATGTTTTCTATTACTTTGAAATATTCATATTTGAATTCTTCGTAGTACTCCCATAGTCCTTGGCCAAAAATACAGATTTTTAAATTTTGTTTAAAATTTGAGACACTACTGTTTGAATAATTATGTTTAAATTGATAGCCCATAATCCGTATGGTATCTTCGTCTCTCAAATTGTTTTCTATATAATATTTTTTTACAGATTTGCTCCAGGTAAAGAAATAGTCTCCGAAGGTACCATCTAGATAATTCAATGAAATTCCGTCCAGGATCACGCCATGTTGTAAGACAACCGTTGGAACATCGACATTTCTAGCGGCACAAATAATCGCACGATTGAGGAATAAAGAATCACCCCACAACACCAAGACCTTGGGATCAAAACCGATAATTTTCTTTTCAATCAGGCCCACTGCTTTTTCGACCAAAGAACTTCTTTTCTTTTCGCAACTACACAAAAAAGCCCTATTCAGCAGAAATCGCTCCCGCCACAGAGTGCAAAAGGAGCAACTGCTTTTAATGTCTTTCCACAAAACTCGTAACGAACAAAAACCATACATCAAACCGACATCAGCTTTTTTGGTGACAAGCTTTATCAAATAATCAAATCTGTCATCATTAAACAGTATCTCTACTTTTTTTTGCGGCTTTAGCAATTCAACCAACAATACAAGCGGACGAATTATCTGGAACTTGACATTAAATCTTTTGGCTGAACGTGTCACCTCTCCTACAAATTCGTCGGTATGTTTTTCCACAAACGCAAATACTTGTTCATATTTATACGGCATAAAAAGAGCCCTCTAGGCGCATTGCGACATCGGATTCAAGAACGTTGGTGTCTAGTGAAAAACAGCCAAGGCATAGGGTGGAGTCGCGCAGCGAAAAACCAGATTAGAATTGCCATCACTAGGCTTGAAACAAAACTAGCCTGGGCAGCACCAACAGCTCCATTCAAACGTATGAATAGATATGTAGAGGCAACATTGATTACGGCAGCTGAGCCCGTTGCAAGAGAGACAAATATAGTTTTACGAGAATAAAAAATGTAATTGCAGGTCATTAAATAGATGGCCTCTACAGCTCGACCTAAAACAAGCCAGGGGATAAAGATACTAGCGGTGCGGAATTTCTCACCGACAAAAAAGCTTAAAAACCATGGAGCAGAAGCTATCAATATGAGCGCAGATCCAAAGACACACAGAACATATACATAGGTCATCTTAACTATCTTCTCGTTAATTGCACTATTCCCCTCAGCTAAGCGCTCAAAAAGCCATGGGCTAAAGGCTGTATTGAAAGACGACGTTACAAGCCCAACCATTAAAGCGACTTGAAAACCGACCATGTAGACTCCAGTCGTCTCAAGCCCAACCAGGTTATTTAAAAAGAAACGACCGCTTGCCGCCATTACTGAGAGAGCAAAAGCGTGAAGGACTAAGGGCAGCCCAAACGAAAGAGCCGACCTTGCATGCGAAAAATCCACCTTCAGGTCAATCCACCCACCCCTCCAAAGGATGATAATCCCCAAGACAAGAGAAAGAGCCCCAGCAACAACCTGTGCCAAGATACGACCACGCCAGTCGAAATCTAAACTAACAACAAACCAGACAGACAGTCCCATATTTATGATCGTAATTACTAATTGTAAAAAACCATACTGCAGAGCTTTTGATTGTACTTGATAAAGCGTCAATGCCAACAACAAGACAACCTGGCCAAAGGCCACTATGAGTACTGACCATAACCAATCTACGGGGAAAACGAGTAGGCGACTAAGTGGAGAGGCTCCCAACCACAGAATCAGACCAACCCCAACTACACACGCAATGATAAGTAAAAGGCAAGTTGCTACATAACGAGGAAGGTCACCATACTCTTTGTCATAGTATTGCCTTGCGACCGCACCATGCAGGCTCAAACCAACAAAAGGGATGACAACCCCTACGAGCACCTGAAAAGTGGCAATGATTCCATAGTCGGTAGGACTAAGCGCGCGAGTAAGGATCGGAATAATCAGGAAAGGAACCCCTGCATTTAATGCAGAGCTCAATAAATAGATGACTGCGGGGCCAGCAAGGTTCGAACGATAATTGCCAATAATGACCTTCATTAACTTTGTCTAAACCCTCTAAAATTTAGGTCTTTCCCACCGTAGAGAGCTTCAGCCTGTGAAATCACATTTTCTTTTTTTTGGTCAAAGTAGTTGTTGATCAACTGTTTGTTTGCTTGGCACAACTCCTCATGAAACTCTTGGTCACTCAATTCTGTGAAATTTACCGCTAGAAGATCTGAATTCGTGTGCTTATATTCGTAAAAATCTTCACAGTCCTTAAGCAGCCCTTCCTTGATTGCATGATAATAAAGCGGAGCCCCGGGATAAGGGGTTACCGGCCTGATTGTCCTCATCTGAGAGCCATCGTCATATTTAAGGAGAAAATCGACACCTTTTTGTAAAGTCGCCCTACTATCTCCGATATTCCCGAAGATTATATTAAAGCCAGGGCTAATATTGGCACTTAGGGTAGCTTCGATGCCCGCAACTATTTGCTTTGTAGTCAAAGCCTTGTTCATTTTCTGCAAAACATCATCATCCATTGCTTCAATGCCATAGTTAATAAAAACACAACCCGCCTTCTTCATTAAACTTAGAAGCTTTGGCTTGGCATAATTCAACCGCCCATTGCAATCCCAACGGATATTCAGGTCAGCTCGGATGAAATCTTCGCATAAGCTGGTCGTTCTTTTCTCTGAGGACATGAGAAGTTCATCCGAAAAAGCAATATAAGTAATGCCGTAGTTTTTTTGAAGAAGACGAATCTCTTCAATAATGGCTTCATTGCTTCGTGGCCTGAACCCTTTATCCATACGATAGCAGAACGTACAGGTAAACGGGCATCCTCTTCCAGAAAGAAGAGGCATAATAAAATCACTATTTCTTGAGTGCGGCATTCTGAGAAGCCGATAGTATTCAATAGGGAAAAGTTCATAGGCAGGAAAAGGAATTGTATCGATATCATCGATCAGAGGGCGTTCTTCCGTGACAATAACATCCTCACCATCCATAAACGCTATCCCCCTTACATCAGAAAAGGGACGCTTTGCGGCAACGGCCTCCAGCAACGCACAAACAGTCACCTCTCCCTCGCCCAGCACAACCACATCGGCGCCCGTCTTTTGTAAAAAGAACTTGGGTTCTGGTGAAGGTCCATGCCCGCCAATCATATAAAATGGGCGATGTTTAGAGCGATTGATTGCCTCCGATATTTTCAAGGCCTTTCGATACTGGTAGTAACCGCCGATGAAACTCAGTGCAACGACATCAAATCCTTTTTCATCCAAATAATGGGTCAGGTGTTCTTCCGGGAAATGATGTAAATCCTGATTGTATATCTCAACAATGCAGCCGATCTTCTTGAGCGCTGAGGCAAGATACCCCAACCCCTGAGGAAACCAGTGGATATACGAATCATTGTCGTAAACCACGAAAAGTACGCGCACTGTCAATTCTCCCTGCTTGCAATAAGAGCTTCAAAAACCTTTAGGTCCAACTCTGTATCAATATCTAGAGAACGCTCCTGAGGCATTTCATAGCCTAGAGTCTCTCTAGTTAGGAAGGACCGTTCCTGTCTCAGCCACTCCTTCTCTGCCACATAGACTGCTCCATTCAACGCATATACCTTGGGTAAGTCCTGCCGACGCAAAACAAGCTCTTCATTGTCAACAAAAGGCCTCATTTTGCCTTCTGCGTCCAACAGATACATCCAATAAGGGTTCTTCTCTGGTTCCGTTACACTTACACACGATTTGGAGTTTGAACTTATGCCTTTTTCGATGCAACCATCAATATCCTCGACGCTACGCAAGGGCGAGGTCGGCTGCAACAAAACTATATAGTCATAGTCTGGTAGTTCTTGCAGGGCATGCAGGACAGGATCGATGCCTGGAGTATCGTCTGCTGACAGTTCGGTAGGGCGCACAAAAGGCGCTTCACAACCCCACTGACCCGCCACACGAATAATCTCCTGATCCTCAGAGGAGAGAATCAATCGATCAATATACCTAGACTTTTGCGCCTCTTCGATCGTCCAGGCAATCAATGGTTTGCCGGCGACCTCACGGATGTTTTTACGTGGAACGCCTTTGGAACCACCACGAGCAGGGATTATCCCAAGAACCTTTTTACCCCGGATCAATTGAACACCCCGTCATATTCACCCTTGGCCCGGTTGAAATCTTCAATCTGCCCCAAGTCTAGCCAGTATTCCCGCACCGGGAAAACGGCTGTCTCCTGTTTTTTTTGGGCAACCCGATTCAGCAAACTTGGCATGTCGCAATGTTCCCACGGGGTCAGCATTGACAGAGTTTCAGGATTCAGAACGTAAATCCCGGCATTGATGAAAAACTTATGCACCGGTTTTTCTTCGATACTGACAAAATGATGATCATCGACAACGACGACACCATACGGCACTTGAATGCCATACTCTCTGACACACATGGTTGCCTTGGCATTGTGCTCATGGTGAAAAGAAAGCAAATGATTGTAGTCGACCTTGGTCAGCACATCGCCATTAATGACTATGATCGGCACTGTCGGTCGGGTCGGCAACAGACTCAAGGCGCCAGCCGTACCTAACGGCTGATCTTCATGCAGATATTCGATGTTGCAGCCATATTTAGAGCCATTGCCAAAATGATCCATGATCATTTCCGCTTTATAATTCACTGCCAGGCAATAGTTTTGGAAACCGCGCTCGAGAAACTTTTCGATGATTGTTTCCAGAATCGGCTTGCCACCAACACGGAGCATTGGTTTGGGACAGTCATTGGTCATAGGCGCCAAACGGCTGCCAAGACCTCCGGCCATTATGACAACCAGGTTCTCCCTGATTTGAGGGCGTAGCAGATCTTCGATGACCTCCAGGCCTACGAGTCGGCCGTCTTTATCTACCACTGGCAATTGGTGAAGCAGCTTCTGTCGGAGCAGTTTGAGGGTCACTTCACGGCTCTCATGCACTTGAGCGATCGTAGGGTCGGCGTTCATAATCCGGGACGCTGGCTCTTCCAGCCCAATCCCTTTCAGGATTCCCCGCCGGACATCGCCATCCGTGACCGTTCCCAAAAGACGCCTGTCAGCATCAACCACCAAAGCAATCTGCAAGGCGCCCTCGTCGATAACCTTGATGGCCTCGCGAATACATGTACTTTCGAAGATGAGTGTCTTTTTCCAGTCTTTCAAAATTAAGCCCTGTGATAAATTATTTGAAATTCTTTTTACATTCTGACCATTCTACGAGCTGGCGCACCAACATAAGTTCCAATCTCGCTGACGGACTTCGTCACGACTGCGCCAGCCCCTATTACAGAGCCAGAGCAAACACTTAAACCTTGAAGAATAACTGCACCAGTGCCGATATAAACGCTTTCTTCCAAGCAAACATTTCCGGAAATACTAACATTAGGGTTAACAGTAGAGTAACGTCCAAGCTGACAATCATGCCCAACAGTACAGCTAATATTTATGTGAACAAAATCTTCTATTAAAATATTTGTAGTCATAACTGTTTTCGAACAAATAAATACCCCTTCTCCAATCGATACCATTCCTTCTCTCGAGTCAAAAGAGACATCAGGATGAACCATGCTTGGAAACGAACAAAGATTTGTTGAATTTTTTATTTTATGCACTATGTTTTTTTTAAGTGAAGAATCACCAACACAAATAAAATAGTTGTGCGCATCGGAACTATATTTTTCAAAAAAACAAGATTCAGTTATTATTTTTATGCCATTGATAAAATTACAAACTGAGTTATCAGCATCTGAAGTAACGTAAAAATCAGGTTTATAGTCGATTTCTTTCTTTTTGTACAAGACATCAGCCAACCATTCTATTTCTTTTGCAAACCCAGATGCACCAAAATATATGTTCATAACTTGACTCCGATTTAAGGGATAATCAGTTCATCTTCTAAGTACGATTTTTGAGCAATTTCACCAATAAACCGCCAGTATTGCATCGGCGATATACCACCACCGGGTCGCTTTATCGCTATATTATCCTCATGAAACATTTCGCCTTTTTCTATCGACCTCCCTGCAACAAGACTCTTCCTGGCGATATCTATATTTTTCAATTCACTTCTAGCTGGAAGTTTAAGCCCATTACCGAGAGATATCTCGACATCTCTAATAGAGGTGACTAACTGAGTCAATTCATCGGGCTCCAGTGAAGCCTGGTGATCTGGCCCTGGAAGTCCGCGATCCAAAGTGAAATGTTTTTCAATAATGACAGCGCCACGTGCTACTGCTGCAAGCGAGACGGCAATCCCACGGGTATGATCAGAATATCCGACAGGAAGACCAAAGGCAGCTTTTAGGGTATCCATTGCCCGTAAGTTCACATTTTCAAAAGGGGCCGGATATTCGGTGGTACAATGCAAGAGTTTGACTTTGAAACCGAGTGCTTCCTGCCCTGCTTCTGATCGGTATGCTTCTTGAAAGGCATAAAGTGAAGGTGATCCTAGTGTGCGGGTAAATCCAAAAGCTAGCACTCCCAGGGCCTGCTCGACCTCCCCCAACGTACTCATCCCTGTAGAGAGAATTACCGTCTTACCAGTTTGTGAAATTTTGAGAAGTAATGGCGCATTGGTGATTTCCCCGGCAGGTATCTTTATGGTGGGAAGGTTGAAGGACTGTGCCAAAAGGTCAACGCTTTCCAGATCAAACGGTGTGGAAAGAAACTGGATGCCGACTTTTTTGCAATGATCTATCAAAACTCGATGCGCACCTTCATCGAGTTCTAATTTGCGAACCATCTCAAGCTGAGACTCACTAACACTGGTTGTTGAAGTCTGGTATTCTGCTTTCGCTGCAAGCCTACTTATGCATTTGTCCGCTTTAAATGTCTGGAACTTGACCGCATCAGCACCAGCTTCGGCAGCAACGTCGATAAGTTTGCGAGCCATATCGAGTGAGCCGTTATGATTGACGCCTGCTTCAGCAATAATGTAGGTTGAACCTTGTGATTGCAGCACAGTCACCTCAAGTCAAAAAAATGTTTTTTGAGCAACGTCTCATCCAGCTTGGTACTTTTCAGGATAGCTTTAATCTTCTGCGAGGTATCTCCATCACCGAACGGATTGACCACCGCAGAGCAGTCCATCGCAAACGCAGCGTTAATAGCTTCGCCAATCGATTTGACGTCAGGCGCACAGCTGATTACAGAATCCACCTGCAGGCGGCCTTTTTGCCGATCGCCGATATTGACCGTCGGAATCTTAAATGATGGTGTTTCGTACAAACCACTGGAGGAATTGCCCACAACGGCATCCACCTGCGCCATTACACTCAGATAGCGCAACTGTCCCAAGGAGGCATACGCCTTGGCCCGTGGATGTTCGGCAACGAAGCGGTCGATCATCGGGATAAGCAAACGACCGGCAGGATCGGCATTGGGATAGGTAAAGATCACGCCGACATCAAGGCCAAGCAAAGCCAGGGCATCTAATAATTCCTGGAACTGACTTTCGGGCGAGGTCTTCTCCAAGGTGGCCGGATGAAAAGTGACCAGCAGATTCTTCTTATAAAAGGCGTAGCTAATCTGCTTCTGGATTTCCTCCCGGTTAAGCCGCTCCACCCTTTTTATCTGATCAATACCCGTGCTGCCGAAGTTATAGACATGTTCAGGGTTTTCACCCAGCTGCCGAACTCGGTCAGCTGACTGCTCGTTTGAGACGAAGTGCAAATGTGCCATCTTGGTGATGCTGTGCCGGATTGCCTCGTCAAAGGCGCCTTCTGTGGTATCGCCGCCGAACAGATGGGCGATCGGAACGCGAGCCACCAGAGCAGCCTGCGCCGCCGCAAGGATTTCAAAACGATCCCCAAGCAAAACAAGCAGGTCAGGCTTCAAACTATTCAGGGCATCAGCAAGGCCGATGACGCCGAGGCCAATTGATTTCGTTATGCCAACCGCAGTATCGCTGGCCAGCAACATCTCGACCTTTGCATCAATAACAAAACCATCATCCTCAATCACTTTGTAGGTTGACCCGAACTCGGGCGCGAGGTGCATACCTGTAACAATGATCTGCAATTCAAGGTCTGGATCGTCCTGAATTTCCTTCATCAACCAGTAGAGCAGACCATACTCAGCCCTCGTTCCAGTGACAATACAGATCTTGCGTTTAGACATGGTGCCCTCCGACAGAGGAACTGCTAGGGATGTTGATCAGTCTTTTTTCAAGGTTTTCAGCTACAGACAGATCCATGCGCGGACAATCAGCAAACATCGGCAGTTTGTGCATAAGCGTCCAGCACGGCCTGGTCATAATTCCCGAGCCATTCGTCAGCTCAAGCAGCTCATCACGTTTCTCACTGCTGGGCTCATCCAAGAGTAGCGTATTGAGCCAATAGTTGCTCATAGCATTCTCCGACTCAGTGAAGAATCGTAGACCATCGACATCGGCGAACGCTTGTTGGTAGCGTTGGGCCAAGACCCTCTTGCACAGTAAAAACCCTGGGAGTTGTTCAAGTTGGGCACAACCCAGGGCAGCATTGATATTCGGCAGACGATAGTTATAACCGACCATATCGTGACGGAACTCCCACTTGTGTGGAACTTTTGCGGTCGTCGTCATGTGTTTGGCCAAGGCACCGAATTCTTCATCATTGGTCAGGATCGCCCCACCACCGCCGGTGGTGATCACCTTATTACCGTTGAAGCTCAGGGCCGACAGCTTGCCCCATTGCCCCGTGTGTTTGCCCTTGTAATAAGAACCAAGCGATTCAGCGGCATCCTCAATCAGAACCAGTTTGTAACGTTCGCAAACTTCCAGCAGCGGGTCAAGATCAACAGGGTGGCCGTAAGTATGCATGGGAACGACTGATTTAATGCGACGACCGGTTTTACTGTTGAAGCACTCATGGCCGCGAACCTCAGTAATTTCTGACAGATAATCCGACAATTTGTGCGGGTCCAGACCCAAGGTCGCTTCTTCACTATCGACAAAGTGGGGTATTGCGCCGCAATAGCTGATCGCATTAGGAGTTGCGACAAAGGTCAATGTCGGCAACAACACCTCATCCCCTGGTTCAACTCCCGCCAAAATGAGACACACGTGCAGCGCTGCTGTACCGTTGACCACGGCAATAGCCCGCTTAACGCCAGTGTATTCCGCCAGCATCTCCTCAAAGCGATCGACGTAACTCCCCACCGAAGAGACCCACCCGGTATCGAGACACTCTTTGACGTAATCCCACTCTTTGCCTGCAAAGGTCGGCTCATGCAAACTGACAAAACCGTCACTCTGGCCGATCACGCTTTCGAGGGTATTGAGAACTTCAGTGCAATCCATAGATCAACTTAAATATTGTATATATCCGACTTATAGTTGCGGAGGTTATCAGGGTTACAGAACCATTCAGCGGTTTCAGACAAGCCACGTTTTAAACCGTCCAATCCAGCATACTTCGGCTTCCATCCGAGCAGATCTGCGGCCTTGGAATTATCCGCCCAAAGCCTCTCGACTTCGCTCTTTTCCGGTCGCAGACGCACGTCGTCGGTTTCGATTTCAACGTCTACTCCCATCACATCTGCAATCATGCGGACGGTGTCACCGATGGATATTTCATAGTTGCTACCAATATTGATGACCTCGCCCACCGATTTGTCGGATTCAGCAACTGCGATGAACCCTTCCACCGTATCCGCGACATAGTTGAAATCCCGGGTCGGATGGATGGCACCCAATTTCAAAACCCGCTCACCACGGGCAATTTGGGTAATGATCGTCGGGATCACGGCGCGAGCAGACTGGCGAGGGCCATAGGTATTGAATGGACGAATGATCGAAACAGGCGTCCCAAACGACGAGTAAAAAGACATTGCAATCTGATCAGCGCCAATCTTTGAAGCCGAATAGGGAGATTGCCCCTGCAAGGGATGCTCTTCGGTAATCGGCACGAACCGAGCTGTGCCGTAAACCTCGCTGGTCGATGTATGCACAACCTTAGCGACACCGAGTTCACGTGCTGCCTGCACTATGTTTAACGTCCCTTTGACATTGGTATCAATGTAAGTATCTGGGGAGTGATAAGAATATGGGATCGCAATCAGGGCTGCCAGATGGAGGACAACATCGCAACCTTTCATGGCTTGCTTGACACCATAGGGGTCACGGATGTCGCCGGGAAAAACGTCAAGAGATTTTTTAACTTCAGGATCAGATTGATCGAGCCAACCCCAGGAATTAAACGAATTATAAAGCACAAACGCTCGCACATCGTGACCACGGCGCACCAACTCCTCAACGAGATGTGAGCCAATGAAACCGTCAGCGCCCGTGACTAAAATTTTACACTTGTTCAATTGCATCCTAAAAACTCCGTTCCAGACCCACACTTAATACACATTAAGTAGATTACCTTGGCACAAGAGCCCTAATACGTGCGCCATCAACTCCTGAACTCAACAGACTCGCCCTTAAATCAATTGCACGTTTGAGTGATGTTAGGACAACAAGTTTTTCCGTATCGGGCCCCAACTCATTCAACTCCATAATTGCTCGGCCCAAGAACTCTTTTCGAGTGGGGTCGGTATCAGCAATCCCTGTCAATTCTAGCCCAGCTTCCTGCAACGACAAAAAAGCAATCTCAGCCACCTCATCGACACCACAAAAGACGACCGCTTCAGTACCATCTTCCTTCAACTGTTGAAACAGGGTCAAGTAGTCCTGCCGAACCACAGTATAAAGGTTGTTGAAATAATGCATATGCTGATAAGCAAGCCGACTTTTTTCCGCGATGCCCTTAGGGGTAAGCAGGTAGGCGTAGCGATTGCGGGGATAGTTCTTGACGCGCAGAAAGCCTTTAGAGGCAAGGTTCTTCAGGTAGGAGTTGACC
>JAGXHM010000110.1 GCA_024636155.1 Deltaproteobacteria bacterium
CCGGTAACCAGGGGAGCAGAATCGGGGTTATGACTGCACCCGTGAACAGTCCGAGCAGGCCCGATGCTACAGCGGTAATGCCGCGTGTCCATGCCGCCGAGAAAGAGAAAATCTGCTGGCCAATGCCACCGAGGATAAAGAGAACCAGTATGCTCCACAGGACGGACCGCCACATACAGACCAGCTCCACCGGGGTTAAGACCAATCGGTCGACCAGAGTGAATTCGACGCGACGCATTTCCGCTTTGGCTGTCTGTTCGTTTTTCAGAAACTGTGGCAAATCACAACTGCGCACAGGGCCATAAACAACTTTAAAACCACAGGACTTTTTGACTTTATGAGCGGCAACTCCAGGTGCACCAAGCTGGGGCACGATCAGGGTGCGGTGGTTAACGACCTGTTGCAGATTGGCTTTTTGTACCTGGCGAACAATTTCGTCTGTGCCGAAAGTGCCTTTGCCTGCCGCGCACCAGACATTGACTCCTTTGGTGTCGAGGATCAGCAGCCAGGCATCATGGCCGTGCATGTCGCGACGCACATTGTCGAAAGTCATTTTGTAGTTGGCTGTCACAAGAACCGGGCTGTCGCCTGATGGCGTGCCAATCGCGTAGAGCCCCGGTGCAATGGTATAGCGCGTGCGGCCGAGCCCCCAACGCATCTGCCAGCGACCAACGATCTCTGTTGGGGTGAGATGTGTTGCAACCTTGGGGACTTGTCCCGCCGGGCTATCCAGCCAACCGCTGACAAAGGGCCAGATCTTGTAGCCTGGTCGGTCGTCCGAGCAAGCGACGGAGCTGCTTGCTGGTGAACAACAAGCATCAGCAGTTGTTGGTGGTGGGCAACAGCTTGCAGACTCCTTTTTTTCAGGAGGACAACAGACAGCTTCGTTGCTCGGTGGTGGACAGCAGTTAGTGGTACTCATCAGCTCCCGGACAGTTTGCGGCCGCCACACTCCTTGAGCCTGGCGTGAGCGTGACGCAGCATGCGCTCCGTGGTCTCCCAGTCGACACATTTGTCGGTAATCGACACGCCGTAAGTCAGATTTTCGAGCTTGTCGGCCATCTTCTGATTGCCTTCTTTAAGAAAGCTTTCGATCATCAGCGAGCCGATGCGGCTGTTGCCGTTTGCAACCTGATCGATCACATCATTCATGACGGCTTCTTGACGGGTGTGATCTTTATAAGAGTTGGCATGGCTGCAATCGACCATGATGGAAGTTTTTATGCCAGCGTTGTCGAGCTTCTCCATGGTCTGAGCGATGTCAGACGTCTGATAGTTCGGCTGGTCATTACCGCCGCGCAGAACAATGTGTACATCGGTATTGCCGGTGGTTCGGACTATGGAGATGCGGCCTTCACGGTTGACCCCGATGAAGTTGTGCGGATGACAGGCGGCGCCCATGGCGTCGATGGCGATTTGCAGACTGCCATCAGTGCCGTTTTTAAAACCGACCGGAAAGGAAAGACCACTCGACATTTCGCGATGGGTCTGACTTTCGGTGGTGCGAGCGCCAATGGCTCCCCAGCTGATCGTGTCCGCCATGTATTGTGGGGTGATCGGGTCAAGCATTTCAGTGGCGACTGGCAGCCCCATCGCAGTGATGTCGAGCATCAATCTGCGAGCGATACCAAGTCCCTTTGAAATTTGATGAGTGCCGTCAAGGTCCGGATCGTTGATCAGGCCTTTCCAGCCGATAGTGGTACGGGGTTTTTCAAAATAGACACGCATCACCAGCAGCAGTTGATCCTTCAGCTCATCGTTGAGCTTAGCCAGTAGTTTGGCGTATTCCAGGGCTGCTTTCGGGTCATGAATGGAACAAGGACCAACCACTACCATCATGCGTGGGTCGCGACCCCAGAGGATGTTCTGGATCTGCTCGCGGGCGCTGGCCACGAATCCCGCGGCCTTCTCCGAAAGGGGTAGCACCTGTTTGAGGTCTGCCGGGGCAATTAATGGTGTCAATCCTGTGACTTTGAGATTGTTGGTCCGAACCATGAGTTTCTCCTGAAGTGTTGAGTTTTAAAAAACGCATTATGCCCTGTAAAAGAGAAAAGAATCAATAAGATTGCCAGATTTAGCTGCATCAGATGATTGACACATTTCCAACTAACAAGCTATATATCAGTATTATTAAGACATTATTTGAGTCAAACATTAAACAACGTCTCGTTTAGGAGCTTTCATGGATATTCTGGTCAGTGCTATCTTTCAGGTTTTGCAAGCGGTTCTTTCTATCTATTTCTGGATCGTGATTGGTCGTGCAGTGATTTCCTGGGTCAATCCAGACCCCTACAATCCGATTGTTCGTTTTTTGCATAACGCGACAGATCCGGTGTTCGACCGTATCCAGCGGATTCTGCCGCTGCAGTTCGGTGGTATGGATTTTACTCCTATCGCTTTACTTATTATCATTGGAGTGTTGCAAAATATATTGGGCCAGCTTCAGTACAAATTGACTTACGGTGGTTTTTAGGGGTTCTCATGCGCATCAGTCCAATCGATATTCAACAGCAACAGTTCAGATCACGCCCCTTTGGTTATGAAAAAGCCGGAGTCGATCGGTTCCTGGAGTCTTTAGCCGACGAACTGGAGCGTCTGTTGCGGCAGAACCAGGATTTGCAGGAGGAGTTGGCTCGTACGAACACAACTCTGACCGAGATGCGCGATCGCGAGGAGACGCTCAAGGAAACCCTGGTGCTCACTCAGAAGATTACCGAGGAGTTGAAATCAACCGCCCGCCGTGAAGTGGATGTTCTGATGGCCGAGGCCGAGATCAAGGCGGAGCGTCTGATGCGTAACGCCGAAGAGCGGCGCGTTCAATTGATAGAGGAGATCCAGGAGACCAAACGGCAGAAAATCGATTTTGAAGTCAGCCTGCGAGGTCTGTTGGAAAAACATATTCGCATGCTTGATCTGAATACCGAGGAGATTCAACAACATGCTGCTGATGCAAGGCTTCTTGAAGAGCCACTGCCATTCATCAATGAACTTGATCAAAACACCGATAAGTCCTTTCTGCGAAGCGCCAACCATGCTGATGGGACGATAGAGGAAGCCGAATTCGCTGAACCGGAGCAGGCTGATTCAAGAAAGGCGCCATCTGCTGCGCTCTACGTTGACAGTAAAATCCCGGACCTCACTTTCGATTTTGATCCGGATGAAGTGAATAGCGAAAAGGACCTCCTCAAGTGAGCCTGCCATGCCTGCGACAAACCGGCGCAGGTGTTGAAATCTTCCTCTATCTCCAGCCCCGTGCCAGCCGCAACAAGGTCGTCGGTTTGCAGGGCGAGGAGCTCAAAGTTGCGCTGACGGCTCCACCGGTAGATGGTGCCGCCAACAAAGCCTGCTGCGCTTTTCTTGCTAAACTCTGCGGCTTGCCCAAGAGTTGTGTTAAACTGATTTCTGGTGACACTTCCCGTCACAAGCGCGTGTTGCTTGAGAGTGCCGACCTTCAGGAAATCAATGGTCTGATTTCTGAATTGTTGAGGGGTTGACATTCGCTCGCAAAGCAATTAGATTACCGTCGAATTTTACCATGAGGTGATACAGCTATGCCAATGTATGAATATCAATGTAAAGATTGTGGTCTGGCCTTCGAGGCTCGGCAGAAATTTTCCGATGCACCGCTTACTGAATGTCGAGAATGCGGCGGTGTGGTTGCTAAACAGATCTCTCAGACCGGGTTCGCCCTCAAGGGAGACGGTTGGTACGATCAGGGCTACGGTGGCAAGCCAGCGGCCTGCTCTTCGGCGGACAGCGGAGGCGGTTGCGCCGGCTGTCCGAAAGCGGTCAACGAATAGAATCGTGCGTGATAGACAACGTGAAAGGGACAGGATTGAATTCTGTCCCTTTTTTTGTTGCTCCTTATTGCTCTCTCGGTGTAGTTGAGGACAGGTAGTATCTAACAGAAAAGTACTCTTTCAGCTTTGTGGACAGGTCTATGCCAGAAAATCCATTGCTTTTGCTGGAACTCGGCTGGGGACATTTTTTCCAACAGCAGTTAAGCCTTGAGGAGTGGGAAACAGCCACACCGGTGCGGGTTTTTGCCCTCAATCGTCATCTTGTCGATTGCGTGGGTGAGGGCGGGCGACAGAAATTCTCCCTCCCTCATGCATGGCTGCATTATTCGGTGGAAGATTTGCCCACCGTGGGGGATTGGCTGCTGATAGATGGTGATGGTCAGCCATTGCGTCTTCTGGAAAGAACCAGTTTGTTCAAACGTATGGCGTCCGGCAATGAGTCCAGAGTGCAGCTGATGGCGGCCAACGTCGACACCCTGTTCATTGTGACGTCCTGCAACGATGAATTTAACCTTTCGCGACTCGAACGTTATCTGGCCATGGCGCTTGATGCTGGCGTTGAGCCAGTGGTCGTGCTGACAAAAGTCGATCTGATTGAAGATGCCGAAGCTTTCCGTACTCAGGCCGGGATCTTACGACCCAATCTGGTGGTGGAAGCGGTCAATGCAAAAGATGCGAGCGTCATTGAGATATTACACCCCTGGTGCCGGGTCGGACAGACGGTGGCTCTGGTCGGTTCAAGCGGAGTCGGCAAGTCCACTTTGGTCAATACCTTATATACCTCTGTCGTACAAGAGACCGGTGCCACCCGTGAGGGCGATGCCAAGGGGCGCCATACGACCACCTCACGTTCCCTGCATCTGCTACCAAGTGGCGGTTTGCTGCTCGACAGCCCCGGTATGCGAGAACTGCAACTGAGCGACTGCGAAGTGGGTGTCGCCACACTCTTTGAGGAGATCGAAGCGGTGGCTCGCAACTGCCGTTTTAACGATTGTCGACATCGGGGAGAAGCTGGTTGTGCGGTGGAAGCTGCTGCAGAACGTGACGAGATTGATCCTCGTCGACTTGCCAATTATCTTAAACTGAAAGTTGAGCAGGAGCGTGCGGATGAAACGCTGGTGGAGAAAAGGCGCAGGGAAAAGAATTTGAGTAAAACGTATAAGAGGGTGCAGGGTCAGAAACGTCTGGATGGAGATGATTAAACCGGGCGTATCCGGCAGCCGCTGATGACTCAATTTGGCGTGTGAATTGTTGTGGTCGATTGGGCCCTTTCGTGAGTCTGTTTTTTGTCAATTATTGCCCTTCAAACTTTACAAGCCAATCACCCTTGCGTATAGTCTTAGTCTCATTTTAGAGGAGGTTTTTTGCGTGGGAAAAATCATTGATGGCAAGGCAATTGCCGCTGAAATTCGTGAAGAAATTGCTGCCGATGTTGTGGTACTGAAAGAACAGGGAGTTACCCCTGGTCTGGCTGTTGTTCTGGTGGGTGATGATCCGGCCAGCCGGGTCTATGTCTCGATGAAAGAGAAGGCCTGTGAGAAAGCCGGAATCTTTTCCGATGAGCACAAGTTGCCGGCAGAGACGACCGAGGCTCAACTCCTGGCGTTGATTGAGGCCCTGAACAGTGACCAGCGCATCGACGGTATTCTGGTGCAACTGCCGTTACCAGATCATATTGATGAAAGCAAAATTCTGGAGTCCATCTCGCCGACCAAAGACGCCGACGGTTTCCACCCCTACAATGTCGGCCGTCTGGTGACCGGCAACCCGCTTTATCAGCCATGTACGCCCTTCGGCGTCATGAAGATGCTGGAATATATCGGTGTTGATCTGACCGGCAAAGAAGTTGTCGTGGTTGGTCGTTCCAATATTGTTGGCAAACCTGTGGCTCTGATGTGCCTTGCTCAGCATGCGACCGTGACGCTTTGTCACTCCCGCACCCGCGACCTGCCAGGTAAGGTCGCTCAGGCCGATGTGGTGATCGCCGCGGTTGGTCGTCCCGAAATGATCAAAGGCGCGTGGATCAAGGAAGGCGCGGTGGTGATTGATGTTGGCGTTAACCGGGTTGGCGAGAAAAAACTGGTCGGTGACGTCGAGTTTGAGGCGGCGAAAGAACGTGCCAGTGCCATCACTCCTGTACCCGGCGGCGTCGGCCCGATGACGATTACCATGTTGCTCTACAATACGGTTGAAGGTGCCAAGCGTCGCGCTAAGCAATAAGTCCCTTTTGTCGCCCGAGACAACTTGTTAGGCCGGGCTGTGGCGTGATACCAGCCACTAAGACAGAGAGAAAATCTTGCTCTTGTTGAAGGGCTCAAAAGTTCAGTTCTGAAAGGCTTGGCTTATTTCTTGAGGAGACACTTCTTGGTGCCTTCGTCTCTTGGTGGCTGGCTCGATATTCGGTCCGGTAGACTTGTTACCTTGTTTGGTATCCCTTATGATTATCAGTGAACTGAAACCTCTCGAAGAGCTTCAACAGGCGCTCTCTGAATTCGACAAGCTTTTTCTGGTTGGTTGCGCCGCCTGCGCGACGGCCTGCAAGGCTGGTGGCGAAGAGGAAATCTTCAAATTTCAAGAGTGGCTGGTCGCGCAGGAGAAGGAAGTCACCGGCAGTGTGGTGATTGACGAAGCTTGTCATATCATGCGTGCAGCTCGTGATTTGCGACATCACAAGAATGCGGTGCGGGATGCCGACGCGGTGGTAGTGCTTGCCTGTGGCTCAGGCATTCAGTCGATCTCATCTACTGTTGAGAAGCGTGTGGTTGGTGGCTTGAACTCAATGTTCCTCGGCAATGTGCGTCGCTTTGGCCACTATGAAGAGATGTGTTCGCTGTGCGGTGATTGCATCCTCAACGAAACTGCTGGGATCTGTCCGGTGACCACCTGTGCCAAGGGTTTGCTCAATGGGCCATGTGGCGGCATGGAGGATGGGCATTGCGAAATTGATGCAGAGCTTGAATGTGCCTGGTGCCTGATTTATGAGCGTTTACAGAGCCAGGATCGTCAGGGTGTCTTTGCCCGTCGTGTCCCACCGAAGAATTGGAGTCATCGTCGTAAACCTGGGCGGTACCGCCTGAAAGATGGTGAGCGCTGATGTCGCATTTGTCTGAGCAGTTGGCCAGTGGTCGGTTCGTGGTGACCGCTGAAATTGCGCCGCCCAAAGGCACTCACCTGGCTCCGGCTTTAGCCGCTGTCGAAAAATTTGAAGGAATTACCGCCGTCAATGTTACTGACAATCAGGGCGCGAATATGCGTTTGTCGTCGTTGGCTTTGGCTGCGCAGTTGCAGCAAGCTGGTACAGAAACAGTCCTGCAGTTGACCTGTCGTGATCGCAACCGCATGGCGTTGCAGTCCGATCTGCTTGGTGCTGCAGCTTTCGGCATTGAAAATCTGTTGCTACTCTCTGGTGATCACAGTAAGTTTGGTGATCATCCTGACGCCCGGCCGGTCTTCGACCTCGATTCAGTGCAACTGCTCGACATGACGGCCGGTTTGATGGCGGGAGTTGATATGGTCGGCAATGCGCTTAACGGCGTGCCTCATTTTTTCCCGGGTGCAGCGGTTAACCCTGCCGCCGATCCATTCGAGCTGATGTTCCAGAAGGTGTCAAAAAAGGTTGCTAGTGGTGCCCGCTTTTTCCAGACACAGTCGATCTTTGAGTACAAGAACCTGGAACGCTTCATGTTGTCAATGGAGCCTCTGAATGTCCCGGTGATTGCGGGGGTACTGTTGATTCGTAGTGCAAAGATGGCCCGTTTTCTCAACGCAAATATTCCCGGAGTGCAGGTTCCAAAAGCACTGGTTGATCGTCTTGATCGTGCCGCCGACCCGATGAGCGAAGGGGTCGCCATTGCTCGTGAAACAGTGGGCTGGGCGAGAGAACTTTGCCAGGGTGTACATTTGATGACGTTAGGTCATGACGACAAAATTCCAGGGATTCTTACTTAACCCTGGGGTTTCGTCTCGGTACTATGGCTCCAATAAAACCAAAATATGCGCCACCGCTGCGGTAAAGATTTTATCCAGCTTGTGCCTAAAGGAGAAAGCCGTGAAAAAAACCCCATTGAACCAGGTTCATCGTGAGCTTGGTGCACGGATGGTCGATTTTGGTGGCTGGGACATGCCGGTCCAGTACTCGGGTGTGATTGATGAGCATCAGGCGGTGCGGGAAGCTGCCGGTCTCTTCGATGTCTCGCATATGGGTGAAATCGAAGTGAGCGGCTCCAACGCCCTGGCTTTTATTCAGCATCTGACCATAAATGATGCATCGACATTGATCGATGGCCAGGTTCAATACTCAGCGATGTGCTATCCGACAGGCGGTGTCGTTGATGATGTGACCCTTTACCGGTTCAATGCGTCGCGATATCTCTTTTGCGTTAATGCCTCGAATACCGATAAGGACTTTGCCTGGATGGAACAACTCCTTGCAGACTCGGCAATGACCGATGTTGTCTTGACCAATCGCAGTGATGAATTTGCGCAGATGGCCCTGCAGGGACCCAAAGCGGAGACGATTCTCTCCGCGTTGACAGATGTTGCTCTTGCCGACCTGGTTTACTACCATTTTTGCGAGGGTGAGGTCGCTGGCGTGAAAATGATCATTTCACGCACCGGCTACACCGGCGAAGACGGTTTTGAGCTTTACTTGCCAGCTTCCGCAGCGGTAGAAATCTGGCAACAGTTGATGACGTCTGGTGCCCCGCATGGTCTGCTGCCGATCGGTTTGGGCGCACGCGATACCCTGCGTCTTGAGAAAGGTTACGCTCTGTATGGCCACGAACTCTCGCAAGAGATATCACCGCTTGAGGCTGGTCTGGCCTGGATTACCAAGCTTGACAAAGATGACTTTGTCGGCAAAGCTGCCCTGGTTGCCCTGAAGGCCGTTGGTGTGCCGCGTCGGCGTGTCGGTCTGGTGATGCAGGAGCGCGGCATCCCCCGTGAGGGATATCCACTCTTTGTTGGCGACCGCGAAGTTGGTGTTGTTACCAGCGGCACCATGTCACCGACCCTCAAGATTGGCGTTGCACTGGCGCTGGTGGAGCCTGACGTGGCTAAAGCCGAGACCGAACTGGAGGTTGCCGTTCGCAACCGGCGCATGGTCGCCAAGGTGGCTCGGCCGCCTTTTGTTAAATAACAGCAGACTTCTAAATAAAATTATTTTTGCTCCCCTGTTTCTCAGGGGCCTACAACCAGAAGGAGATTGCCATGGAATTCCCGGAAGAGCTCAAGTACACAGAAGAACATGAATGGGTTATGGTCGAGGAAGAGTTGGCCGTGATTGGTATCAGCGATTTTGCGCAGGACGCACTCGGTGATGTGGTTTTCGTCGAGCTTCCCGAGGTCGGTACGGTTCTTGAGGCAGGCAAGGCTTTTGGTGTCGTGGAATCGGTGAAAGCTGTCTCTGATATTTACGCGCCGATCTCTGGCACAGTTGAAGAGATCAATGAAGACCTTATTGAGGCTCCAGAGATTATCAACACCTCTCCTTATGAAGATGGCTGGATGATCAAAATTCGTATGGATGATGCTTCTGAGGCTGACAAATTGATGGACGCAGAAGCGTACCAAGCCCTGATCGCAGAGGAGAGCTGAGAACCATGCGTTATATCCCGCATACTACCGGGGACGTGACCGAGATGCTCGAACGGATTGGTGTCGCTTCTTTGGGGGATCTCTTTGTTGAGGTGCCGGAATCTGTACGCCTCAAACGCCCTCTTGACCTGCCTGAAGAGGCGAGCGAAACGGAACTGCTTCGTGAGTTGAAAGCTCTTGGAGTAAAGAACGCAACCGCTGAGACGCACAAGAGCTTCCTCGGTGGTGGAGCCTATCACCATTTTATTCCTACGGTGATTGATCTGCTGATCTCACGCAGTGAGTTCTATACCGCTTATACGCCATACCAGCCGGAAATCAGTCAGGGTACCTTGCAGGCCGTTTTCGAATTTCAGACGCTGATTTGTCAGCTAACCGGTATGGATGCGGCCAATGCATCGATGTATGATGGCGCATCGGCCTGTGCAGAAGCCGTGCTGATGGCTATGCGTCTGACACGTCGTAAACGGGTGCTTTTGTCAAAAGCGCTCAACCCACGCTATCGGGCTGTTGTGGCCACTTACTGCCGTTATTTAAAGATGGAACTGATCGATGTTGCTGTTGCTGACGATGGCCGTACTGACCTTGAGGACCTGGCTGCCAAGTTGGATGATGCGACTGCTGCTGTGGTGGCCGGTTACCCGAACTATTTCGGTGTGATCGAGGACGTTGCCGCTCTGTCTGAAAAGGCTCACGAGGTCGGAGCCAAACTGATTACCGCAGTCGCCGAACCGGTCGCCCTTGGCTTGCTCAAGTCTCCAGGTGAACTCGGTGCAGATATCGTTGCCGGTGATGGTCAGAGTTTTGGTCTGCCCCTTGCCTTCGGCGGCCCCTACGTCGGTTTTTTTGCGGTAAGACAGAAGGACGTGCGAGGCATGCCGGGACGCCTGGTTGGTGAAACCACCGACCTGGAAGGCCAACGTGGATTCGTTCTGACTCTGGCAACCCGTGAGCAGCATATCCGCCGCGAAAAGGCGACATCGAATATCTGCTCCAACCAGGGCTTGTGTGCCTTGATGGCAACGATTTTTATGAGCCTGCTCGGCAAGCAGGGCTTGCGTGAGATGGCCGAGCAGAATCTGGCCAAGGCCGCTTATGCCCGCCAGCAACTGTCAGCTGTCAAAGGCTTCAGCCTGGTCTTTGATGGTCCTGCATTCAATGAGTTCGTCGTGCGCTCCGAAGCGCCTGTTGCAGAAGTGCTCGCCCGCCTGGAGGGGGAGGGCATTCTGGCCGGTATCCCACTTGGCGAGGATTATCCTGAACTGGCGGATTGTTTCCTGGTTTGTGTGACGGAGCAGAACCAGCGTGCAGAGATCGATGCGCTGGTCGCTGCACTGCAGGGAGGTGCGGCATGACGATCGTTGGTACCAGCGGACTTGTCCTGAACGAAAAGTTGCTTTTTGAACATTCCGATCCGGGCCGCAAAGGTTACAGCCTGCCGAAACTCGACGTGCCGGCAGCGCGACTTGCCGATGATCTCTGTCGAAAAGAGATTAGTGGCTTTCCGGAGCTTTCCGAGGTTGATGTCGTGCGTCATTTCACCCGACTGTCAACCTGGAACTACGGTGTTGATTCCGGTTTTTACCCTTTGGGCAGCTGTACTATGAAGTACAACCCCAAGGTCAACGAAGTGGCTGCTCGTATTCCCGGGCTGGCCTCTGTTCATCCAGCGACTCCGTCGCATCTGGCCCAGGGCTCCCTTGAGCTGATGTATCGTTTGCAGGGCGCACTTGCGGAAATCTCCGGCTTTGCCAAAGTTACTTTGCAGCCAGCAGCTGGAGCTCAGGGGGAGTTTGCGGGCATGCTGGTAATTCGTGCCTGGCACGAAGCGCGTGGTAGTAAACGCAGCAAAGTCTTGATTCCTGCTACAGCTCATGGTACTAACCCTGCGACCGCATCGTTAACTGGTTACGATGTTGTGCCGATTGCTTCTGACGGTGTGCTGACTTTGGAAGAAGTTGAAGCGCACATGAATGACGATGTCGCCGCTCTGATGGTGACGAATCCAAACACTCTTGGTCTGTTCGAGACGAACATCGAAGCAATCTGTAAACTGGTCCACGAACGTGGCGGCATGGTTTATTGCGATGGTGCGAATCTCAACGCGCTGATGGGGATCGCACGTCCTGGTGACATGGGTATCGACGTCATGCACTTCAACCTGCACAAGACCTTTTCAACGCCCCATGGCGGCGGCGGACCCGGGTCTGGGCCGGTGGGTGTTACGGAAGAGTTGATTCCCTATCTGCCTGGTCCGGGTGTTGAGCTTGACGGTGAGAATTACCGTATTGAATCAACCAAGGCAGATTCGGTCGGCCGCATGATGGCCTTCCACGGCAATGTTGGTGTCATGGTGCGAGCTTATGCTTATATCCGCAGCATGGGGCCATCCGGATTGAAACACGCCAGCGAGATGGCTGTGCTCAACGCTAACTATGTGAGGGCAAGGCTGGAGGGTGTTTACGACCTGCCGTATAAAAGCCGCTCATTGCACGAAGTTATTTTTTCCGATAAAGATCTTGAAGGCGACTGCCACACTTTGGACGTGGCAAAACGTCTGATTGATTATGGATACCACCCTCCGACCATCTACTTCCCGCTGGTGGTCAAGGGGGCGATCATGATTGAACCGACTGAGACCGAGAGTCAGGAAGTTCTCGACGAGTTCTGTGATGCCATGATCGCTATCGCTGGAGAGGCTCGCGATAACCCGGATTTGCTGCATCAAGCTCCGGTTCGCTCGCGCGTCAGAAGGCTGGACGAGACCACTGCGGCACGAAAGCCGAAGCTAAAGTGGGAGAAAGGCGCATAGCGCGAAAAGAGGTAAAAGGAACATGGTAAAGAGAATGGGGACGATCTGAAAAGATCGTCCCCGTTTCTTTTTGGGTAGCTCTTTTCAGTAAATACTCCCCGGAATCCTGCGGGACGAACGATTAACTTGACCACTGAGATGATACTGGAAGAATGCCATAATCTTTAGATCCTCGTGGGGATAGCTGCGCGGCAATGGTCCGTAAGTCGCTCCTTTGCGAATCGCTCGTATGGTTTCATTGTCAAGTGCCCGGTGACCGGAACTTTCCAGCAACTGGATGTCGGTAACGTTGCCTTGACGATCAATGGTGATGCGCACCAGGCAGGTTCCTTGTTGATTCTGTTGAGCCGCTGCGTCTGGATAATCCCAGACCAGATAAATATTGTCGCGAAAACGTTTCATGAAACTGAACAGTCTGTCTTGTTGGGAATCCATCCAGACTGTGTCGCCCTTGGCGACATCGGCGCGGTACTTGCGTCGCCAGTCACTTTCGATCTTCGCCAAGGTGTTGGGTGAAATCTGCGAAAGGGTTTGTAAGTCGGGCACCTGAGGTGATGCTTTTGGGTATCGTCTGTCCAGCCAGCCTTCTGGCGTTATCGGTGATGGCTCCGTTTTTTCGACCTGTTGAGTTTGGGCTTCCTTGCGAGGTTTTGGTTGTGTCGGTGGGGGTGTCTTGTGGACCGGTTCGGGAGCACGAACCACTTTCTCGCGATCCTCGGTGTCCTTTCCTTCCGGTGACAGCTCTTTTTCGACCACCTGATCTTTCTCGGCCAGACGTTTGGCTGGTTTTGTGCGGGGTTTCTCGAGCTCCTTACGGATTGGCAGGTCCAGTTCGCGTTCACGTGATTGCGGTGGACGTACTTCCACATAGACCGGTTCCGGTACGTTCTCTGCCGGAAACAATTTGTGCTTCGGTACCAGCAACAGGAGCAGGTGCAGCAGAAGCGAAAGCAGGATGAACCCCGCTATTATGCGGTTTTGGCGTTGCTCAGCTGTCATGTATCCTCAATTCACAAAACACTTAATTATATTACAACCAGGGGGTCAACTGCCAGTGTCGAATAAACTAGTTTTGTCTCTTTACGCCAGGGGAAAAAAGTTGACGACCTCAAGGGCATCCGGTATATTTTCCACCTTTAATAAAACCCTGTTTGCACAAGGAGTTAGTCATGCATCTCGTTGACCAGATCAAGGCGAAAGCGCGTATCAGCACGCAAACAGTGGTGCTTCCTGAAAGTTATGATGACCGCATGATCCAGGCGGCCGAGCTGATCACTAACGATGGCTTGGCTAAGGTTGTCCTGCTTGGTGATGTTGCTCTTCTTGAAGCCAAGGCTGGCGAACTCGGTGTCTCTCTGGCCGGTGTCGAACTTATCAATCCTAAAAGTGCCACACAACTTGATGGCTATGTTGCCGAGTTGGTGAAACTTCGTCAAAAGAAGGGGCTCACGCCGGAGCAGGCTCGCGAGACACTGACTGGCGATGACAATCTCTTCTTCGGTGCCATGATGGTGCACAAAGGTGACGCTGGGGGGATGGTTGCTGGTGCTTTCAATAATACCGGTGATGTTTTGCGTGCCGCTTTTCAGGTCGTCGGGACTGCGCCGGGAATGAAGACTGTATCCTCGGTATTCCTGATGGTGACCAAGAATCCTGATTTTGGCGAGAATGGCGTACTCTGTTTCGCTGACTGTGCCGTAAATCCGAATCCGACTGCTCAGGCCCTTGCCGAGATTGCCATATCGACCGCCAGTAGCTGCAAGAGCTTCCTTGGAGTTGATGCCCGTGTTGCGATGCTCTCCTTCTCAACCAAGGGGAGTGCCAGTCACGAAGATTGCGATAAGGTTCTGGAAGCTCTTGCAATAGCCAGGCAACTCGATCCGACGCTGCAAATTGACGGTGAGTTACAGCTTGACGCCGCGTTGCTGCCAAAAGTTGGGGATAAGAAGGCTCCTGGATCTGCTGTCGCAGGCAAAGCCAATACCCTGATCTTCCCGACCCTCGATGCTGGCAATATTGGCTACAAGTTGGTTGAGCGCGTTGCCGGAGCTGAAGCGGTTGGTCCGATCATACAAGGCCTTGCCAAGCCAGTGAATGACCTTTCGCGTGGCTGCTCGGTTGATGATATTGTCTCTGTTTCGGCGATTACTGCTGTTCAGGCACAGGGGCAACTGTAAGCTGCCATTTGCAGCTTACCCCGGGAACAAAAAAGACGTCCGGCAGTTACATCTGCCGGACGTCTTTTTTGTGTAAATAACTTTGGTGAAGAATTCTTACTTACGTTGGAATTCTTTCGATGAAAAACTGTACTTGAAGTTCATGTGGTCAGTGTAAGTACCATTAAGAATTGCAACAACGTCCTCAGTGAAGACCAGTTCCTCGTCGGTCGGGATGACGAAAACCTTGACCGGGGAGTCCGGGGTTGTGATCACGGTCTCTGCCTTGCGGGTCATGGTGTTGCGGTTCTTCTCCTTGTCGAGGATAATCCCCATGAACTCAAGACCCTCTACAGCTTTCTCGCGAATCATCCAGCCCATCTCGCCGACACCAGCCGTGAAAACCACAGCGTCAATACCGCCAGTCGCTGCGGCATAAGAGCCAATGTATTTTTTCAGGCGATAGGCCTCGACATCGAGTGCCAGTTGGCAGAGGCGATCCCCTTCTTTGGCGCTTTCAATAACATCACGGCGGTCGGTGAATTGGCCGGTGATGCCGAGAATGCCCGATTTTTTGTTCAGGATGCTGTCGATCTCCTGAGCGGAGCATCCTTCCCGTTGCATAATAAATGCTGGAATAGCGGGGTCAATGTCACCACACCGGGTGCCCATCACCGCCCCTTCAAGCGGGGTCAGTCCCATGGAGGTGTCTACCGAGACACCATTCTTGATTGCTGCATGCGAAACGCCATTGCCGATGTGCATGGTAATGATGTTGCACTCTTTCGAATCTTTGCCGAGCATGACAGCCGCACGCTTGGATACGTAAAGATGACTGGTACCGTGAAATCCATAGCGCCGTACGCCGTACTTCTCATACCACTCATAGGGCAAGGGGTAGGTATAGGCAGCCTCAGGCATGGTTTGATGGAAGGCTGTGTCGAAAATTGCAATGTGCGGCACATCAGGAAGTACTGACTGGGCGGCCTCGATGCCGGAAATGTTTGGCGGGTTGTGCAGCGGGGCTAGGTGCTGAACTTCTTTGATGGCTTCCAGCACTGTGTCATCAATGGTCACTGAACAGGTGAACCTTTCTCCACCGTGAACGACACGGTGCCCGACAGCTGCGATCTGGGTAATCTCCTCAACGACACCGTATTCTTTGCTGGCCAGTATTTTGATGATCAGGTGAATGGCGACTTTGTGGTCAGGACATTCGTACTCTTCCCGGTAGGTATCCCGGCCAGGGACTTCGTGAATAATAAAAGAATCGCCGATTGTTACGCGCTCGACCATGCCCTTGGCGATGACTTCTTTTTTCTCCCAATCGTAGAGCTGGTATTTTACTGATGAACTGCCGCAATTGAGTGCCAGGATATCCATAAATTCTTTCTCCAAAGGTTAAGTTCGATAAATATTTTAAGTAAATAAAATAAAATGCCGTTTTGCTTTTTCTTTTCTAGTCGCGCTTAAATTCAATTTTATTCATATCCTACAGGAGGTTACAGCTGTAAAACATGTTGTGAAAGGGTAATGTAAGGGGTGGTAAATTGCAAGAGTTTTAAGGGGGAAATTGGTGTCTGTTTGCGCTGGACAGAATTTAATCGTTACGGTAAACTCCCCACCGAAATGTTACTCATAATCACAAATTCTTAAAGAGGAGGTATTCCTATGGCTCACACAATTAATGATGAATGTATCAATTGCGCTGCCTGTGCAGACACTTGCCCAGTTGACGCTATTAGCGAGCAAGGCGATGTGCATGTCATTGATGCAGCAACTTGCACAGACTGTGGCGCTTGTGTTGATAGTTGTCCTGTTGCAGCAATCGAAGCTCCCTAAGCAACTCTGAACGTAGAAACGAATAAAAGGCCGTACCTGATATCAGGTACGGCCTTTTATTCGTTTTGTACAACCTCAAGTTGGGTCAACCTGCTCCAGGTTTGGAGTCGACAACCTCAACATTGATATTGGCAACCCCGGCAGGCAGGTTGCGGAAGACAATGGTGAAGGGAATTGCTGACCCCGCAGCAACATTCATGTTGGACAGTCCACCGCCAAACTGGTTGTTCATGGCCTCTTCAATTGCTGCAAATGGCATGGACTGCAATGCGGCCTCTTCAAGCTTGTTGCCACAGAAGACAGTTTGCTGCAGAAGAGAGTGGCCTTTGTCGTCAAGCAGAACCCCCTTTACAGTAATTGCCGAGCGGGTTTTCGTGTGGTTATTAACGGCAGCGCCCTGAATGATCAACATCTGACCAGCCTGGCCGTTCACATAATAACTTCCGTCGATGTTAATGCCGATACGGTCGCTAGCTGAAGCAGTTGGGGCCTCACCGATATAATCCTGTAGAAATGGCAGGTACTGAGCAACCAGGTTCTGATTGAGGGAGCCCTCTTGCATAAAGAGGAAACCACCTGCAACACCGAGGATGACCAACAAGAGAACCAGCAGCACCAGAATGCGTGATAGAGAACTTTTCTTTGGCGGAGTTGGCGCTGGCAACTGTACGTCGTCATTATTGCTGCGCGGTGGCGGGGGGATTTGCTCTCTTGGACTGAAAGATTCTGGTTCATCTTTCAATTCCATGCTGGCTTTGGAAAAATCGTCTTCGCCTTGAAAATCAGCTGTTGCACCTTCATCACTGTCATTGGAAAAGTCGATTTCGCCGAACTGCAGTCCTCCATCTTCTGCATTGGAGGCAGAACTTTCCACTGGAGAATCGTCGTTGTTGAAATTTGTTTCTTCAAAGTTGAAGGAAGTATCATCGTCAGAAGACTTGTCGCCCCATGCAGAAGTCGAATCTTCCTCTTCATCATCAAATGAGAACTCTCCCGGTCCGCTATCTTCCTGATTTGCGACAGGGGTTGACTCCTCTTCCGTGTCATCAAAGTTGAAGGCGGTACCGTCTCCTTCGTCTGCAAAAGAAAACTCGCCTGGTGCCTCCTGCCCTTGAGTATCCTCATCGGAACTGTCAAAAGAGAATTCAGATATTTCTGTTGTTCTCTCTGTCGAGACGTCTACTTCAGCGCTGTCTGTTGACTCCGTATCCGCTTCTGCATCCTCACTAAAATCAAAGTCGACAGGGCCACCAGGTTTCTCGGTTTCTTCAAAGGCAGCACCAAAATCCGTTGGCTCTTCGTCGGCTGGTTCCTCGTCTGTCCGATCATCAAATGAGAAGTCTGAGTCTGACGATGTCGTGTCTTCTTTAACAGCATCATCTGCTACCGGTTGACTGGTGTCGGTGAAGGTAAACTCATCGGCAAGCTCGTCGTTCAGCCCTGCATTGCTCTCCACTTCTGATTCGAGGGAACTGAAGTCAAGGTCGCTACTCTCTGGATCCGGCTCCGCTGACGGGGCTGTCTGCTCTTCTGGTTCAGGAGCGTCAGTCTGAAGGCTCTCAGCTGGCGGTGCCACTGCGGAAGAGTCATCATCGGCGACTTTCTCCATGTTGAAAGAGTCGAAATCAACCGTTTCTTCAACTGGCTCCGGTTCTGGTGGAGTTACGGCGAAGACCATCTTGCACTTGGAACAACGAACTTTTGTTCCACCAGGCTTGATCTTCTCATCGGCTAAACGAAAACGGGTTTGACATGCTTCACACTGAACAATCATTCAGTTTCTCCCTCACTATTGGTTCAGACACCCGCTACGATACGGATGTCGGGCAGACCGCGGTATCTTTCGTCAAGATCCAGCCCATAGCCGACGATGAATCCATCGTCTATGGAGAAACCGATATAATCGACCGGTACATCGGTGATACGTTGAGACTGTTTGTTAATCAAGGTGCAAATTTTCAAGCTGGCAGGTTTGCGGTTCAAAAGCATGCTGCGGAGTGATTCCAGAGTCAGGCCACTGTCAACGATGTCTTCGACAACCAGAACGTGCTTGTCTTTTATTGACATCTCCAGGTCCTTACGGACTTCAATGATTCCAGAGGACTGGGTCGCAGAGCCATAGCTGGCAAGACGAACAAAATCAATGATTGTTGGCGTTCTGACGGCTCGAATCAGATCGGCAACAAAGAGAAAAGATCCTTTGAGGACAGCTATCATTAAAATTTCCTGACCATGATAGTCCCGGTCTATTTGTGCGGCGAGACTCTTAATCCTCTCTGCAATTTCTTGTGCAGAGAAAAGAGGCTCCTTGGATAACTTTAGATTGGGGGTGATTGAGGTTATCATAATGCGGCTATTCTATAGCAAAGCTGCTGATTTATGTCAATTTATTCGCGGAATGAAGTTCCTTGTCTTGTGCAAGGAAATCCTATGTTATAATCGCATCTGGAACAAGATCAAATTACCGGAAATTGTCAGGAGAAATCGATGTTCACTACGCTTCGCTTCGTTGCAATCATATGTTTTGTTTTGTCCGGCTCCATCGCTTTTGCTGCACCAAACTTACAGGTTAATAACCCGAAGTTTGATTTTGGTGAAGTTTTTCAGGGCGAAAAAGTCCTTCATGTTTTTGAGTTTGTTAACGAAGGGGATGAAACCCTGCAGATTGACCGGGTCAAAAGCTCTTGTGGCTGTACTGCCGTCCTGGTGTCGGAAAAGAGTATTCCACCTGGAGGCAAAGGGGAACTTCAAGCCAACTTTGACAGTGCCCGTTTTCGTAATGCCGTCTCCAAAACAATCTACCTCTACAGCAATGATCCGGTTCGTCCGGTTATGCAGTTCCATATCAAGGGCACGGTTCTGGAAACGATCGCTATTGAGCCCACGCAAATCAATTTTGGCGGTGTTGTGGCTGAAAAAACTGTTACCTCAACTGTCGTTCTTCGCAACCAAGGCAAGTTGCCGTTGACGCTCGGTAAGCCACATGCCACGGCTGCCGAGCTGGTGATCAAGATGTCTGAAACGTCTTTCGCCAGCGGAGCTGAAGTGACCCTTGAATTACAACTGACACCCAAACCAGGCCAGACTCGCTTCAGTGGTTATGTTCTGGTTCCGGTTGAGGGCGTGCCGAAGAACGAGTTACGCATACCCGTGTACGCTACGATCAACAATTAATGTAATATGCTGGTAGCAATCAGTTGGCTTGCTTGTGTGGAATAGTGAGCTCTAATCGCTATTCTGCTTTCCATGGTTGAAAGCGTCCTGTGATGTTCTATACTAAATCCGGCTTTGCGCCTTTTTCCGATCTTTTTGGTTCTCATCCATCAATATTTTCTTGGAGCTTACATGACAACTCAAGTTACGCCACCACAGCGGCGGAAATTCCTCTTCATTATGCTTGCTGGCATCGGCGCTTTGATCGGTGCTGCGTCGGCGTGGCCGGTGTTTCGCTTTCTGTCCCCCAGTGATGCTGGCAGCGGCAGCGATCAAGTCCTTATGCCACGAAGCGATGTTGTTGCAGGAAAAGCACACTTTTTTCAGTATCGGGGCAAGCCGGCTGTTGTGCTGCAACCTACGCCCGGTGTTTTTGTTGCGCTGTCGGCAGTCTGCACCCATCTCGGTTGTGTTGTTGCCTGGCAGGAGCAGGCCGGTGAGTTTCTCTGCCCTTGTCATGGCGGCCGGTTCTCGGCTGAAGGTATCGTACTCGGCGGACCGCCGCCTAAACCTCTTGAATCTCTTGCCGTTCTGCTTGATGGCGACCAGCTCAAGATAGGATAGGGGGATTTTATGCAACCGATAAAAATGCTGGTTGATTATATTGATGTTCGCCTGGGGGTAAGAGATCTTTACACCAAAGAGTTGAACGGCTATTTGCTGCCGCGCAACGTCAACGCCTGGTATACGCTCGGCGCTGTAATCGTGGTGCTCTTTATACTTCAGATCCTCTCTGGCATCCTTTTGCTCATGTTTTATGTGCCAGACGCCGAAAAAGCCTTTACCAGTGTTCAATACATTGTGAACGAGGTGCCTTTCGGCTGGTTGTTCCGAATGCTCCATGCCATCGGCGCCAATGTCATTGTCATTGCCCTTTTGTTACATATGCTTTCGGTGCTTTTTATGGGCAGCTACAAGGGGCGCAGAGAGTTTACCTGGCTGTCGGGTTTTATTATCTTCAACTTAACCATGGGGCTCTGTCTGACCGGTTATCTGCTTCCCTGGAGTCAACTCTCATTCTGGGCAACAACTGTCGCTACTGATGCCGCTGGAGCAATCCCGGTCGTTGGCGACTACCTGGTCGAATTCCTGCGCGGTGGTCCAACTGTCGGCAACCAGACGCTAGGTCGTTTCTTCGCTTTGCATGTTGTCGGTATGCCGTTGATTTTACTCGGCCTGATTGGTGTGCATCTGTTCTGTGTGAAACGCCGTGGCATTTCGTCGCCACCTTTCGGGGCTGAATACTCTGGCAATGAGTCGTTACCCTTTTTTGAACATGAAAAGCATCCCGGCGGGATCCCTTTTTTCCCGAACTATTTTGTCAAAGATACCGCGGTAATTTGTTTCTTTATCGCTTTCATGCTCGCGATTATTTTCTATGCGCCCGGTTTGTTCTTTCCTGAATCCGCTTTTCAGCCAGCAGACCCGTTTTTAACGCCGCCGCACATCAAACCGGAGTGGTACTTTCTTTGGGCCTACCAGACGCTGAAAATCTTCCCCAGCGAGATAATCGGTCTGGGAGTGCAAGGGCTATTCATGACGTTTCTTGCGTTGTTGCCCTTTATCGATCGAGGACCCGAACGGCGACCGGGCAAAAGGCCGCTGTTTGTCACTTGCTACGTACTTGGAATTCTAATTTTTGTGGCTATCTCTGTCTGGGGGCATTACTCATGAGTCGCGTCGTTATCTGGTCGTTTCTTATCGCATGCTTCTTTGGTCTGTCGGCTCCTTCTGTCGTGATCGCAGCTGATACTGTTTGTATTGAGTGCCATGGTGGTCAGCCTGGTTCGCTCGGTGTTCCAGTCGCGGATTGGCGCACAAGCATTCATTCTGAAAATGGTGTCTCTTGCCACGATTGTCATGGCGGAGACCCAACCGACTTTGCCATGGCAATGAGCCCGGAGAAGGGTTTTCTCGGGGCGCCTGAATATACAGATGTGCCTGCTTTTTGTGGTCGCTGTCATGTTGGTGTTTCTGATGCGTATCAGGCAGGAGCACATGGCCAGGCGATCGAAAGCGGTGGGGCGCAATGTGTTGTTTGCCATGGCAACCACGCCATTCAGAAAGCAAACCTGGATTTGATCAATGAGGAAGCTTGCTCACAATGCCATACTTATGAACGTGCAGCCTTGATCAGGCTCTCGCTGGTTGAGACGGACACAATGGTAGCAAAGGTTGAGCACGACCTTGATCGGCTGTATCGTCTTGGTTTTGCCGTCGATGATATGCAAGGGACCCTGTTTAGCCAACGTAACCTCTTTCATCAGATTTTCCACGGTGTTGATGTGGAGCGGGTCCGCGCAGAGACGGCTGACATTCAAGCTGAGTTAAGTAAAGTTGGTACTAAGGTCGCAGCGATTGATTCTACCGTGGGGCAGCGTAAGCTCTGGGGAAGTGTCGTGATAGCTCTTTTCGTTCTGGCCGGTGTGATCTTTTTGTTGGTGAGAAAAGCCTACGAAGAAGAGGAAAAAGGCTGATTTAGTCGTTCCCAGGCTCAAAGAAGATCAGGGGCGCTGCATGTTGTATGCAGCGCCCCTGATCTTTAAGTGTCGCTGGATGTCAGGATAACTCAAGGACTGAAATTGTTGTTGAGATCGTCGTACGCCCGTTTGAGATTCAGTTTGATCAGCTGCTCATAGCCATCCATTTTACGGTATTGGGGCAGATCAAAACTGGCCAGGGTTTGTTCGAGGGTGTCGCCGCGTTCGATATGCTGCAGAACAGCCGTCAAGAAGTCGCGAAAAAACTGACCGAACACGTAAACATCCTCCGTATTACTGACCGGTCCGTAGCCGGGAACAATCTGTCGGGCACCAATCTGTTCCAGAAAATCTAGCGCCAGCAGCCAGTCAGTCATATAACCGCTGCCCATGTAACCGACACTGTTAACATACAGCAGGTCGCTGGCAAACAGCACCTCGGCTTCCGGGATAAAAACGACAATGTCGCCGTTAGTGTGCCCTTTGCCGATATTGGTCAAAACAACTGAGACACCACCAGGCTTGAGTGTCAGACCTTCGTTGAAAAAAAGCGATGAGTAGTCCGGTTTGCGGATTTCGGCATCGATGTTTTTCCACGTTTGCCAGCTCATCAGAACGTCTTGGCCGGGAGGGAAGTCGAAGTCGACGTAGGTATAGCCGGTGTGGTGGTGTGCCAGCACGAAATACCGTATAGGCTTTTTCGTTCGGGCCGCGATGGCTTTGTACAGATCATCGATAACCGGCTTGGTCATATGCGCACCGGCGGCAACAACATAGTCGCTGCCAATCACAAAGAGTGCGTTGGTGGTTGCTTGGCTGCCGCTCTTGGCAATGGCAGCAAACACGCTGGGGGCCAGAGGTTCAATCAGGAAGCTTCCCTGTACTGAGACAACGGCGACAGCTGGCTCGACAGCTGGTTTCTTTTCGACCTTTTCGGAAGAAAGAACAACGATTGTTGTGCTGTGTATTATGATTATAATAGTCAAGAGAATGCGCCACATGAGTGACATGATAGCAGGGAGTTGACCGGCCCGGCAACTGTCTTGACAATGCCAGTCACGCTTTGTTTAGCGGTTGCAATGGCCTGTGAATTGGGTTATAAAAGCAACCCCTATGCGCGATTAGCTCAGCTGGATAGAGCGCTGCCCTCCGGAGGCAGAGGTCACAGGTTCGAATCCTGTATCGCGCGCCAATTAAATCAATAGGTTAGCCATTATCTTGGCTAGCCTTTTTTGTTGTCTTTTTTCTGTAAGGATGCGGTAAGGATTTATGGCATGGTTTCGGGTGAGAAGTTACGTCGGGTGGCTGTGCTCAAGCTCTTTTAGCTCAGCCTTTTTAGAGTGTCTTCGTAGTCCATAAAGTTTGATACACTGCATTGCGGCACCTCATCCTGCAGCGTAGAGGTCTTGATCCTGAGTAAGCCGCTCTCTTTTCAATGACGATCAATACTGTTGCTGGTTCATCCATGCCGCTGCTGTACGCTTCTTGTAGCCCTTTTTGTCTTGAGAGAGCACCCAAGGTATCCTCTTGCTGTTTTGTCGCCTTGTAGGTAGCTTGATAGGGGCATGTTGGCTGATGTGATGATTTATTCAAGCTGATAATGAGCCCCTTTTCTCATCTCATAGCTCCCTGATCATCCCTCCCCCCTCAATATCATAGCAATATCGCCAACCGAAGCGTTCTGTCTGCCTTACTGAGTTGATGCTGAACAAGATCGAACCACAATCTATATCAACTTTACGGTTTGCAAGCGATCAGACGACAAAAATCATCAGGATATTCGCATAAAGCGACACAAAAATCAAAAAAGGTCAGCAAACGCAACAGCTGGCATCAGGAAAAGGGAATGGGGGGATTAATGGCGAGCCGGGGGAGTGTTAGGGGTGGTGCTCAAATATCTCGGGAGTTATTTGCTTGAAAAAGTGTATAGCAATGTACACGTATACCCTTGGACACTACCACTTCAACAGGTTAAATACGTGCCTCATAAATCCCTAGGACTTGTAAAGAAAGAGTTGCAACAATATAAATATGAATACTAACCGGTGAGCTTCCAGGCGTTACTGTAAATGGTGACTTATGAGAATTTTCGGGCTTACCCTTCCCGATGAGTGGCTACCTCTAATCTAATAGGCCTAAGGAGTCTGTGAGAACAATCTAACGTCAGGAAGCCAGTGGGTTCGCAGGGTTTTCTTTGAAGTTCTTCGCGGCCTACCACTAGGGCACGGTCATTTGAGAAGTGACCTGAGGAAGGTTTAGGAAGGTCAACTTTTTCACACAAGCCAAAGTTTCTTAGAAACTCTCATTTCAGTCAAACTGAGGATCAAAAGCAATACAGGAGGACTAATGCCCATGATTGTGATATTTCTCGATAAGTTCCGCGAATTTTTCTTTCATCCCATCCATGATTTCAGCGTGATTTGCCCCAAGGTCATTCCATAAATACGCGAACAATGCTTGACGAACGCAAACCCCACATTGAGCACCATGCCCATCAAATCCTCTTTCCGGATCTCCATTATTATAGAAACAGTAAAGCAAATTGTCATGACCAAAGGTATCGCAGGTACAATAGCAAGGAATGACAACCTCATCATCTTGAACGTTTACAATTCCAAGGAGGCTGGAATGTTTGACAGCGACCTTGTACGCGACTTCGGTAGCCAAGTCTCCATAAACATAATTTGGAAAGTTGTAAGAGGTCCAGTCTGTGTCGGGATACTCGACATTGAGTAAATTGGCTGAGGCATGTCCCAATTCCTCAAGAGACATATCCATGATGATTTTAAATCGCCCCTCTGCTTCTTTACTCATTGCAAAAGCCGGAAGAGTAAACAATAACGCGGAGATAAAAATAGAGATAACTTTATAGACCTTCATTGCATGCACCTGCGTTGTTCGAGGTTTCAAAAAAAAACGACGTAGCAAGGGTGATAGGTAATTTAATCTTTTGAGTGATCCCCAGCACGCCTGGTAGTATGCTCTACATTGTAGGTCGCTATTATTGCAACCCAATGTGAAATGGCCACCTAGTGATCAAACTGGGTGGCCATTTTTCAATGCACGAAAAAATGTCTCGAACATACCAACGTTATTAGGGTCAGATGAGAATCAGCACCCTTTGCAAACAGCGTCCTTCATGTTGCCTTTTTCAGCAACAGCTTCATTTGCATTGTTGGCTTTTGTTCCGGTGTCTCTAGACTTTAACTCCCAGTTTCCCCCCTCAGTACCAATCGAGGCGAGATGTTCTTGGTTGTAAACGTAGTTCTTTGCTGCTACGTCAGCCTTTGTTTCCGGTGTATCAAATTTGAACTCCCAGTTTCCTCCCTCAGTACCAACCGAGGTCAGATGTTCTTGGTTGTAATCGTGGTTTATTGCTGCGTCGTGGTTCATGCTTTGTGCATCAAAGCTGAACTGGACAGAGCCGGCTTCGTTTTCAGCGAAAGCTGTACCAAGCATTCCCATCAAGAAAAAAGTAGCCAACACACCAATGATCAATTCTTTTTTAAACATTGTTAATCTCCTCTTAAAAGTTGAATGTTAAAGTCCCCTCGCAAAAAGTTCAGAGGTGGCCTTATGGACGAAATGTCCTCCTTGCAACTTGTCTGCATTCTTTGCAAAGTCATTGTTTGTATTTACATACATCGTGCCAAACTTAAGGAGGTCAAGTAAGTGTCTGAATTGTCGAGGTTTTATTTGAAAAGAAAATACAATAAAGCGGTAACCGTACTTTTATCGTTGGATATTCAATGCCGTCTGTAGACTATCCTGCGTTTTTTACTCAAAGATATATTCAGAAAATGCACCAGTTTGACTGTAGAATAAGCATGTCTTCGCCGGGACAGGATTGACATATGTTTTGTTTAGTATGATCAGTAGGCACAAAGGCACAGGGTATGTTCAAAAGAATGAGATTTGGAAAGATGGGCACCAGCCTATTGCTTACGAGGCTGAAGGAGGTGTCTGTTGGAGCGCGTATCGGGCCAACTCTGCACACAGAGATTTAAAGTGGATAACGGATGATTACTTGGTCAACCGGCGAGTGAACACATTGAAGCACGCCACATACATCATGGCTTATTGATGTCATACTTTTCTATTCTGTAGAGCAATGTATGCCTTGGCATCTGTAGAAAATTTGCAGCCTGAGTTTTATTCCAGCCATTACGTTCCAGCGCCTGGACAACAACTTCCCGTTCGATAGCTTCAAGTGAATAACCTTCAGGCGGAAGCTCTACAACATGGTTTCTCGACTGGTAAGACGTTGAACGTAACTTGGCCGGCAAATGATGCAGGTCAATCGGTTCGCCACGATTCAACACAACCATTCTTTCAACAGTATTTTGCAACTCTCGAACATTCCCCGGCCAGTGATAAGTCAACAGACAATCAAGGGCTGCGTCAGTGAAGTTGACCTTATCCCCGGCTTTAAGACGTTTCAGGGAATGCTCTATCAATAAGGGGATGTCTTCTGCACGTCTACGTAAAGGGGGCAACTCAATCGGAATCACCGAGAGGCGATAATATAGATCCTCACGAAACCGACCTTCCTCAATAGCGACTTCTACATCCTGATTGGTTGCCGCAATAATCCGTACATTTACAGATCGAACCTTGCCACCCAGGGGCTCGACCTCCATTTCTTGAAGTACGCGTAACAATTTCGGCTGCAACTCCATGGGCATTTCTCCTATTTCATCGAGAAACAGAGTACCGCCGTCGGCTTGTTCAAACTTGCCAACGCGATCATGTACCGCCCCAGTAAATGCACCACGTACGTGACCGAAGAGTTCACTCTCTAAAAGGTTTGCCGGGATAGCGGCGCAGTTAATCGCGATAAACGGTTCTTTGCTGCGGCCCCCTCCCTGGTGGATTGCCCGGGCAATCAATTCCTTCCCCGTACCACTTTCACCTGTGATCAGCACACTGGCCTCGGTTGGAGCGACTCTCCTGACAATTTCAAAGATACCTTGCATACCATCTGAGATACCGACCATATGGCTGAAATCAAGGTGATGTTCAAGTTCGCCCTTCAGTCTATGGTTCTCTTCCTGCAAGCCAAGCAGGTTGAAAGCTTTCTCCACTACCAGAATCAATTCATCGCGACTGAATGGTTTTACAAGGTAGTCATATGCACCTTGTTTCATCGCCTCAACAGCCTTTTCAACGGAACTGTAAGCGGTAATTACGATCACCAGGGTTTCCGGGTGTTCGGCCTTAATCTGTTGCAAGACTTCATAACCGGACATCCCTGGCATCTGAATGTCAGTGATAACAACTTGCGGATGATCTGCTTGGAAAGCCGTCAATCCTTGCTTGCCGTCGGCAGCACTCAGGACGTGAAATCCCGAAGAATGTAACGAATATTCAGTGACGCGCCGTAAAGATGCATCATCGTCGATTAACAATACCTTACGAGTAGGTTTGGCCTTCTGCCTGTTTGAACGTTCCACACTCATGACGATATAATTCCCTTTTTTCTCATTGATAAACTCGCACATCATCCAAAGGTACGGTTTGGTGCTGACCTCTCTTCTCTGGGTCTGTCACGTCTTTGTCTGCTTTGACATGGGGTTTGTGGTTATGATGATATCCCCCCGATACGTGGGAAAGTGAATCAAAGGGTAGAGCAGAAACTACAGCAACCTAAGTGGTGTTCCCTTCAGATGAACACTGTGCTCAGCCCATATATAAAGAGAATTATCCCGACGACAAAAATGAGGCTGTCCGAGAATAAGGGCGGCAGCGAAAAGCCAGAAGTCTGAGAACAGATTTTGGCTCGTTTGAGAGCTCATAGCCGAAGCTATGAGCAGAAAAGGATCTGAAATATGGGCCAAATGCCGAGGTTTGCAGCAGGTCATGCATTCTCGGGCAGCCTCTTGTAGAGACTCATTTCGTGGACTATGCCCCGGTAGTTTCCGAACCGTCTTTTTCGTGCGAATCCAATTCGCTGCTGAAGTGGATTTTAAAAAGATTTTCCACCGGGAGGATGGCAACCATACCTGAGCGGGCCGTTTCAAGAATGCTACTCACGATATCATCGACCTTTGCTTGCTCGACAAAGATTTCGATCTTGGCATTAGTAACCATCCAGTCTGATTTGCCCAAATTGGCATGTTCACCGTACCCTTTGACGGAGTAAACACTGAGACCATCAACCCTCAACTGCTTCAGGCGATTCCCAACTATTTCCAATTCCGAGTTGCGTATAATTGCTACTACTTTTTTAAATTCCATCTTCTTTCCTTTCTCGGCTTGTCAGGCTTTAGAGTTTTACCAAACAATTTCAGAAGGTGGGCCCGATGTTACGTCAGGAGGGAAAACAGTCATCTGTCTTATTGCCATATTTTTGAATTCTGTAAGCTAAGATATGGCGTGGGACATGCAAAAACTCAGCGGCTTTAGTGTAGTTTCCGTCTGACGCCGCCAATGCTTGCATAATTGCTTGTCGTTCAATATCCCTTAGAGGAAACCCTCCCTGTGGCATATGAACAACAAGTGGTTCATGAATTCTGTTGCAGATCCGGATGTGCATTGGCATCTCATCACTATCTATTAATTCTCTACGTGCAAGTATGGCTAAACGTTGTATAAGATTTTCAAGCTCCCTGACATTTCCAGGCCATGTATAGTTCTGCATTATTTCGATCGCTGCTGACGAGAACTTCAAGTTACGGCCCTCGGCGTGTTTATTAAGAAAATGTTGGGCGAGAAGCAGAATATCCTCTGGACGATCCCGCAAAGCTGGCAATGGCAAGTGAAGGACAGCAAGACGATAATAGAGATCGCTACGGAACCGTCCTTGCTCTATCAGTTGCTCCAGATTGCAGTTTGTTGCCGCAATTATCCGAACGTTAACTGCCTTTGTGGAACCGCCAACGGGGGTGATCTCTTGCTCTTGGAGGGCCCTTAATAATTTTGGCTGTAAGTCCAACGGCAAATCACCTATTTCATCAAGAAAGAGAGTTCCTCCTTCAGCTTGCTCAAACTTCCCCTTATAATCGCGCTCTGCACCGGTAAACGACCCTCGGGTATGCCCAAAAAGTTCACTCTCCAATAACGTTGCCGGAATGGCCGCACAATTTACGGCGACGAATGGACCTCTACAGTAGTCGCTTTGAACATGAAGGAGTCCTGCCGCCAATTCCTTGCCTGTCCCACTCTCTCCGAGGATTAATACGGGAGCGCAAGACCCGGCCATTCGTCTGATTAAATCGTGAACGACCTGCATTTCGTGAGAATCGCCCAGCAGAGCCCGGTACCCCTTTCTTGTTAAAGCAACTTTTAGATTTAGATTGTCCCGTCGCAACCCATCAAAAGCCAGGGCTTTGTAAACAGCAAGTAGAAGTTGATCGCGACTGAACGGCTTGGGCAAGTAATCAAATGCGCCGAGTCGAATTGCATCAACAGCCTGCTCTAGGGAACTGTAGGCAGTGACCACCAACACCATAGAATTTTTACTGTAAGTCTTAACTTCTAACAACAATTCGAGTCCACTGGATTCACCCAAACAGATATCCGTAATCACGAGCCTTGGATTGACAGATCGAACATGCATCAAACCATCACGCGCGTTATCGGCGAGGTATAATGAGTATCCTGCCTGCTCCAGAGCATGCTGCATAATACGTCTCTGGCTTGCGTCATCTTCAATCAATACGATCGATCCACCTTTTCCTGGCATAGAACCTCCCTGTAGCAGCCCTTTAAAAAGCAAATAACGCGCCAAGGCAAAAGCTTTGTAATTACAGACAATTAAACATTAAAAAGAACGCCCCTGTAGGATAACCAACAGGGGCATGAAGAATATGCGTCAGCAAGAGATTGTTCATCGTTCGATTGAGCATCCAGGTGTCGTTGGTGACTATTGGACTAACCAGATGCGGGACAACTCAAGATTATCTGTTTTCTAATCAGGCATTGAATCAGCCACAAACAGCCCATTCATTTATGGCGCGAGAGGTAACGCCAGCAGATGGCTTTGTCCTTGTCTACCAAGAATTGAGTCTTGTCTTGATAGCACGACCAGCGCGTTTCTTTTGTTAACAGTTAATCCCTGAATTGGATTTTCCAGTTTTTCTCCCAAGGTTCCTTTGACAAACCTGCCCTTTTGATATTTGATGACTGACAGCCAACTTTCACCACCCCCGGGAACTAATCCCGGCGCACTGAAAGCAGAACTATCCGTTGAAACAGCGATCAATTCAAGCTGGCCATCTCCATCGATATCGGCCGCAACCTGCGGGACTTCAAAAGCAATCGAAGTGAAGAGCGCATCTGCCTGACCAGGATTAACATCATAAGTGAGTCGGGAAAGGCTTCCCCCCATCTGTCTAGTGGATTCGTACTGCAACCTCCCATTGCTTATGACATAGAGTATGCCCTTCCGTGTGTAAATGGTTTCAGCTTTGCCATCGCCTGTCAAATCAGCAAAAAGACTCCCCTGTACTGGAAAATTCAGGGGTAATTCGAATGTGGGTTCGGTATCATCCAGACTACCGTTTTCCAGCTTTAACTCCCGGACAGGCCCGTATATGGTTTCGAGATCAAAGCGTTGACCCAAGAGGGCCTCTTTGTTGCCATCACCATCCCGGTCAAAAGTGCCCAACATGTAGGGGAGATTGTTTGCCAAAGGGGTCAAGTGCCCATCACTGAAGCGATATACTGAACTCGTAAAAATTGTTTCCGCTGTGATGCTGGAGGAAGACCCCTTTATCGAGGATGCGGTCACGGCAAGATAGAGTGGGCCAGCTACCTCAGGTAACCACCAGGCAACCGCGTGAATTTTGCCCTGATTCTGGTTTTTTTCCGAAGCCACAGGTTCCATGCGCTCCTTGATGCCAAACACGTTGAGGTCGCTACCATCGCTACCGGCAACAAAGAGCTGTCCACCGGCAGAGGCAAAATCCGCCATCATGACTATCCCCGGGAATTCGCCCAAAGTAAGAAATCCAGGGTAATCAGCTGCATATGCAACTTGCGCGTGATTGTTCTGAAGTAGCGGATCCCAGGCGACAGCAGATTGAGAACCGGGGTCCGTAATGAGTTTGGATGAACTGATCGGCTGAGTCGGTGGATAAACCGGAACATCAGAAACAGCAGGCAGATGATCAACCACAGGAAAAGAGCGGAGGACCTGTCCTTCGCTATCACTAACTATCAATGTTTTATCATTTAGC
Organism: Deltaproteobacteria bacterium; assembly: GCA_024636155.1. GTDB lineage: Bacteria > Desulfobacterota > Desulfuromonadia > Desulfuromonadales > BM103 > M0040. The sequence goes on from JAGXHM010000110.1 coordinate 31,078, forward strand.
AAAAAGGTCAATTGCGCCCGCTCGTCAGGACTTTCGGATGGCGTGTCTATGGTTTTTCTTACAGTATGAGCGCCCTGCCATTCCAGCCCTGGCAAGTCAGAAACCAATTGCCCATACAGCCTCAGACCTGTTCCTTGCTGATCTCGAAAAATAGCTGTCAAATTTTGGTAACGCCTGACCGAATCGCCTTTTTGCGCCGCCAGAATCGCACCAAGCGGGCGCGCATGACTGAACCCAGATCTGACCTTGGTGACTTTGAGAACTCCCTTAACGGTGTCCAGACTTCCCAGAATCGCTCCGCTGGCAGGGTCAACAAGTTTTTCTCCGGGGGTTACGATGCTGAGCAAATCCCCAACCATGACACCCGACGAAGCATCCATGTTGATCAGGTAGTCATCGCCATGGATTGCGATCAAGGCTCCGCTAGCTGGCTTGAAGTAACTGGTAACCTCTTCAATGACGCCTGCGCTTCCTACCGATGACCAGAGAAAAACCATGGACAAGAGGACACTGACATTAAAAATGCTACGGCCACGATTCATGCGGTTGTCTCCTTGATTGTCTTGTTAATCTGAGAATAAAATCGGTTAAGAGGAAAAGGTGGGGGCGATTTTTACGCCCCCACCAAGTGTCAAGGATTCAAGGCCAAGCCGTCGGCCGGCCTTGAGATAAGTCTTGTGTCAGATCCAACATCATCGTTTAAAATTTATAGCGAACCCTTGCCGTGGTACGGAAGATATCATTGTCAGCGCTGCCGTCTACGATATTCGCATTAGAGCTACTCACCTCAAAACGGTCCATGGCATCACCGGCAAACAAGTAACCGGCATTGACCGCCAGCTCGATATTGGGATAAAGCTGATAGCTGGCATATGCGTCGAGTTCCACCCCAATCTCATCCTGCTTCTGGCTGCGGCCGAGAGCGTCGGTGTACTCAATATCTTCAGCGGTCAGCATATAAAGAGCAGCCGCACCAATCTTAAGTTTCTCGGTCGCCTGATGATCAAGTGCAAGTTTGTTCATGATAAAACCTTTGTCAAACAGGGCGGGACGTTCGGTGAAGTAAACATCGTCGCTGTAGCCGCCTTCCATCAACACGATGCTGTCAAAGCGATCGACATCGGTAGTAATAAAAGCGTTGAACTCGTCGTCGTTAGCGTCATCATCACCCGAGGCATACCAGGCGGTATAGGTCAATTTGCTCTTGCCGAACTTGATTCCGACATCGCCATGAACGAAGAACGCTGAGAGGTCATAATCCTTATTTGCAGCGGTTATTCCACTCAATGTATCCTCAAATTCTACGTTGTCGAAACTGCCGGTCTGGTACATCAAGTCCCAGTTAAGAAAGACAGTGTTATCATTGACCGGCGTCGACCAGGAACCGTCGGTTCCCAAGGTCATCAGATCGAATTTCACGTCTCCTAATTTTTTAATTTGATAACCATTAGAATTCATTGCATAACTGGTTGCCTGGGTATCCTGCCACTGGTAGAGGCCAAAGACACCTGATTTTAATGCATCATTTTTAAAATCATAGCGACCCAGCAGTGCGTCAAGATCATTGTCCCCCCATTCGTCGCCCGCACTCGTCAAAGCTTCCTTGCCGCGAACCCAGGCCAACTTGTAATTTTCACCGCTTAACTGCACACCGGTCGCCGTTTCATCCCATACAAAGCTGTTAACCGTAAATGGCATCAAGCCGATTTTAACCCGCGCCTTGCTGCTGACACCTGGGATCTGAAAGTCAGTATAGGCCCAGCGAGTCTCGATGTTAACGCCATCGCCGGAATACGCTCCGCCCCATTCTCTTCCGCCGTTGGCGTCAGAACCACGCCCAAACCGAATGGCACCGATTTCAACTGCGTAGACGCCCTTAACTGCCCCGTCATTGTCGCCGATTTCAGTCCAGAGACGATACTTGATGCTGGCAAATGAATCGTTACGGTCATTATCATCGATAACGGGTACTTTATCGCCTGAGAAAAACCCCTGTTGATTAGTGTATAAACCAAACCGGTTGTTGAGGTCTCCATGGAAAGCAAACTCAACGGCCATAGCCAGTGTCGGCGCTGAGAATGCGATGCCCAGAAGTAGTGTAAAAAGAATCTTTCTGTGTCTGTTCATTTGTTGCCTCCAATTGATAACCACATCGTGGTTTAGAATTAATGCTTCATTACCAGCGAGGTATTCGGGGGTAACGAAACATTTACAAAACGCGATAAACCCTTTTCTGCTCTGCC
>JAGXHM010000111.1 GCA_024636155.1 Deltaproteobacteria bacterium
CTGAAGCGAAAATTTGGATGTTTGAGACCAGATTTTAGCTCATTTGAGAGTAATAGCCGTAGCTATTGGTCGAAAAGGAGCTGAGATATGGGCCAAACAGGCGAATTTGCAGCCAGTTCATTGATTGTCCGACAGGCTGCTAGCGCGCGGACAAAAGGGACACCCCGATGTGGGCATCCCTTTTGAAATTCTCCGATAAAACGCAATTCTCAGTCCGTGCGCTTGGTGACTTCAATCAGATGGTAACCGAACTGGGTTTTGACCGGCCCAAGGACCTTGCCGATTTCGCCGGAGAAAACCACTTCGTCAAATTCCTTAACCATCTGACCAGGCGAAAACTCACCTAGGCCTCCGCCCTGTTTGCCGGACGGGCACTTGGAATGCTGCTTGGCGATTTCAGCAAAATCGTCACCGTTTTCAATCATTTTTTTAAGGGTGTTGCAATCATCCTCACTTGGCACCAGGATGTGTCGGGCGCTTGCTCTAGCCATGATAAATCTCCTTCTAGGTTTTGAGTATTAAGTTACCTATTTTAAGACGATCTTTCTTCTCTTGTCCAGTTTCGCGTCGGCCACATGTCTTGGACCCACTTTAGTAAAAGGACCGTTTGGGAGTTTATCCATGTGTCTATATCATCCTTGTCAAATGCTCCCTTGCCGATTAAAATCATCGTTTCTGGCAGCCCGTCGGACTATCAGGACTGAAGCGAAAAGATGGCCGTTTGAGATCAGATTTTAGCTCATTTGAAAGTAATAGCCGTAGCTATTGGTCGAAAAGGAGCTGAGATATGAGCCAAATGGACGAATTTGCAGCCAGCTCATTGATAGTCCGACGGGCTGCTAGGGAGCTTATGCGATGAAGATATGTCTGATCGAACCTTTTCATACAGGCTCCCATGCCGCCTGGGCTGAGGAGTACGCCCGTTATAGCCGGCACGATGTCGAGCTGCTGACTTTAAGCGGGCGACACTGGAAGTGGCGAATGCATAGTGGTGCGGTGACTCTGGCACGGCAGTTTATGGAGAACAATTGCAATCCTGACCTTCTGCTCGCCAGCGACATGCTCGATCTGACCACGTTTCTGGCCCTGACCCGCAAAAGATCGGCAAAGATCCCGACTGCGCTCTATTTTCACGAAAACCAGCTCTGCTATCCCTGGTCGCCGAATGGTGAAAACCTTGCAGAACAGCGCGCTCACTATGCGTTCATCAACTACGCAAGCGCCTTGGCCGCCGATGCTGTGTTCTTTAATTCCCGTTACCATCTCGATGCTTTTAATAATCAGTTACCAAAGTTCCTGAAGGGCTTTCCAGACCAGAAGGAACTGGCAAACTTAGATCTTATCAAAGCCAAAAGTGAAGTCCTGTCATTAGGGCTCGACCTGAAACGCTTTGATCAATACCGTGCAAATAAGTCTGCAAAGCAACCTCCACTCATCCTCTGGAACCACCGCTGGGAGTATGATAAAAACCCGGAAGAGTTCTTCCGGGCGCTTTATCAACTGCAGGACGAAGGTCTCGCTTTCGAAGTGGCGGTATTAGGCGAATCCTACCGCAAGTCTCCGCCAATCTTTACCGAAGCTCAGCAACGACTCGGTGAGCGGATTGTGCAGTTCGGCTACGCCAAGGACTTCGCAGACTACGCGCGCTGGCTCTGGCATGCGGACATCCTGCCTGTCCACTCGAACCACGATTTTTTCGGTATCAGCGTTGTACAGGCGATCTACTGCCACTGCACACCGCTACTGCCGCGACGTCTCGCCTATCCCGAGCATCTGCCGGTCGCGATACAGGACCAATTTCTCTACGATGATTTCGACGATTTGCTGGCGCGGTTGAGAAAGATGCTTAAAGATCCGGCCTTGATGAGCGGCGAACTGCGCACACATGTCGCTCGCTACGATTGGGAGAAAAGGGTTGAGCACTATGATGATCGGCTTGAAATGATGAGCAATCATGGAAGTAAAAAAACTTAACGACAAGGGTGCAGAATACTCGAGCGGGACTTCTCCCATGAAAGTCTTCAAGAAAAGAAATAGCGCGGGCAACGACCCTGTTCAGTCGAGACAGCTCAGGCACAGTGCCGTGTAGATGCGGGCTGCAGATTCAACTTCCGAAAGGGAGGTCTGCTCATCTGCAGTATGAGCCGTCTCCAGTGACCCCGGTCCTAGGATCATCGGCCGGCAGCCGGCAGCGAAGAAGAGGTTGCCGTCCGAGTGAGAACGGAATGGATTGAACCGCAGCGGCAGGTTGAGTTGCATATAAACCTCATCGAGAACTTCGGAAAAGCTGCCAAATCCCCCGAGGTCGTACCCTTGGGCCGAGAATTCAAAGGACAAATCTATATTCAGCCCGGGTATGAAATCTTTGGCTTTTTCAACACAAACACGGATGGCGTCCTGCACTGACTCCGGTGTCATTCCCGGTGGCAGGTGCAGGTCAATGTAGGTCTCGCACTGATCCGGCACCACAAAACCGGCCCGCGAAGAGCTCATCTCCCGAATCGAATAGACGATCTTCGTGCTGTCGCGATCAAAGAGCGGTTCCCTACCGAGCAACAACAGGAAACGCAGCATCGACTCGACGGCGTTGTGGCCAAGTTCAGGCAATGAGGAGTGGATACGGTAGCCCTTCGTCGTCAAGGCGACTTCGAGGTAGCCATAATGATTCAGGCATGGTGACAACGAGGTCGGCTCACCGATCACGACCCAGGGAGGCTTGCTGTCTTCGAGAAACCTGGCACTGCCGTCCCCATTTTCCTCTTCACCAACAACAAACAGCAGTCCGACCGGGGGTCGCTGATCTTCAGGCAGGCAGGTCAGGACCAACCAGGCTTCGAGCATTGCTGCGCAACCGCCCTTCATATCCGCTGTACCGAGGCCTCGCACGACACCCCACTCTTCTTCGGCACCATACTCTTCGAGGTTCCAGGCCGGGACCGTATCAACATGGCCGACCAGAATCAACTGGGGGGGGCCATCGCCCATGGTGGCGTAAAGATTGTAGCGCTCATCTTCGACAATCTGGCGTTCGACAGCGACACCGGCTTCGACAAGACGCGACTCGAGATAAAGCTGAATATCCTCTTCCTTCCCTGATGGGGAGTAGATATCGACCATGTCGATCAAGGCCTGCCGCACGCGCTCGCTGTCGATGGCACCCCAGGCTTTTTCCAAGAGCTCCTGTTTCATTATTTGCGTGACTTCCTTCCCATGGTCTTTTTCGCCAGGTTGAGGGTCATGTAGACATGCTTCTGGGTGTTGCCAAAGCCGTGTTTATTGAAAAAGCGAATACCAGCCTCGTTGTCGGCATCGGTATCGATAATGATCATACGCACCCCCTGCTCAACCATGCGCTTCTTGATTTCGTTAAAGAGGCTGTCACCAATACCTTTTTTCTGTATTCCTGGACGCACCCCGATCCACACCAGATAACCGTATTTCCAGGCAGAATTGGTTTTATCGACAGTCGTAGCGAGAACAAAACCGACAATCTCATCGTCCAGATCAGCAACCAGGCAGAGGTCACTGTCGGAGTTGTAAAGTGTCGTGATCTCGTACTCGTCCCAGGTGCGGTACATGCTGGACGAGTATTCGGAGGTAAACAACTGCTCACCAAGATGAAAAACCTCGGCGAAATCGTCGATTGACATATCGCGGATATCAAGTGTGTTCTCTATTTCGATGGTATTTTTATCCATGAGGACCTCTGTTCTATCCTGAAATATTTCCTTAAGCACGATTGAACATATGATCACATGCTTCTTCAAATTGTAAATCAAATTTTGAGCAGACGCCCATCACGATCTCAGTCTCTTGTAATTCTAAACCACTTCCAGCAGTTCGATTTCAAAGGTCAGATCCTGACCGGCCAATGGGTGGTTCGCATCGATCGTTACCGTCTCATCAGTGACTACGGTCACAGTCGCGACCATAGGCGGATGACCTTCACTGCCTTCTGACTGCAGCAGCATACCAACCTCCGGAATCACGCCCTCGCCAAAGTGGCTTCGCTCGAGTTCATGGACCATCTCTTCGTGATACGGACCATAGGCCTCTTCAACCGGGATCGTTACGCTCTTGGTTTCACCGACAGCCATAGCAGCCACCGCATCATCGAAGCCGCTGATCACCTGTTCAGCACCAAGTGCAAATTCAAAGGGTTCACGTTCACGCGAGCTATCAAACAACGTCCCGTCAGCGAAGGTACCCGTATAGTGTACTTTGACAATCTTGTGGTTCTCATTTTCAGACATATCTTCTCCTTTTCACAAAAATTATTGCCTTTGACTAACATACCGCAGGACTGTTGTGAAGGGGCTAAGGCCGTTTTCGCACTTTTTTCAGGGTCCGGGAATGCGGATGACATGTGAAGCTAAAACGCGCTACAGCTTACCGAGTAACCGGACAAAGTCCTCCGGAATCCCGCTATCAAAAGTCATTTTTCTGCCATTGAAAGGATGGGTAAACGAAATCGACCGGGCATGGAGGCTGAGCCGTTTCGAAATAGCGCCGCCGTCCCCGTATTTTTTGTCCCCGGCGACGGGGTTACCTTTTCCCGCAAAATGCACGCGGATCTGGTGTTTTCTCCCGGTGAGGAGATGGATCTCTACCAGGCTGAATCCTTTGGCTTCTTGCAATACCCTGTATTCTGTATGGGAGAGTTTCCCTCTGGCGGTATTAAGGGTTGAATAAACCTTCTGGGCGGAATTTTCGGCCAGATAAGTTGAGATCGTGCCCTCCCTGGGTGTCACCTCTCCGCATACGATGGCAAGGTAGTGTTTGTCGGTATGCTCCCAATTTTCCTGCAAAAACTTCTTGGCCTGCTCGCTTTTGGCAAAGACCAATATCCCGGAGGTGTCACGATCCAGGCGATGTACGACATACACCCTGTTGCGAGATTTCGGATTGCCCTTGCGGACATAGTCATTGAGCAGGTAGTGGACCGTTCTTGACTTGTCACGATCACTGCCGATCGTCAACAATCCGGAAGGCTTCTCCACGACAAGGAGATCTTTGTCCTCGTGCAGAATAGACAGCCCTTTTGGTCCGTGTTTTTTGGATGGTCGGTTACCCTTGTTTAGTACATTCAATTGACGACCACATCTCCCAGGTTAAGCCAGAAAGTTTTTGAGACCGGTAAAAAAAATCTGCGCGGCGATGGCGGACACGAACAGTCCGGTCAGCTTGGTGAGAATAATCAACCCCTGTTGGCCAAGGAATCTTTCAAGGCGGCCAGCGGCGGAGAGCAGCCCACCGACCGCAAGCACAGCGCACAACAGGGCTAAACAGGCAACGGCCTTTTCGGGAACAGTTTTGAGTCCCGCACCCATGACCAGCAAAGCGCCGATGGTACCAGGGCCCACAGTGATCGGGATCGCCAATGGGACAACAGCGACATCCTCCTCGGAGTCGAGATGGGAGACGGTCGTCTTACCCTGGATCATTGCAACGGCCGAGATAAAGAGGACCGCCCCGGCGCCGATGCGAAAGGCGTCCAGAGTGATGCCGAACAGAGCAAAGATATAGCTGCCAAAGAGGAACAAGGCAAAGCAGGTCAGAGCGACCGCCAGAGTCACTTTTCTCGCTATCCTTTGTCGCTCGACTGCCGTGTCATCTTTCGTCAGGGACAAAAAGGCCGAGATAACGAAAAACGGGGTAAAGATCATGAATATTTTAAGGAAAACATTGACGAATAATGTGAGCATTTCTGCCAAATCTAAACCTCTTCAAGATACGTTGCTCTTTGCGATGATGCGCACAGCTTGCTCCCTGCAAAGCAAACACACCGCACCCGAAGACTAAGAGGCCAGCCACAATCCCGACAAGTGTTGAATATATAGCACACCTGACTCAGAAAATGGGGATATCTTGTTCGCACTCCTCATCACAAGCAAACGGGTGTGCAATAAAATTGATCGGATGTTAGACCAGCAAAACTTGATATGCATCAAAGCGTGGAGTTGTTACTGTTGTTATGCTCAGAACGAGCCTTGAAGGAGGACCAAATGCTGACAACCACAGAAACCATCCTATTAATAACCGTCTGGACCTTGACACTATGCGGGCTTTTTTTCGGCGGTCGGGCCAGGTTGCGTAAACGGCGGAAATCGTTTAAAGATCGAAATCAGGACTTACCCTAGACTCACAAAGGATTGAAGACATTGCTTCGTGTGCCCTTTTCCCAAAAACCACTCCCTCTTATCTATAAGGGAGAGAGCAACCACAAATCAACACACTCCCATTCCACCTCAACAAAACGCCACTTGCGTTATCGCGCGACAGTGCTTTAATTGTTCAGGAGGCCCCATGCGATTTTTACTCTACAACATCTGTTATGCCACTGGTCCCAGGGTGCATAACTATGCGCGCTCTTCACGAAAGAATCTGGAGCGAATTACAGAATTCGTGCGCGACCTGGAGCCCGACCTGATCGGCCTGATCGAGGTGGATCACGGCTCGTATCGCACCGGCGGCAAGAATCAGATCGAACAGATGGCTGAATCGTTAGGGCACTATCACTCACACGCAATCAAGTATGGGCAGGATTCATTCTGGCGGCATGTTCCAGTGGTAAAAAAGCAGGGAAATGCGTTTCTGGCACGAGATCGAATCCGCAACGAGACCTTTCATTTTTTTAAGCACGGCATGAAACGGCTGGTAATTGAACTCGAACTTGAGCACATAGTCATTTATCTGGCACATCTCTCACTGGGTGCACGAACGCGGCATTATCAGCTGGATGCTCTCTATGAGCTGGTAAAAAAAACCGAGAGGCCCTGTGTGGTTGCAGGTGATTTCAATATGCTCTGGGGCGAACGCGAAATCGACATGTTTCTGGCTGCGACAGGATTACAGGATGCCAACACCGAGAGATTACCGACCTACCCTAGTAGAAGCCCGCGTCGATATCTCGATTTTGTTCTGCACAGCCAAGAGATAAAGATACGGAATTTCCAGGTGCCGTTGGTGGCGTTTTCAGATCACCTGCCAGTGTTGGTCGACTTTGATGTAGAGATCGAGAATGACCATCGAAAAGCACCAAGAGAATCACACTGTTACTGTTTGCAGAATGACTTAGTTTTGGTTTAGAACCGTCATTTAATAATCCCGGGAATGTATATGTGAATGTTCTTACGCCAACGCGTCTACCGCCACGCGGTGGCGCGGATCCTCAATGACGTTGACTTCAATCATGCTGCCTGCGTTGGCAAGCAGCGGGCGGCACTCGGCGCTGAGGTGTTTGAGAAGTACCAATATAGCGCTCGGTGAGTCTGCTCACAGCCTCAAGCCCTGAGTGGTCGCCCAGCCAGCAAAAGGCAAGTTAAAAACCCAGCCTGTTTGTAAATCTACAACCTATGCCGTATATGGTAGAGAGGGCTTATGGGGATGAAAAGAATTGGTCCCGCTTTATGCGCATGTGCGACGGAAATTTTGGAATCCCCGACTGATATTTGCCGTAGAATTTGAAAGTAACGACCGCACCGATCGGCGGCGGCGATTCCCGCTCGGCATCAGTAAAGCCACTGCCTATTTTGAATTGTGTGCCATCAGCAAGAGCGACCAGCAGGGAGCCAAGCCTGCCCTTGTTTCTTTCTTTGCCAGGCAGATGCGCCACCACGGTTGCTTCTGCGTCCTGATAGTTTTTCACCTTGAGGATTTCCGGACTACGCCCGGCAGTGTAAAAGGCATCAGGCCGGCGAACAACCAACCCTTCACCATCAAGCTTTCCGATCCTCTGTAATTCTTCCTGTAACTGGGTCTGATCCAGAACCGGAAGCTGCGGAATAACGAATGCATATGTGGAAGGGTGTGCAGCAAACCAATCGGAGGCTTTGGCAAGACGTGCGGTGAACCCACCAGGAGCTTGTGGTACATCGAAGATGGCAAATTTAAGTTGCAACCAGCCGTCATGAGGTTGCTTTTGCATAACGATTGACGCGGTCTGCTCAAAAGTGCTGCGCCCACCCCAGAGCTCCCCTTCAACAGGGAATGGTGGCAAGTTACGGACAAATGCTGCAGGTGGGGAAAAAACTTTGCCGTTTTTCGACAACAGCTGCCTGCCGTTCCAGTAACCGCGTACTCCATCAAGCTTTTCGCTCATCAACCAACCGGAGACATCAACCTGATCCGAATAAACCTGTGGTAGCATCAACTCTGCGGCAGGAACAGGGACAGCAGAGAGCACTCCCCAACAGCACAACAGTAACGAAATTTTAAGCCGGGTTATTTTTGACGCACTGGGGCGCGCGCCTTGCATGACAGATGACATAACATCCCCTCCTCAAATAAAATTCCCCGTGGCAAGCCATCTCGCTTTGGCTCGACTTTCGCTTCGCGAAAGCGGGGTATTTTTCCATAGTCTTGATTTTATAACGCCGCAAGCGGCGGGGTATTAGACCCGCGCTACGCAATAAATTGCAATATCCAACAAGATCCAAATTTTTACCTATAAAATGACAGAGTGTCGCTAACTTGAGATATTGAAATAATCTTTAACCAGAACCGTCAACCGCTGTTCAACATCCACCATGAATTCTTCGCCAGACTGTTGCCCGACTTCCCCCAGACAGTCACGCAAAGTGGTGCAGGCTTCTGGAGTGAACTGCTGGGAATTGCCACAAAGTTGATAGAGCGTATTGATTTTTTCGGTCGCTTCAGCAAGATCCAGATCCACCAACAGACAAGCATGAGCGAGTACTGCGGCATTCTCCCGGCTGCCGCCAGCCCAGCGTTGAGCTGTACCCACCAGTTTCTGACCACCCACCTGAAGATTGAAACGGCCATCACAAAAGGAGCCTGGCACCTCACCGGTGGTCGGGGTAAGACCATAGCTTTTCAGGAAAGACGTCAGCAAATTACAGAGCAGTGTGTAACCATCCTCCAGAGACCAGCCACGAACCTTGGGATGAATGACTGAGAGGTTGAGGACTCCGGGGCCCTGAGGGACACAAGCGCCCCCGGTACAGCGGACAATAACCGGCCACCCCTGGGCGGACAACTCCTGACAGGCTGTCTCGAAGTTGGCCATGCGGGATTCCCTGACCGTGGTTACCAAACAACGAGGATCGCATTGGATGCAGAGACTCGGTCCGCTTTCGCCATTGATGACCTGCTTCAACAGCCGTTCATCGAAGGTGACCTGTTGGGCCAGCTCCCCGTGCCCGGAAAAACTTTTCAGCGCCCACGGTTGGTCAAATTGCAAGGCATTGTAATCACGTGTAATGTTCGGACTAACCAAAGTAAATTACCTTCGTCAGATGATTCATGGAGAGAGCTAGAACATAAACCGCCGCATGCCGACATTCATGAGCACACCAATCCCGGTCATTGTCGACACCATACTCGTTCCACCATAAGAGAAAAGTGGCAACGGAACGCCAACCACCGGCAACAGACCGATCACCATACCGAGATTGACAACAATGTGCCAGAAGAGCATGGCTGAGACGCCGATAGCGAGGTACATGCCGAAGCGATCGCAAGAACGAAGGGCGATGTGCAGACCCAAGAGCACAATCAGACAATAAAGTGCCAGAAGCAAAAGACAGCCGATCAAGCCCCATTCCTCGGCAAACACAGAAAACGCGAAATCAGTATGACGTTCCGGAAGAAAAGAGAGTTGCGACTGGGTTCCCTTCATGAAGCCCAGGCCATTGAAACCACCACTACCAACAGCAATCTTTGACTGGATAATATGGTATCCGGCGCCGAGAGGATCTCGTTCAGGGTTAAGGAAGGTCAGAATGCGTTGTTTCTGATAGTCATGCAGAAGAAACCATCCACCACCGGCAGCGGCAAGCCCCGCAACTGCAAGGAAAGTAACCGAGGAACGCTGCACTCCAGCAAAGAGAGCCATGGTGCCTCCGATGCACAACACCAACAGGGCAGTGCCCAGATCCGGTTGTTTCATAATTAAAAGAGCCGGAACGCCAAGGATCAAGCCGGGGGCAATCAGCTCACGCAAATTGAATCCACGCAGATGTTCTTTCTCGCTAAAATAGCGCGCCAGGGCGACAATGATCACGATCTTCATGATTTCGCTCGGCTGCACATTGAAACCCGCCAGGCTAATCCAGCGAGTAGCGCCCATACTGGTCCGGCCGATAGCGAGGACCAGGATCAGGAGCAGTAAATTGCCGCCGTACAATGGGAAGCTCAAGTATTCCAGATGACGATAGTCAAAGACACAGATCAGGGCAACAATCAGCAAGCCAATTCCTAGCCAGTAAAATTGTTTGAGATAAACCGGCTGAGCCGCCGTCGTCCATGAGGACGTGGCACTATACATATTGGCAATGCCGATGGCTGAGATCAGCAGAATCAGAAGCAGATAAATCCAGTTAAAATGTGTAATCAGGCGTCTATCAAACATCGATCAGTCTCCCGTAACAACTTTCTGTACCGTATCTTTGCTATCTGTCTCTTCAGTGAAATAAGCATCATACACGGCCCTGGCAACCGGTGCTGCGACGCTTGAACCGTGACCACCATGTTCAACGACCACAGCAACTGCTATCTGTGGATTATCTGCCGGAGCATAGGAAACAAAGATCGCATGATCCCTATATTGATAGGGGATCACTTCGTCATCTTCTGCTTGCTCTTCCTCTTCATCCGATTTGCGACGAACAACCTGGGCTGTACCAGTTTTCCCCGCAAACCGTACCTTCTCCAGCCGACTTCGCCAGGCGGTGCCGCCGACGTCATTGACAACCGACTCCATGGCATCTCGGACAGCCTTCAGTGACTCCGTAGACCAGGCCGTTTCCGTGAGTTTCTCCGGCGTCAGCAACCAGTCGGTTTCGCCCTCAAGATCGACTATTTTCTGGACGATCCGTGGCTTCCAGACTGTGCCGCCATTGGCCAAAGCTGCGGCCATCGACGCCAGCTGCAATGGGGTTGTCAGAACGAAACCCTGACCGATAGATGAGATAACCGTTTCACCATCATACCAACTGGTGCCGAAACGCTTTTTCTTCCACGCTCGCGATGGAATCAGTCCTGAACTTTCTCCGCCAAAAGGGAATCCAGTCGGCTGTCCCAGACCCAACCGTTGCGCAGCACTGGCGATGCGATCGATACCGGTTTCAAGACCAGCCCGGTAAAACCAGACATCACAGCTTTCCTTAATAGCTTTATGCAGATCGACTATGCCGTGGCCATTTCTTTTCCAACAGCGATACTCATAGCTGTTACCAAGTTTGAAACTGCCATCGCACTCAAATTTTGTCGTAGGTGTCACTGTGCCAGCCTCCAGTGCCGCAAGTGCCACAACCATTTTAAAGGTTGAACCTGGAGGATATTGACCACGCAAAACCTTGTTGGTCATCGGGTGCCGCGGGTTGTCAATCAATTCACGCCATTCATCACTACTGACGCCACGGGCAAACAAGGCAGGATCAAAGGTGGGCCGGCTGACAAAAGCCAGGATCTCTCCGCTCCTGACATCAAGCGCGACAACGGCACCTGCGTTGTCGGCAAGAGCTGTTTCAGCCGCCTGCTGCAGTGCAGCATCAATCGTCAGATAAAGACGCTGGCCAGGGAGAGGACTCCGCGTAGTCAACTGGCGCAGTTCGCGTCCTCGGACATTGACTTCAATGCGTTTCTGCCCGGCAGTGCCTCGTAACCGGCCTTCAAACTCACGTTCCAGAGCTGTCTTGCCGACCATCTCACCCGAACGGTAACCAGAGAATTCTGGTTGATCCAGCTCGTTTTCGGTCACCTCGCCGAGATAACCGAAGAGGTGGGCGGCCATCTCGCCGTAAGGATAGGCCCGTAACGGTTTTACTTCGACAAGGATACCGGGAAGATCAACAGAATTTTCCTGGACCATTTCCATCGCCTGCCGACCGACATCTTCAAGAAGAGGGAGCGGTCGATAGCGTGGTAAGCCCTGGCCTGCCTGCCAACGCTCTTCAAGCTGCTCTTCATCTACTTCGAGAAGTTCACTCAAGTGGTGAAAGAGTTTCTCACGATCACCAATTTCCTGACGCAGAGCAGAGACAGTAAAAGCCGGCCGATTATCAACCAGTAAAGTCCCATAACGGTCAAAGACGGCGCCGCGCGGTGCATGAATGGCCACGTGACGAATGCGGTTGCGTTCGGAAAGCTCGCGGTAATGATCAACCCCGAGGACCTGCAAAGACCACAAACGCAAGGCCAGCACAAAAAAGGCACAGACAACGATCGACGAAGAGATTATAAAACGACGACGCAGGCCGGGGGTTTCTTCGGGCGGGGGATTAAGACTCATAACGGCTATCAAGCTTGCGCAGACCTGGCAGAGTTTTGCGCGGCATAAAGGTACGCTGGAGCCATACAGACAAACGCAGCAGGGCAAATGCCGCGATAAAATTCAACAACAGCTGAACAGGCAGCTGCCAGGCGATTTGTGGCCAGATCCCAGCGGCCTGGCTGAAGAAGTCCAGCGCAAAAGCTGCCAGAGCAGATTGCAGAATCGTACCGGCAAGGACCAGCACGAGTAGTAACGGTGAGCTTTCAGTGTTAACCCGAGTCACGATGCCCCGGACTGCCAGAAAAACCCCAAGCAGGAGAAATCCGTTGAGCCCCGGATAGGACCCAGCAACACCGTCGTAACACCAACCCAAAAAATAAGCAAGGAGGCAACCACGCCGCGGCTCTTCATGCAGACCGAGGTAGATCACCAGAATCAGAAGCAGGTCTGGCTTATAATATCCCTGCAACACCAGAGGCAGCAGAACGGTCTGTAGAACAACAGCAATGCCCGCCATGGCAAGATAGGTCAAGGTCCGGTTCATTGCTGACTCCGCAACATCACCAGTACCTCTTCAAGGTGAGAGAAATCAACCGTAGGAGCGACTTCGATTGCCTGAAAAAGGCCGAATTCCTGACGATTGACACTCTTTACATGGCCAACCACCAGACCTTTCGGAAAAATGCCCCCCATACCACTGGTCACCACCCGGTCACCAATCCGTACTTCCTCCTGGCGCAGAACAAAATCAAATACCAGTTGCTCTCCTTGCCCTCGGCAGATGCCTCGAGCACGATTATTCTGGAGCAGGCTCGCTACCGCCGAGGAGGCATCTGTAATCAGCAAGACTCTAGCAAAATTGGGGCTGCTGCGCACGACACGACCGACGACACCTTCAGCAACGACGACTGGCATCCCTTCGGTTACGCCCTGTTCATTCCCCTTGTCAATCATGACAGTACGGAACCAGCTGGACGCGTCCTCGGCAATGACCCGGGCTGGCAGTGTAGCAATTTTCTCTGCTTCCTTAAAATCAAGCAGTAGACGCAGCCGCTTATTCTCCAAGCGGACTTCATCACTTTGCGTCAAGACAGCACGCAGAGTCCGATTTGCTTCGATCAGTTGCTGATTGTCTTCGGCGGTATCTATCAGGTAAAGGTAATGGCCCCAGATATCTGCTGAGCCACTAATGATCCTGTTAAAGCCAGCCTGTACCGGACCAGTTGCGCGCAGCACCACGCTCTCCAGAAAGTTCGTCTCATCCTTTTGATGCAGACTGACCGAATACCAGAGCAACGCCACCAGAATCAGTACACCGCCAAGAAAGAGAGGTCTATTTTTATGCCACCATTCCAGCATGTTTCATTCCCACGAAAAAAGAGGGCGGGAGGCCCTCTTTCATTGTTGCAAAATCATAGCTGCCACAAACTTTGACAGACAGAGTTTTCCCGAGGCCGGTCAGGAGGTCACTGTCACTCGCTTGAGCAGATCAAGTTCATCCAGGACCTTGCCGGAGCCGAGGGCCACACAGGAAAGAGGATCTTCGGCAATAACCACCGGCAAACCGGTTTCTAAACGCAATAATTGGTCAAGGTTACGTAGTAGGGCTCCGCCACCAGCCAGGACAATCCCCTTGTCAACAATATCCGCCGCCAGTTCAGGAGGAGTCCGTTCCAATGTGATACGAATCGCCTCCACAATAGCATTAATTGGCTCAGAGAGTGCGTCGCGAATTTCTTCCGCACCGATCACAAGGGTTTTCGGAATCCCACTGACCAGGTCTCGACCCTTGACTTCCATGGTTTCCGACCAACCATCTTTCAATGAAGAGTCCGTTTCAGGATACGCACTGCCGATCTGGATTTTGATCGCCTCAGAGGTACGTTCACCGATCAGCAAATTGTATTTACGTTTGAGGTGTTGTGCAATAGCTTCGTCCATCTTGTCGCCACCGACACGAACACTTTTCGCATAAACAATACCAGCCAGTGAGATGACTGCGACCTCAGTGGTCCCTCCACCGATATCGACGATCATGTTGCCAGAAGCTTCAGTAATAGGCAGACCAGCACCAATCGCCGCCGCCATCGGCTCTTCGATCAGGTAGACCTCACGTGCTCCCGCCGACTCGGCAGATTCTTTGACCGCGCGCTTCTCAACCTGGGTGATGCCTGAGGGTACGCAGATAACGATGCGTGGGCGAACCAGAGCTTTGCGATTATGGATTTTACGGATAAAGTAGCGTAGCATTTCTTCGGTGATATCAAAATCAGCAATGACACCATCCTTCATGGGCCGGATGGCGACAATACTACCGGGGGTACCACCGAGCATGTTCTTGGCTTCGGTACCAACCGCCAGAACCTTTCTCTGTCCCATCGCATCTTTCTGTACCGCCACAACCGACGGTTCACTAACAACAACCCCTTTACCTTTGAGATAAACCAAGGTGTTCGCAGTCCCCAAATCAATCGCCAGATCGTTGGAGAACATTCCTAATATTGCATCAAACAAGTTGACCATAATGTGTGGCAACTCCTCTTAGAGTGAACGTGGCCCGCTTAAAGCCGGGAAAATGTTGTTAACACTAGCAAAAGCCCCTTCTCTTTTCAAGAGATAAAAAGGAAAAACTGTTGCATTTATACAGGTGATTGACTAACATTCGTCCCTATTCCTAAAACACACTAAAACACCTTGAGGAGAAACCCTGACTCATGCTCGATTTTGTCCGCAACAAACAGAAATCAATCATCATCAAGTTAGCCTTTGCCATCATTATTCTCAGCTTCGTCATTGGCTATGCCATGCTCTCCACCCCCGGTGGACCTGGTGGTGATGACCCAACTGCTGAAGCTGCCATGGTCAACAGCACGTCGATCTCCTACAGCGACTTTCAAAGCACCTACAGCAACCTTTATCAACTCTACCAGAACATTTACCAGGACCAGTTCACCCCGGCCCTGGAGAAACAACTGAAACTGGCAGAAAAATCAATCAACAGTCTGATCGATCAACTCTTGCTTCGGAATGAAGCAGAGCGTCTGCAAATTGACGTCACTGGCAAAGAACTGGTTGAATCGATTGCACAGATCCCTGCCTTTCAAGAGAACGGCGTCTTCAATAAGGAGCGTTATCTCCAGGTACTGGCCTATCAGCGCATGAACAGTGATGAGTTTGAAGCGCTGCAACGCAATGAATTGATCGTCAACAAGGTCCGTGAGCAACTCCAGTCCGGTGTCACTGTCACAGATGCCGAAGTGGATGAAGAGTTTCGCAATAACAACGAGAAGATCAATCTCAACTTTGTCAGCCTGACGCCAGCGTCTTTCGAGAAGAAAGTCAAAGTCACGGACGAAGCGCTGGAAGCCTATTTCGCAGAGCAGCAAGAAACTTTCCGCACGCCAGAAATGGTTGCCCTGCGTTATCTGCAATTCGAGCCGCAGCGTTACCTCGAAGAGGTCACCTTCGATGATAGCGAGTTGGAGAAATATTATCGTCGCCACCTCGACCAGTTTGAAATCATTGAGAAGGTCAAAGCTTCGCATATTCTGATCAAGGTTGATGAAGGTACAGATGAGAAGATCCGTGCAGAGAAACGCACCTTTGCCGAGAAGCTACTGGAAGAAGCGAAAGCAGGAAAAGACTTTGCCGAACTGGCCAGGGTCAATTCCGACGACAAAGCCAGCGCGGTTAAAGGTGGCAACCTCGGTTACTTCACACGCGGCTCAATGGTCAAACCGTTCGAAGATGCGGCATTCAACATGAACCCCGGCGACATCAGTGAGCTAGTGGAGACCACTTTTGGCTACCACATCATCAAAGTAGAAGAGTACACCGAACCAGGGATCCTCTCTCTGGAAGCAGCTCTGGATGAAGTCAAGCAAGGGCTGCGCGCTGAGAAAGCCAAGAAACTCGCCTTTGAAAAAGCGATGGACGCTTACAATATCAATCGCAAAACTGGCGACCTGGAAAGTGCAGCGAAAAGCAATGAACTTGGTCTAAAAGAGACGGGCCCCTTTGCTCGTGACGGCTATATCGACGGCATCGGCCGCAACGAAGAGATCATCAATGCTGCTCTTCTGCTTGAAGAAAACAATTTGGCCAAGCCAGTTGTTGCAGATGACGGCGTCTTTCTCTTTGGTCTGAAGGAACGGATTGCCAGCCATATTCCGGAGTTCACAGAGGTCAAGGATTTGGTTACAGCCGCTTACCAGGCTGCCGAAGCAACCAAGCTGGCAGAAGAAGCTGCCGAGAAACTTGTCGCAGAGCTGAGTGATGGTGGCAGCCTGACTAAACTGGCCAAGAAAGCTGATTACAAGGTTGAGGAAACCGGTGAGTTCACCCGAACTTACAGTCCCTTCGTTCCACGCCTCGGTACCTCTGAAGAGTTATTCACAGCAGCGTTTGCGCTGAACGAAGAGCAGACAGCCATCAATCAGTATTTTGAGATCCAGAATCGTTTTGTTGTCGCTGAGATCAAGGAGCGCATTGCTGCTGACCTGACCCAACTGGATGCAGCCAAACGTGAAGAATTGAACAAGTCGATCCTCAGCCGCAAAAACAATGAAGCAACCGAACAGCGCCTGGCAGAACTTCGTAGTGCGGCAACAATTACAATTGCCCCGCGCGTCCAAGACATGTTGAATAAGGAGAAATAAACTGTGAGTGCGATCGTCCTTGAATCCAATATGCCCGATCTAAAAATGGTCAATCGCGGCAAAGTGCGCGACATCTATGATCTTGGCGAGCACCTGCTGCTTGTAACCTCCGACCGGCTTTCTGCCTTTGATGTCATCATGAATGAAGGTATCCCGAAGAAGGGGCAGGTCCTTAACCAGATTTCAATTTTCTGGTTCAACCTGATGGCTGACATCATTCCGAACCACATTATCGCAACGGAGGTCAGTGACTTCCCTGCAGCCACTCATGCGTATCGTGACCAGCTCGAAGGCCGCAGCATGTTGGTCAAGAAAGCACGCCCTCTACCGGTCGAATGTATCGTACGTGGCTATGTGTCCGGATCAGGCTGGAAAGAGTATCAGCAGTCGGGAAGCATCTGTGGCATCACCCTGCCGGAGAACCTCCTTGAAAGCGCCCAGCTCCCCGAACCGATCTTCACCCCATCGACAAAAGCGGAACTCGGCGAACATGATGAGAATATCTCTTTTGATGAGACCATCAAGCTTTGCGGTCGGGAGATCGCTGAACAAGTTCGTGATACGACTCTGGAGATTTACTGTCGTGCGCGTGACTTTGCCTCGGGGAAAGGTATCATCATTGCCGACACCAAATTTGAGTACGGCCTCATGCCCGATGGCAGCTTAATCTGGATTGACGAAGCACTTTCTCCGGATTCATCCCGTTTCTGGCCGAAAGAGCTCTACCAACCTGGCGGCCCCCAGCAGAGCTTCGACAAGCAGTTCGTACGCGATTATCTGGAAACTCTCAACTGGAACAAACAGGCACCACCACCACCTCTGCCAGAAGAAATTGTTATCAAAACTGCAGAGAAGTACCAGGAAGCACTCTTTCTACTGACCGGCATCACCCTTTAAGGAAAGATCGTCCGAGGGAGAAGGCTGCATTGTCACTGATATTGAATATGTCCAAAGCTATTCTTCTCCTCTGCTGTGCGCTGAGCCTTTATCTGGGTGGTTGTACCACTTTGTCACTATCAGTTAAGGACGATCCGCGTCCGGTTGAGGCTATCATCAGCCGCGCGGAACAGATGATCCACGACAAGGCATATGCCGCAGCAGCTGAGCAGTATGCGATTGTTATCGTTAAAGACCCTGCGGTTGGGCATCATTACCTCCGCCGGGCGGAAATTCTCGAGCGCATCGACGAAGACAAGGAAGCCCACCGTACTTACGAACAAGCCATGCAGAGGGTTGCCGAGGATGACCCGGACCATCTGCAAATCATGCATCGCCTGGCGTTGATCGACGCCAATCACCTCTATAAACTGGATGAAGCCGAAGAGCTTCTGCAGCGCATGCCTGGAACGAGTATCGAAAGATACGATGTGGCTGCGTTCCTTTACTACCAGGCCAGTCAGTTCGAGGAGTCGCTCAAGCTATTGAACAAAGCTCTGGAAAGGGTCAGAAGCGCCGACCAGAAAGCCCTCCTGCTTTATCATGCCGCTCTGGTTTACCTGAAACTTGAAGATGAGAAGAATACTTTCGGCTCACTCTATTATGCGATCAACAACGCCGAGCATTTAGGTTTAATCCGTGACATCGAACAGCTCTGGCAAGAGATTAATTAGTGTCCATCCGGAAACTCCGGATGAACACAATGTGGTTTCTGATTTGGAAACCAGAAATTTTTCGCAAGATCAAGGAAATCAAACATTTGAGCGGAGGCGTAGTACTTTACGCCGCACAATCAAATGCGCAGATTGACGCTGAGATTGCGGAAAAGGGCGGTTTCCGGGCAGAAACTAATTAATCGATAGTTCGACAGGCTGCGAGCACTCCGTTTAATTTTTTATGCTACTTTTGACACCGGTCAACCCCGACAATCTGTTTTTAACGTAACCTACACGCCAACAACTTAATCGTGGAGGAAGTTATGTCATCACAAGCAGCTAAAATTCATGTAGATCCTGCCAAAGCTTACGCCCTTGCTGATATGACCCCATACCAGGACGGCGCAGTTGTCAGCCGCACCTTATTGCAACACGAAACAGGCACACTGACAGTTTTCAGTTTTGATGCTGGACAAGCGCTCTCCGAGCACACCGTTCCTTTTCACGCCTTCGTTCAGGTTCTCGACGGTGAAGCACAGATCATCATCGGCGGTACCCCGACGAATGTTTCCGCAGGGGAGATCATCTTGATGCCCGGAGGCATCTCCCATGAAGTGAAAGCCATTAAACGCTTCAAGATGTTACTAACCCTCTTCCGCAGTACCTCTGGAGTCGACAGCGAATTCAAGGAAAGTTGACAAACGGACGGCTGTCCGGGAGCGTTGTGCCACGCAAAAAAGCTGTTGACACTCCTGTGACGCTCTGCTATAAATCTGCACCTGTTTGGGGCTATAGCTCAGTTGGGAGAGCGCTTGAATGGCATTCAAGAGGTCGGCGGTTCGAGACCGCCTAGCTCCACCAAACTTCAAAGGGTTACGCAATTTGCGTGACCCTTTTTTGTTTTAAAAATACTTGACCACATGCATGTGAAACCCTATAATTCACTCCGCTTTGCCGAAGTGGTGGAATTGGTAGACACGTCGGTCTCAAAAACCGATGCCTTCTAGGCGTGCCGGTTCGATTCCGGCCTTCGGTACCAAGACAAAAAAAGATAACAATTTCAATCAGTTATCTACGTAAAGGGCAGTTTCCAAAGACTTGGGATACCTATTGGGTATCCTTCTGAGGAGCTGCCTTTTATGTTATTTAAAGCCCCCTACGTTACCTTCCGTAATGGTCATCCGTATTTCATGATACGGGTTCCTACCGACCTTGTAGACAAATTCAACAAGAAGTTCATCAGGAAAGCACTCAAAACCCAGAATCCATCTGACGCCAAAATGCTTTCCGAGGCTTGGGCATCCAAGGCGAAAACCGCCTTTACTCTTCTGCGCGCTGACATCCTCTCAGAAGTGCAACAGCAGTCACTTTTGTCCACGTATAGCTCCGCCCACAAAAGGCCCTCTAGAGCTAAACCTGCTCGTCTAAACAACCTTTACGACCTCTATTATGCCGAGAAATCTTCTGGCTGGACAGGTCGTACCCCAGGTGAATTCAACAAACAATTTGAGAATATTCTCAAGATTATTGGGAACCGCCCCGCCAACGATTATGACAGGTCTGATTTTGTTGCTTGTAGGGATGAACTAGCAGCACGTCTTGCCCCCCAAACAGTGAACAAATACCTCTCCCTGCTCTCATCTGTTCTACGGTGGGCCGTCAAACATGAATACATCACGAGAAACCCCGCTGAAGGTTTACAGCTAGACATTAACAAGCGGGCTGACGAAGAAAGAAAAGCTTATGACCTTACAGACATAAAGAAAATCACCCTACATCTCCCATGCAAAGACGGTACTGAGCCTTACAAATTCTGGATACCAATGATAGCCATGTATACGGGAATGCGTCGTGGGGAGATTTGTCAACTCCAGATAAATGACATTAAACAATTAGACGGAATATGGTGCTTCGACATTAATGACAACGCAGGTAAATCGCTGAAGACGAAATCAAGCGCCAGAATCATTCCTATCCACTCTCAACTGATTAAACTTGGGTTTCTATCATTCGTAAACAATGCTGAGAGCACGGATGGAAACTTGTGGGTGTTCAGGCAATGGAAAGGAATTTGGGGGAAGAAATTTGGCAATTGGTACAGCAGATTTAACAGGGCACATATCACAGAAGACCCCCATAAGGTTTTTCACTCCTTCCGGCATACCGTCGCAAACATACTTAAACAAACTGGAGTACCAGAATCAGTAGCTGCCGGATTGCTTGGTCATGAACAAGGAGGGATTACATTTAATCGTTACGGAAAAAGATATCTCCCCTCCCGCTTAGCTGAGGCCGTTGAAGCTATAAGCTATGGTTAATATTAACTGTTAAGTCAAAGCACCATTGCAATTAATTACAATGCAAGGGACTGGTTGTATTGCTATTACACTTGAGAAGCTACGTGTCCCTATGGAAATGATTTCTCAAGCCATACTAGAAGCAAGCTCACAATAAAGATTCGCTAGAACCTGCCTTAAACTAGCATCTTAGTGACTCAATCTACTTCTCACTTGACTACGAAACATTTTCATGCTAGGATGCTCCTCAGATTGGAGGTCAAGAGAACATGACACTACTTGAAGCATTCATAAACAATTTTATAAATGAATATCAGGAGCCTGAGCGAAAGGGCGTTCAACATGGAGATGAGATAGGTATCTTTAGCAGTAGATTTAAATCTCTATTATTTTCTCTTTACGGCATACCCCAGAAGGAAATAGCTAAGAAAGTAGGAATATCTTACAGTTTCTTTAGAAGAATTAAATCAGAAGAAGACCTTGACTCTCATATAAATGAATTTTCAGACATATTCATAGAAGACTGCCTTTTCTTATACACAAGCACAGGGTCATACTACCCTAGGAATTACAGTGATTTACCAGCAATATCCCAAGAGACAGCATTCGAAATAAACATCGAAGAAGCATTTCTGGACTCTGCAAAATATTGTAAGGTACTGAAACGTAAGATTGCGAACGTACTAATAGAAAAAGTAGACAACGGTATAGGCGTAGAGGCTACAGACAAAAAAGAATTAGTTAAAATAGTAGAAAGCTTAAATAGAATTTTGAAGTTATTGGCGACTTGGAATGAACCTGAATTTAACAAACAAATTTTTAAAGTCGTTTCAAAAAAGTGCAATGAACAAATATGTAAAATCTTAAAAAGCGATGAGATAACAGACAGTATGCGTAACCATGCAATCATATGTTCTGATTTTATTTTGAAGTTCTCCAATATACTTTGATATTTTTTTGCCCTACTAAAGAGCATTTCGTGCCCATTCTGCTCTTTACATAACATTGCTAATGCTTTTGAAGAAAGGAGGTAAAAAAGCATGAATATCAGAAAACCAAAAAGGAGGAATTATGAAGACAGTATAAACAGGCCGAGGCTTATGAAAGACAGCCAAGTAACGTTTACGGGTTTACCCTCTCCTGGTTCAGAAACGCAAGATGGAAGGTAGATAGTCAGCCTTTTGTCAAAATCAGAAGTGGTTTTTTTTACAGGCCCGAAGACACAGATGCCTACATCGAAAGCAACAGAAGACAATCGGCTAGCGAATATCAACAACTAAAAAAAGGAGAACATTATGTATGAAAATAACAATACTAAGGCAATAGACATAGTTCGTCACAAAGTAAAGGTTGCAGCCTACAAAGAAGAAATTTCAATAATGACAATCGAGATGCTCCGCAAAAGAATGTTTGTTTCCTCAGAAAATGTATACTCGCTTCTTGTGGAGACCCTCATAGAAGTTGCCTTTTGTAAAGACAGAAAAGAGGCCATTGAAAACGCTTACCTTGCCGTGTCCGCCGCTCATGACATCTGCGAGATATTGATTGGTAATTATGAATATCCAAATGAGCAACTTAGTGAAACAAGAAGTGACCTTAAGGAAATCCTAGAGAATTTTGAAGGTTACCTGGAGAATGGATTTGACATGCCAATCATTGAAAATATTAACCAAAAGAATGGCTTTACAGACCGAGAGGAGGTAAGAAAATGGGAATAAAACATATAAATAAGGCAATCGACCTCAAACTGCCATCAACCACAAAGCTCGTCTTACTAGCTTTAGCCCAGAGGGCGAACAATGATGATGACACCTGCTTCCCTGGTCTTGAGCATTTGCGAGAGAAAACAGGGTTTAGCGAAAAAACCATCATACGGTCTATTAGGTTATTAAATGGGCTTGGTCTCGTTGATACGGAAAAAAGAATGGGCACTAGCAACATGTACACCCTTTATCTTACAGGTGGACTTGAGGCATGGGAGAAATACTTAGAGTCAAAGGCTGATGTAATCAAAGGCATAAAGAAGGAAAATCAGTCAAAGACAATATCCTCAGAGTCCATCTATAAATATACTATTAATAATAAGTATAAAAACAAAGATAAAGATGATTTAAATGCGTGCGAAGTCTCGCACGCAGGACAAAAGCTAAATCTAAAGGCTATTGCAGAGGAGGATAACAAGGAGCTACCACCTGGAAGAAGAACAACACCATTACAGAGGTGTTGGGAGCTATCCGTCTCTAAATACCACAAAGGCTTAAAGGTTAAACTAACATCTGATGACAAGTTCGCAATAGACGGCTTTTACAAAAAATACGAAACAGAGCTACCTCTTCTGGAATTTGTAGAATTTATTGTTGCGAACTGGCACAAGTTTGTACAGACCGTAAAAAAACACCCCGAATACCATCATTCATGGGGAGCACCAATCGCCCCCAGCTTATCTTTTCTCTGGGAGTTTAGGGCTGCAGCTATCAAAAGTTTTGCCAACTCTAAGAAAGAGGCTCATTAATCATTCACCTCTAACAGCATCTAAAGGTTAAGCAGATGTCAATCTTATCTTTATCATTAGAATTAGTATGAAGGCCCCCAAACCAACTACTTAACGGTTTGAGGGCCTTTTTCATTTTTGCCTCGTCACATATACTACAGCCTTTAAAGTTGTCCAGATTGTGTACATGGTTTTTTAATCATTTGTTCTTTTGGGGCAGTACATCATTCTGATTGTAGGAAAGTAGGTATTTTATGAGCAAAGGCGTATCAAAGCACAAAGGACTCACAGTGGCTCAGCAGGCTTCACAGGACCCCCAGCATGACAAGTTCAAGCGTATCAACAGCCTTCCCCCAGACAGGCTTGAGATAGTGGATTCTATGGCACGTCACGGCCACTCCCCCGTCTTGATAGCACGAACCATGCAGGTGGATTGGGGGGAGTCCCTGGACGTGACAGAGAAACATTTGGCAAGGGTCGTTGAGCGATACAGGCTTGCTCACATTTCAATAGACCAGATACTTGACCCCTACGTTCTATCCAGGTTCACCGAGAAGGTTCGCCGCTCTGTAAATCACATATCTGAGTTAGGCTCCCTCATTAACCTACAGAAGGAGAGGCTCCGACAAGCGAGGCTAGAAGAGTTGGAAATTGGGAAACTCCTCCAGGGAACAGACAAGCAGTTAGCACTCCTCAATAGACTCCTGCGTAGCTATTCAGATGCAGCCGCTAAGTCTGGATTGATTGACATCTTTGCTGCTGATTACAGACGGGATATAGACGGACAAGACGATGAACATATCTTTACAATGGAAAAGGTCTTCAAGGGATTTGTGAAACAACTCCATTCGGCAGACCCCCAGAATTTTGAACAGAACGTGATTGAACTCCTCTCTGCTAGTGAGGACTAACATGGGGGTACATGTGGAACCAGCGCACAGGGATTTTCAGTTGCAATCAATTGCACTAATACGGCTGGATTCTACGAGGGACCTCTTTTTCCAGGTCGAAAAGCAGTGATGCAGTCACCAGGAAAAAAATTCAGGGATAAAACTAATGGGGACCAATATGGGAATGACATATAAATGGAATGGTGGAATTGGCCCGGATGAACTAATGCTTCTGGCACAGCTTCAGGTTGAAATACTCATTCGCATGGGGAGTCTGGGGGAAGAGTATGCGATACCCAACCGCATGAGCCAACAGACTTTTGAAGAGGCAAGAGAACTCTTCAGAGAGACAAAAGATAAAGGCATTGATTGGAGCATGAGCGATTGGACTGATACGCTCCTGGAACTCCTCGATGGGGACATGGAAAGGGTAAGGATGGTTCTGTATCAAGGCATATCGATTCCAGTTCTTCACTAAGAAACGACCTTAAGAGCTTTCCAGAAAGTTCTACATTGTGTATTTTGCCTGTATTGAGTTCTGTTTCATCGTTTGAAAGGGGGTGCTATGAACGCAACTTATCAGCAGGTTCTGAATGCCATTTCAGAATTCGACTCTCACTTAAAGCAGTTTCCAGAATGGTCAAGCTGGGTTGATAACCAAAACTACAAATACGCCATATTCCATGCGGGGGAGATATATCCCGTAAAGCAAATCGTTTCGATGGCTACAGGCCTTCCCAAAACTGACTTTTCTGGTGGGAACGAGTCAAACGATTTCCTGACTGGCTTAGGATTCAATATTGTCCCCCTCAGAGTAGCATCATGGCATATCAAGTCTGGTCAGATTGCAACAAAGACATTGGACAAGTCAGCATTCACTCAAGGGACAGGGATACCAATTGAAATTAGGCCTTTCTTTATTGATGAAGATATTCGGCCTGGTAAGCACCAGCAAGTTACATTGTCTATTGATAGGAAGGTATACCCTTCCTACATAGCAATCGAGAGTAGCCCAACGCAAAGGACACGCATGTTCTGGACTAAAGATTTCATTGCTGAACTCTCTCAGAGGTTCCCGGAACACTTTCAGCAAGTAGAGGAGAATAACGAGTTAGAAGGTCTGCCCCCGGCAGAGATGACATTTAATCGGGAATCAGGTTTTGAACGTTACTCTATTTCTCTGTCCGAAGGTGAACTCCTGGGCAAGGAATGGACTGATGATGAGCTTGAGGAAACGGTTAAGGCTTATCTTTGGATGCTTGAACAAGAGACCGCTGGGAAGCCCTATAGCAAGTCAGGTGTAAACAAGACACTCCGAGACGGGAAGTTAAGCAAGAGGACTAAGGGTTCAATTGAATATCGAATGCAGAATATCTCCGCTGTCCTTGATGACCTTTGCATGCCAAGAATCCAAGGCTATCTACCTGCCAAAAACGTCGGAGTAAATACAAAGGCTAAAATCTCTGAGATGCTTGAGCGGCTGGGAGCGTATTCTGCTGAAGATTATAAACCCTCTAGCGACCAAATTACCCTCGACAAGCGTGTTAGCAAGATTTTGAAGAAAGGTCTTAAGGGCATCCCTAAGGGCCAGAAGGCTCCTCAACAAACAACAGCGGCTACGACATCCTTTGTACGTGACCCTCTTGTGAAAGCCTGGGTTCTGGAGAATGCCAATGGAGTCTGTGAAGGTTGCTCTAACCCCGCTCCATTCCTGAAAAGTGATGGAGAGCCTTTTCTTGAGGTTCATCATGTAAAGATGTTGGCGGATGGTGGAGCTGATACAACTGAAAACGCCGCAGCCCTTTGCCCTAACTGCCACCGAAGATGTCATATTTCTGGTGATAGAGAAGAGTTCAGGGCTACATTATATGGGCAGGTAAATAGACTGAAAAGCTAGCGATGTTTTCATTTCTCTGACTTGCCATAATATTCACTGGCTGGGTACTTTTTTTGATTTAAGGATAATTTTTTCTCTGCGGTGTCTACCAGGTCTAAGCCTATGCGGTCAGCAAGCATAACAAGGGAAATGAAAACATCTCCGATTTCTTGCTCTACCCTTAATCTTTTCTCGCCACCTTCCAATTCTTTGTCAGATACATCATTTGGAATCCAACGCAGTTCCGCAACTAATTCCCCGACTTCTGACGCTAATAGCATGACGAGATTTTTAGGGTCATGATATTGGTGCCAATCTCTCTCAGTTACGAAGTCTTTCAATTTCTTGGTTAACTCATCTAGTCTGTTCATAACTACAACCCCGTATCCTTCTTGTGAATATCAAGTGCTTTACTGCTTGGCCAAAGAGTTTTGTCTTTTGGAACGGCAATCATTTTTCCTTCTAGTGCCGCATAATGACTGTACCTAAGCTCTTGTTGCAAAATAACCCTGAAATCAGTAGGTGATATTGCTATTTTCCCCAAATCGAAAAGTGTATGTATGTCTGCTCTAAGCAATAGACCGTTCTGAACAGTATTGGTGTGTTCACCGATGTATGGCGTAATGTGCGCTGCTTCTAGTGCATCCGTAACGTCACATCCAGTTATTGCACATTTATTTTCATAAGCTGCAAGCAGTGCTTGTCTAAATCTGGGTTGCCCTTGACGCCGGACAATTGAAGCCAGAGTTTTCTTCCTGGCATCCTCTTCGTTAGAGGGGTTGAATTCCTCCAGATTATCAACACTGTCTGTAAAAACGCCTGGTATCTTTTCTTGCTCGGCCAATATCAGGGGAGGGTTGTCAAAGGATTTAAATTTTACAATTTGCCTTGGGAAGCTCAAACCGAAATCTTGAGCGGTTTTTTGTTCGTACTCAGGAAGGAATGCGCAGTTATCTAGAAGGACACAACCTATTTCTGGGTCATTAGAAGCTCTGCTTGTTTGGGAACGCTTATTGATATGCTTATTAAGCCTTTCGACCATCTCTTGGTAGGATGCTGAACCATTACCAGTTCCATATAGCTCCCACGCCCTACTTGCACGCATGAGCTTATACTCTAAGAACCTCCCACCGCCACCTATCTTACGTGGCTCGGCACCCTTTAAGACAAAATACCAATAATCCCCATTACTCAGGTTCTGAACATTCCAGTCTGTAGGGGTCCAGAAATTTACAACTGACAAATCGGGCCGCTGCTGTAGATAGAGGAACCAACCTCTATCTGTAGGCGATAAGGCTATCATCGATTGCTCTCCCCCTCGATATTGTTATGAATCATCTTATTCGCTTGAGATGTTACTTTTGTTTGACATTAATTGCAATCAAGCCTATTGACAAACCAGTTAAACGGGTGTATAAAAACCTTAAACCAAGAACAGGTTGTTACACACAAAAGGGGACCAATATGAAATACGTTGCTTACTACAGGGTTTCGACAAAGAAACAAGGCCGGTCTGGTTTGGGTCTGGAAGCTCAGCAGAAGATGGTTAAGGATTTCGTAGTAAACAATGGTGGAGATATAGTAGCTGAGTATACCGAAATTGAATCAGGGAAACATGATGACCGCCCCCAGCTCATGGAAGCTATGAAGCATGCTAGCTTAGTGGGCGGAAAGCTCCTGGTAGGGAAACTCGACAGACTGAGCCGTGACCTTCACTTCATTACAAGCCTTCAGAAGTCCCATGTTGACTTCGTAGTATCTGACCTCCCTGGTTGTGACTCCTTCACTATCAATATTTATGGTTCCCTTGCTCAGCGTGAGCGTGAAATGATTTCCGCCCGAACCAAGGCAGGACTTGCTGCTGCTAAGGCCAGAGGCGTTAAGCTTGGAACCAACAACTTGAAACCCGAACTGGTCAAGGAAGCAAGCGCAAAGGGCGTCAAGATTCGCCAGCAGAACGCTGATGATTTTGCCGCCAAGGTAAGCCCTACCATTGAAGCACTTATGGCCAGAGGGACAAGTTTAAGGGGCGTAGCTTCTGAATTGGAGAGCTTGGGAGTGAAGACAGCCAGGGGCGGCAATACCTGGACCGCCACAGCGGTAAAAAACGTTCTGAAACGAGAAATTTAAAGAAGCCATCCCCTCACAGCTCCTGTGTGGCTATAAGTTAAAGTGCCTTTTCAAAAGTTAGTGGGGATGGCGTCATGCCTTCATAGCTACTGATTCCCAGACACTTAAATCTTACACAAAATGTGGCCGATATGATTGCCCGTTATGGGTACGCCTTAAACTGACACAAAAGGCTATTCCCAACGGGATTGAAAATCCAAAGAAAAGTAAAAAAAAGGGGTATGCAGATAATAACGGGACAGAATGATGAAGTTATCTATCTAACACCATACTTTTTTAGTAAGTGCTCTCTTTGAGGATTAAGTCGTCTGAATAAGCCACAATTGAAACACCAATAGTATGTAGCACCAAAACATTGGTACTGAATGTCAATCTCATCAGTGCCATACATTCTCTCCAAAGTGTAATTTCGAGTACCCATTAGTCTCTTGTATTTAGCATGTGCAGCATCGTCTGTCTGCCTCGACGTTGCAATCGTTATCCAAGAATGTTGACAGTTAGCCTGTGATTCAACATTTCCATCTTCATTGTATCCGGAATGCTCTTCACATATAAAAACGTCATCCATGGGCATGTCATGCCCTACTCTATAGTACTTACAATAATATTTATTGTCTTGTTGCAAATGGTATACGATTAGCCCGTGGCAACGATAACAAGTATGTATATACTTGTTTTTCATATCCGATGTATCAATAAAAAAATCATTTTTACGATACTCGTCAACAATATTTAACTTATCCCAGCTATGAGCAATTGATAAGTCAATCTTATCTGCGCATGATTTACAGTAAACCATTCCTTCATCCCAGAATCGATTGTCTGGCAAATTTATTCTGCATTTGTCACATGAATACTCTTCAATCGTTTTACCAAAACCCAAAAAACCAGTTTTTTTAGTAACCTTTCCCATAAAAGCTCCAGTCCAGAAAGTCCTAGTTATATGCTTTTTAGTGAACCGTTCCAAGGTAGTCAAATGGTCGAGATAACACTGGCCCATCTGGGGGGGGGGCTGTTATCAATTAGCGCATGTGGAAAAGAGAAGTCTTCTTTTTTATGAAGCGCTCCTGTCTTGTCCTGCAAAAAGCTGGACAGTAGAGTCGGCTTGCCACGTTGGAGGATGTTTTTGACGATGCAAACTGCAGGCAAATACTCGTTGTCAATTCTTTCCCCATCAACATTTCGGATGACAAAATAATGATTAGTATATGAGTAATTAGCTGACAGCTTTATCACTTGTTGCTCCCCCAGCCCTCGATACATAAAAGACTACATGCAAAAAAAACTTAGCTAATGGTCAAGATTAAAAGTGTCCCCCTAGTTTTTTAGAAGATAAAAATAGTTTAACTTTGACAACATACAGGCATTATTGGGCAAGGTCTAGTTGATTTGGGATACAAGTTGGGAAACAAATCAAGAGCCTGTATGGATTTGTCTAACAGGAATCTGCCTCTAGGTTTTGGGGTTGTAAGCCGAAGTGGTGGCCCTAAATTAGCGGGATGCGTAGACACGCATGATTCAGGTTCATGTGTTCGAAAGGACATGGGAGTTCGAGTCTCCACCTGTCTCTTATAC
>JAGXHM010000112.1 GCA_024636155.1 Deltaproteobacteria bacterium
AGCAGTCGGTATAAACGGGCGAACGTGAATTTTTGACTTCATCATTGGTAGTTTCTTTGACGCATCAGCAAAAACCCGCTTAAGCACAGGTGTCGCCTTAAGAGGAACACGGTTGGGCAAAACACGGATAGCTCCGTCCATCTTAACTTGAAGGCTGTCCTCGATCCCCCAGAAATTCTCCATTGTTGGTTCAGCGGGAATTATCCAAAGATTCGCATAAAAAGCAGCATCAAAAATACCTGTGCTATGGTGTCCGCCAACATCAACAAAAACAATATCGAAACCCCCACCACGCAGATCTACAAGCTCATCTCGCAAGCTATTTTTTGCGGTTTCTTTTAAAGCACGCATCTCTGGTTGCTTGCGTGACGGCTGTAGGTCTTTACGAACTTTAAAATTCTTGAAGAGAGTATTTTGCGGCCCGTCAGCGTCAACAACAGCGACCTTTAAGCCCTCCAGAAGAGCACAAATCGCAAAATTATAAGTTAAACAAGTCTTGCCCTGCCCTCCTTTCGTGTTGCCAGTTAAAACAGTTTTCATGATTTATAACTCCGGCTTGAATATTTGTGGTCGGTACTCGTGAGAATGAACCGGAAGCTTTACAAACTCGCCTTCGCTCTTTGTGAAAAGCTCTACATCGAACAAACTATATTGCTTGCCGATACCGCCCCTTACAGGGAAAAACGGATCGTCTTCGAATAAGAGTTTTACCGGGAACGCAATAGGGTTGCCGGACTCGCCGAATTCTTGCTGGTTGTGGTACTCGGATTCTTTTCTGATGGTTGCGTAAAGCTTCATTACATAACCCCCTTTGATGCCCGTAATTCAGCACGAAGTTCATTGACACGCTTCTCTACCAGGTCGTGAATAGCCTCAAGGGTCTCAATAAATAGACTGTGGTGTGTATCGGCATCGAATGATGAAAAATCAGGGTTGTTCCGATTGTCCAGGTTGAGCGTAAGAATAAAGTTGGACGAACCGACAAACTCGGACTGGCAACGATTGCTAATTTCGTAAACATCGGAAATTTCCAAATCAGGGTTTGCGATACTGGTCGCCACATCGTTGAGGATATGTTTCTGATATTTTCGGAATGATTTGTAAATAGTCTCTTGAAAATTCATAGTATTTTTCTCCTATACCATTATGCCCTTAAGGCGTGTGTCGTTATCCTCACAGCCCTTAGCGATGAATGCCTCTCTCGTCTCTCGCAGCTCCGCAAGAGCCTGATTAAGAAGGTCAGCAAGTTCGCCGTTGTCTGCGCCATTCATATAAGTACAGGCGTGCATTATGCCTAAAAGCTCGCCACCGAGCTGGGTGAAGTTGGTCGAGCCGCCACAAGTCTCGATGTTTGAGAAAAGATTCCTCTTGCAGATATCAAATACTTCGAACGGGTTCATGTTAACGTCCTTTCGCTAATAGCGGTCTAGTTGTTTGCGTAATTACGTAATTACGAATTGATGTAATTACTTATGTAGACAAACCACATATCTGTCTAGTTTAATTACTGTATAAGCATATTATCGGCATTATATGAGAATCAATCAAGGGGTAATTACATAAATACGATGTATTAGCGTAATTATAATGTGGTGTGTGGTACGAAGTCAGAGAAAAGACGCAAAAAAGCCTCCCAACTAGGCCTAGGATCGCAAAATGCGAGTGGCACAGGTAAGAGGCTCTCTGTAAATTCTACGGAGCAGTTGCCATATAATGAGGGCAGACTGCCCCGCAATTAATCATCTTCGGTCTTAAAGACCTTACGGGTCTTGCGTCCTGTATAGAACGTCGGCATTGAAGCCACTGTGACCCTGCATTGGTTCTGTCGCAGATGTTTAACTGCGAGCGAGACGAGCTGTTTCCGTTGGCGGTTTATTCCGGCATAGCCGGGTATTCCGCCAAGCAGATACAAGTCGCTTCTTACTTTTTTGAGCGCTGATTCGCCAGCTTTAGCAAGCTCAACGATAAATGCTTTTCTATCTTGAAAGACATCGCGTGGCATATGAACCTCGACTTTCCCCTGACTAGCAGAGATAACGAGATCCAGCACATTGCCAACTTTGAAGCGTAAAGGCACTTTTCTTGCATCCTTGAAAGTTTCGCCCTCCAGGTCAACTTGAGGCGGTTTCTCACCATCCGTCATAAGGATATAAAGCCTGTCTTCATGACGAACGAGCAAAAAATTTGCCCACCCCTTCTGTTTCCTTCGGGCCCTTTTGTAACGGTTAACAAGGTCGAATCGTGCCATCATCTTCTCATCAATCTTTCGCCATTCATCGCGTTTCTTAAGTGGATACTGAACTACCTGATAATAGTAGTACCCCATTCCAATCGAGGACGATAAATATTGCACCGTCCCTTGCCAATCTTCAGTTTCTATTTGCATAACGTTAATCACCTTCCGGGATTTTTTTAGTGTTTGCAGCGTCGTCAAACGCACCTTGAGCTTCACATACCCCTAGATTCAGAGGTATGTGAAGCAAAGCATAGATAGAATCGTACAGGTGGACCCTTTCGAGTAGGTTTATGAAACAACGGTAGTCAGCCGTTAACCTTCGCCTTGCCACTGCCAGCAGCTCGGCTCAAACTCTAATGTGGTCCGCTCCAAACCTCGCACACGCTTTCGCGTGCCGTTCGGTCCTCGCCCTATTAGACGTAGAAATTAAGAATGCGTTCAGGTCGCATCAGGATACAGCGTGTGTAGCGCTTTGGCGCACTACGGGGTAGAATATCGAAAATCCCCCTTACTCACCGGCAAGCCGGTTTTCAGTAAGCTGGTCCATCATCGCAGTTTGGCCTTGCCTCTCCGCATTCTTTTACCCAGTTGCCCCGACCTCATTAAAACCTGCCACCCTTTACGGGCCGGTTTCGGAGCTTTAGCCAGTCACCATCTCGACCGGACCTTTACAGGTTGAACTATTTACCTCTAGCGTTACTGCTAGTACACCGGAGTCACCTCTGCGCTTTCGCGTGATCGACTTATCCAGTTCGGCTCCCCTGCTGGGCTGAGCGTTGCATCCTTTCGGAGTACCCCGCCAGGTGGATTTGACTTTTGTCTCACCACTTTCTCTACATCGGCAAATCACAAGATAGGCTGTGATTCACAGTTTCTAGTTCGTCCATATTCTCCGGCCTTGAAGCCGGCAAAACGAAATAACAAAAACATCAAACTTAATTGGGTAGAAGCCCTGTTAAGGACAGCCCCCGTTACCACTGGACAGGTATCTCTCGATACATCCAGCGGACCCCACCGTAGCTAGATAACCTGATGACTAATCAGGTCATTGCCGCATACGGTCCCAATCATGGGGTACAACTCTATCTATATATAGAAACAGCACTGTGAGCGTAATAGGCAGTTGACGCTGCCATGCTCGTCAGTGAACTGGAATGTTATTCGCCAAGATTATTTCTCTTTGGCTTGCTAAATTTGGCTCGCTCGATTTTCATTCTCGAAGCGCACGACGCTTTTGCGTCGGAGCAATAAAAAGCACGCTTTTTCTTGCTCAAAAAACGGGTATCGCGTTAGCACGCGAACCTACCGCACGGCGGTAGGAACACAATTGCCCGCAAGCGGGCCAAACCGTCAGCGCCACGGGCGCTGACTATGCTGTAGACGATATTCCTAATGGATGTTGCGCTTTGCGCAAAATAATCTAAAAGCAGATACATTTTGCGCCAATGAATCCGGCTCAAAATGCGCCAACAAACCCAATGTTGTAGCGGCTTAGCGACATATAGCAGTTTTGAGAATTCGGTAATTTTGATTGCGGTAGAGATACCGCGAGTATTGAACAGCACCGCACAGGATCCTCGCGAAGGAATAAATCGCCATAAGACGACCATGACCTCAATCAAGGTGAATGCGTGTTAGTACAACCATCATTTTTATTAGTGTGAATAAACGCTTGAACCGACCATGAAAAATAGCGATGCGCCAGGGGCGCAGCATAGAGCTATAGATACAGTGGTGGTGTCAAATGGACATCAACGAATTTGAAATGAGGTGTGCTGATTGTGTAAATGGAATTCTGCCACGTGGGGCAGCGGTGGATGGTGTAACCATTTGTCTTTCGATTGGTGTTCGCTCCCAGAGCCTACTAACAATCTAATGAAAGACTTATCCGAAGATACTGAATATCTATATATACAATTTCACAAGTCTAGCAAATTGTCAATAAAAACATAAGAACATGCCGTAGCCTTGTTTTTTAGTGGCTCTGTTAGCGAATATTGTGGTTTACGCAAAAGCAGGCTCGAGACCTAGGACGGAGACTCAAAGACGCTAGACTTAGGCGTCGCTTTTCCATGGAAACCGTATGTATCCGCGCTGACATTTCCAGACCGACTCTTTCCAAAATTGAGGCTGGTGATTCCTCTGTTTCCCTTTGTGCCATCCTGAGAGTTCTTAATGTTCTTCAACTCATTAATGACGTGGCCCTTGTGGCTGAAAAAGATGAGCTTGGTCGCAGACTTCAAGACGAGAGCCTGCCTTTGAGAGTGCGAGCACCGAAAAGCAAAGGCTCTGTTAGCGAGAATTGTTGGAATTTTACAAGCGGCCTGATCTCGCTATAATCCCAAGTCATTTTACGCTTGGAGGGCGACATGGCGGCCGCATGAAAACCCCGCAAACCTGCTACCTACAACAAGGTGTTATCGGCGGCGTTGGCCCTCAATATCGGCGATCGGAAGCACCTCTACAACTCTCTCCGCGACATTCTCCTTCCGAATCGAATTCCAGTCGGAGGCCTCACTGAGCGGCTAAAGGAGCGCCGCTTCCATAAAGGCCTGTCATGCCCGCACTGCGGGAACGAGCAAGTGCACCGCCATAGGGTTTATCGTGACCGCCAACGGTACCGTTGCCGTGGCTGCCACAAGTCATTCAATGGCGCCACTGGCACGCTGCTCGCCGGCACCCACCTGACGAACAAGTGGATGGACTACATTGAATGTATGGTCGAGGGGAAATCTCTCCGCCAAATCTGCGACCAGCTCGAAATCACGCTGACAACAACGTTCACGTGGCGCCACAAGTTTTTAAACGCTCTGAAGCGGCTGGAACGGGAATGGTTTAAGGGGGTTCTGGAGGTCGACGAGACCCACCTGCTTGAATCCCGCAAAGGCGACAGGCACATCATGGATCGATCTGCGCGAAAGCGAGGCGGGAAGTCAAAAAAGCGCGGCATCAGCAACGACCAGGACTGCATCCTCGTCGCACGGGACAGAACCGGAAAGACGCATGCGCAGCTCGCCTGCTTGGGGCGGTGGTACTTGACGGCACTCTCGACGAAGTGACGGTGCTGTGTTCGGACGCTCACGGCACCTGGAAGGCGTTCGCTAAGAACGAGGTCATCACTCACGTAGCGCTCAACGCCAGCAAGAAGCGCAGCGTGAGCAATATCTATCACATCCAGAACGTCAACGGTTTCCACGGACGCTTCAAGAGGTGGCTAGAACGTTTCAACGGTGTCTCCTCAAAATTTCTCAATAATTACCTGGCCTGGTTCTGTTTTCTTGACGCCCACGGCCGTGAACCGACCGCCAGCAGGAGGGACGGTATTCTCGTGAACTCCTGCATGGTTCCAGCGAGCGAGACATATCGCACCATTCGAAACACGTCCTTCGCTTTCCCTTCTTAATCTCGGATTCACAAAAAATTACCCCGCCGAAGGCCTTGCGGCTGATTCAGCGGGGAAAAATTCTGAGACCAATAGACCTGAGCATTAGCTGTTGCTAAGAGCATGGAGGATAATTATAATTCCCGCTCCATCGGGAGATTCTAGGGAGGTGGTACAGTCGCCTTGGGAAGAGCTAAGTGGGGCAGGTATTCCTGGACCAGCTTCTCTATAATATCCGCCTGCAATGCGTCGCGTCCCCTCTTCATGATGTCGCGTTCCGGTGACTCAGCCAGCCACCTCTTCACACGGACGAACTCAAGAGGAACAATTGTGTGCATCCGAGCCATGCGCCCCGCTGTTGAGATGACCACTGCATCGAACGGCGCGGCCCCTTGGAGGATGTTACCCATAGAAGCCTTTATCGCCACCAAATCGTCCTCTGAGTCGGTCATCTTGGAAGGATTTTCCTTCGGTACGACCTGTTCATCCTCGGGTACAAAAGGCCGGATGATGTCGACTTCAAAGCCTTTACTGTTAACCGCAGTGTGGCGCTGGTCCTCGCGCACCTGAAACGTCTTGTCCACCTTACGGAGCAGGCCAATGAGAGATGTTGCAGAATGCTTTAGCCGGGTTTGAAACTTGATCTTCCTGCCGATTGCCCACAATAGGTCGACGTCACGGGTTTCCAGTGCCGCTCGTCTCTCTATCCTGACCCCAGCCGCCGCCTCGTAGGCATAGAGCGCATGCGTGCCGACCACTCGGAAGTGGTCCGAGATGTTAGCTCGGCCAAAGACAGTAAGGATATCGACCAGAAGTTGGGGGGCACGCCCAACCTCGAGAGCACGATTAACCCGTTGCTGCACCTCCATCTCCGCTTTCAGGTCTTGGAGCCGGGATTCGTGTTCCCCTTTGCCTGCCGTAAATCTCTCGTATATTGTTTCGGTTTCGGGTGAGCGGGGGCCGAGCGATGTCTGCGAGTTGTCCGGCTGAGTCCTCATCAGGTACTCGATTCCGGTTCGGGCATGTTTTTTCCAGTACATGCCGCCGCGATATTTAGACGACTGGCGTTCAGTCTCTTCCAGGGCGGTAAATAGAGAGCGGGCGTCGATATATTGGCGCCTCGCCCCTTCTCCAATGTCCCTGAGTTCCGGTTGGTTCCGTATAGAATTCATATTTACGGATTATACGGAACCAAAATCTTGGTGTCAACGGGTTTTTAACATGGGGCATCGGGATTTTGGCGCCGTCTAAGTTAGCGGAATGCGATTTACCGCGTCCTCCCCAGAGAAGATTTTTCCACAATTTAAACATACAGAGCCAAAGCAAATAACCACAATTTTCACTAACAGAGCCTTTTTAGTACACCTTCTTATGTTCACAGACAGTCCAATATATTAAAAGATAATAGACTGGCCTTTTTTACTCGAAATCAGCTCTTTTTTGGGCTAGAATCAAGCAGTCCTGTTCTATTATAATAATTCTGGACTATGTGAACAATACAGGAGCAAGACAATGAAAATTGGATATGCCAGGGTATCAACAAAATCCCAAGACTATATGGGGCAGATTGAAAGGCTCGAAGCGTCAGGCTGCGAGAAGATTTATCGTGAGAAGGCTTCAGGTGCAATAAAACGACCAGAGCTAGACAACTGTCTTAAAGCTTTAAGAAAAGGCGACACGCTTGTTATCACCAAGCTTGACAGGCTATTTCGATCAGTTAAGGAGCTGTCCATTCTTTCTGAGAAATTACAAGCCGACGATATCGGCTTAATTGTGATTGACCAACAAATCGACACAAGCTCAAATTCTTTATCTGCTCGCCTAAATTTCCATCTCATTTCGACGCTCGCGGAATTTGAGCGTGGTCTTATGCTCGAACGATTAGAGGAGGGAAGGGAAAGAGCGCGAATAAAAGGCGTAAGATTTGGAGCAAAGCCAAAACTCAAACCTGAGGCAGTAAAGCGAATGGTTTCGGAATATGAAGCTGGTGGTTCTCGCTATCCTGACGAATTCGCGCGCAAATTCGGCATAAGCCGGTCACAATTTTTCGCCCTGTTAAAAAAAGAGCGTGAAGCCTTAAAAACGACCGTCTAATTTGCCCCGTAAGGCATTTGTAGCGGGTCAGGTTAAGCCTACCATTCGGGAGTTTTTATCGTTTACATGTGAAACCGCAACCCAAACCATCCCCTCGGAGATGTCTCCGCAGCCAGGTGCGATAGACCAGAAGCCTTCACCAGGCTGTTTCTTAGCATAGATTTTGTAATCGCATCGTACTTGATTGTTGGAAAATGGAGCAGGAGCAGTTGTACTTTCCAGAGCTTCGTCCTTTTCAACCAGACACACGGTTCCCTCAGATGCATCTGCGCATCCAGGTGCTAAAACAAGTCTCTGACTTCAAGTTTCTTCGCGTACCTCGTTCTGCGTAACCATTCTTTTCCAAAAGGAAACAATCCCCGCCCCCACCAGTATTCCAAGCAGGTTGTACCCAAGGTCCACCCAGCTCGCCGCCCGGGTCGGCAGGAAGTACTGCACCCCTTCAAGCAAGAGACCGAGAGAAAAGACCAGCAGGATGGTGAGCAGGTAACGGTTGCGCAGGCAGAGGCAGGTGTTGGTGGAGTGTTGGGTATAGCAGAGGGATAACCCAAAAGGAGTAAATCAAGAAAAGGAAGCTAACGTTTCACAAGCTGTAATTTAGAACGATCCGATTTAGAACGATCTTCATTGAAACCACATTGCAACCGCTCCGGGAATGGCTCAGAGCTATATTCATGATCCGCATCACGCAGTTCCAAATTTATCCCCCGTTGATACTCACAGGCAGCACAAAGAGCGAACGATGGGCCCTTGATGCCGGTTTCATTGTCACAAAGCAGATGCTGTAGATCCCACGGGCAACCGACGATAAGAATCCAGTGCCCCTTACCAGAGCGATCTTTGGTTAAGATATGATCCATCAAATCCTCTTCAGGAAGAATCAGTCAACCAGACCGGCAATTGAGACAATCACCAAAAAAGCAAATGCCGGCCAGGTCGCCAAGCGGCAATACTTCTCCCCGCGAACGCACAAAGTGCGTACCATCAGGATACCGAGCACAGTCCGGAAAAGCGGCCCGGTCAGGTTAAGACCAAGAACATTATGCTGCGAAGCAAGCGCCACGAAGATACAAACAGCCAACACCAGGTAATCAGCCGTAGAAAGGAAAAACTCACCGAATCGACTAAACTGAATCTTCATGATGACGATCAATCCCGCAACAGCAAGGATGATATCACCCCAGCGCTTGAGGCTGAGACCAAACAAAAAGCTCTGATCAGAACTCCAGACTTCGATAGCAACCATACTAACAGCAGCGTAGATGACCAGTTGCAAGTACTGGCGGCTCTCGCTCAAAGGGCGATACCAGAGATAAAGCCCAGCCACCAGAAGAATTGGCGCGACTTGCCAGGGGAATGCGTTATGGGCCAGATTGCCCCACAAACCGAGCAGCATATAGCCCCAAAGCAAAAAGGCGAGCCCCGGCACGACGAGATCAACCAAATCAGCGATGCGCTGGTAAGTTACCGAGGAACGCAGACTACCGGCGGTGTCCCGGTTCAGAAACGCGAACTTTTCCCGATTGCGCAACATATACCGCAGGCCAAGATAAAAAAGGGTCGCGGTACTCAGGAGGTAGAGGAGCAAAAAGTAATCAGGGGCAGTACGTAACAAGAGAGCGCTGCAAGCCCAGAAAAAGGTCAGGGTGTAGATAATCACCACCGTAAAGCGGTGCTCAAAGCCAAGGTCAAGGAACTTGTGGTGAAGATGGGTGCGGTCGGGTGAAAAGGGGCTTTCGCGCAGCAGGATACGCCGCGTCATCACCCAGATGGTGTCAAGCAACGGTAGCCCGAGAATCATGAGCGGCACCATCGGGCTGATTGTCGAGGTCGATTGCTGAGTGGTCAACACAGCGAGGAAGCCGAGGACAAAGCCAATTGTCAAACTTCCGGCATCACCCATAAAGATCCGTGCCGGGTAAAAGTTATACTTCAGAAAACCGAGCAAGCCCCCTGCCAGAGCGGCAGTCAGCATGATTACCTGTTGATCGCCATCAATTAAACCGAGGGGAAAAAATGCGGCCAGTGCCATCAGCGAGACCCCGCCCGCCAGCCCATCAAGACCATCAATCAAGTTGATCGCATTGATCACACCCACCACGGCAAAGACAGTAAAGGGCACCCCGAGCCAGATTGGCAGGATGATTTCGCCAAAGCCAAACAGGTTACCAAGGTTACTTAGCCAGAGGTCTCCTAGGCCGATCGCCACCAGACAAGCAGCGACCTCTCCAACAAATTTACGCTTCGCTGACAGTTCGGTTAAATCGTCCACCAGGCCGGTGATAAAGATGATCAGCCCCCCGGCAAGGAAGCCGCGGACAACCGGAGTCACGGGGACATAGACGATAATAGCCAGCAAAAAGGAGAGGAAGATGGCAATGCCACCCAGACGCGGCATCGGTGTATCGTGCAACTTGCGCTCATCGGGAAGATCGAGAGACCCCTGATCAAGTGCCCACATACGCAGGAATGGCACGATAATCAGCGCGGCAAAAAGCGCTGTCATGAAGATGTAGAAGCTGTTTAGTAAAGGCAAGAGTTGTTCCCCCCTCAGAGAGTAGACTTTATACCATGTAATTTACAAAAAATGAAAGAGCTTGGTTGCCACCAAAAACAGTCAAGAGCTCATCACGCCCGTTCGTTGCACGCACTCGAGGACGGGGAGACAGCAGAGGAACCTTCAAAAAGATTAATGACAACGATGGGTGATGTGCCAGACATGACCTGGCAGATAATAACGGTGCGCTCGCGGCATTGACCCCTCCCG
This sequence comes from Deltaproteobacteria bacterium, assembly GCA_024636155.1. GTDB lineage: Bacteria > Desulfobacterota > Desulfuromonadia > Desulfuromonadales > BM103 > M0040. Next base: position 10,480 of record JAGXHM010000112.1, read on the forward strand.
GAAATACCAATCAACATTGCATTAAATTTCATTTTACCCCTAAAAACATACCTCTAAGCCCTTTTTAAGGCCATATTCTTAGGTTTTACTAAACAATTTCAAACAGTTGGTCGGATCCGACCCAGCAGGTCGCAGGACAAATTGAGAGCTGAGTACGGTTGGCCATGATTTGACAGCTTAGCCCCAAAACCCTACGCCCAGATTGACCTATCTTGCCCTGTTTCTGCTCTGTAGTTCCCAATTAACTCCGCGCTGTATTTCAGTCAGAATTTCCGTCAAATCAGCGTCCTGTGGCTCAGCCAAGACTTTTTCAAGGCGTTCCTGCATCTTCCAAAGCTGGTTTTCTGGCCAATCACGGTGGGCAGAAACCATTTCAGATTGTAACTCTTTCAACGCTTCTCGATCCAAGGGGCGGGTATCAACAGCTTTTGAGAGACGTGAATATCGTGAGCGGTTTTTAAACCCATTGACAGTCTTTTCAATTATCGACGGACTCGACATAGTACAATTCCTTCATAAGTGGCGTGCTTAGAACGATGGTGCAAGCTTCTGGAGTATACCCTTCATCCAATTGCATCTGCAAAATATTCTTCTGGATTCCGCTAAAGTTGAAGAAGTGAAATAATCAAGTAGCCTCAACACGTCAAACAGGCATCTTCAGCAGGTGATGATAAAACCGCACCCGTAAATTGGCCCTGCTTTGCTAGCGGTTGCGCAGTCCAAACCGCTGCGCGAAAACCTTGATCAGAAAGAGCGGGCTCGATACGAAGTTCCTGCGCCAGAGACGTCGGGGTTCCTGCAATAGGCGGGGCAGCCATTCAAGCCCTAGTTTCAAGAAAATCGGATGGGAGCGTTTGACGTTGCCGACATAAAAATCAAAAACAGCACCAATCGCACCGATGAACTTCACATCAAGTTTATCCCTGTTACGAAAGATCCACTTCTCCTGTTTGGGTGCCGTCATGCCGACCCAAAGCACATCTGGTTTGGCAGCGTTGATTGCCTCAATCATAGCCCGATTGTCTGCTTCCGAGAATTCAGCTTTGTAAGGAGGTGAATAGGTCCCAGCGAATGCGATGTTTGGATAATCTTGTGCGAGCTTCTGTTCAACCTTTTGAAGAGTCTCGTCGGTTGAACCTAAGAAGAAGTAGCTGAAGCCTTCCCCTCCCCCTGTATTTAGCTTTTCGCTCAAACCGCGAAAGATATCAGAGCCGGTAATACGTTGATTGATCTTTCCCCCAAGAATTTTTGAGGCATAGACCATCCCGATCCCGTCTGGTGTGACGAGGTCGGCCTGTTCGAAACAGTTCTCGAATTCCGGATCGGAGTCGGCCGTCACCAGAGAGTGTGGGTTAGCGCAGACGAACGTCTTGCCCTGCTCACCGGTTTCAAGCCAGTCGGTTATTTGCGACAGACAGGCAACCAGAGGATTGCGTGTGACCCTGTATTGCAGGATCTTTTCGAAGTCATGAGTGGACATCACTGATTCAACTTTCTGCGGCGGTTTTCAATCGCCTTCTGGTAGATATCCATCAAAAGCTTGTAGTTGGCTTCAGCCGTGTATTTCTCTTCGAACTCTGCCCTTGCGGCTTCTGCCATTATTGCTAAATTCGACTGATCGTTCCAGGCCGCAGCAATGGCTTGAGATATATCATTTACAGAACCTGGTTCGAAGAGGACACCATTCTTGCCATTATCGACAAGGCTTGCCATCGCCCCAAGATTACTTGCTGCCACCGGTACACCAAGCGCGAAAGCTTCTCGTATTACCATCGGGAAGCCTTCAAAGCAGATCGAAGGGAGAACCAGCAAACGTGACTTAGCCAGCCGCTCCTGGGTTTCCTCAAAAGGCAACTGCCCAAGGAAGCGTACACGGTCGCCCTGCCCTTGGGCCAATCGCTCCAGTTCCGGCCGCAACGGTCCATCGCCAATCAGTTCCAACTGTGGTGCCAACTCACCCCACGCACTCCAGGCTTCCAGTAAAAACCGCACACCCTTCTCTTCACCCAACCGTCCCACAAACAGAACTTTTGCATCACGTTCTTGCCACGAGATCGGCGTTGGCGGGTCGGGATAAAAGTGCGGCTTGATGTGGATACGTTCAGACGGGAAACCGGCCGTTATCATCAGGTTGCGTTGGAAGTCGGTAAGAACGATAAATGCATCAACCTGTTCCTGCCAAGTTCCAAGTTTACGGTGAAGAGCAATCGATGTCGCCAGTGGCAAGGTTGCCAACCGGCTTTGCCTGTAACATCCATACTTGACTGCCGGAACAACGCTTTGTTGATCGATACACTTGGTGCAAGTTATACCATCACGCATCGGAATGGCTGCGGCACAAACAGTACGGTAGTTATGTAAGGTTAACACCGTTGCCGTTGACGATTTCATGGCTGAGTGGAAGATTGAGTTGGAAAAAAGCGGGAAAGTGTTGTGAACGTGCATGATCTCAGGGCGTTCACGTTCTATGGTCTTTGCAATCTTGATATAAGAGAAAGGGTTCCAGGGTGTACTCAAGGCTCCCTTCAGTACACCCCAAGCGCCCTGGCTTCGGATTTCGTCGCTGTGGCGGATGAATTCACTAACCTCATGGCCTCTCTGCCTTAGCAGTTCGGCTTCTGCTGCAAAGACAGTATTCTCGCCACTTGGGGAGGTAGAACCGTAAAAATTGTGGACAAGAAGGGTTTTCATTACGGAAGACTTTAAGCGACAATAAGCAACTATTGATTAAGGTTATCCATTAGAACTTTAACAATCCTCTCCGCCGCCTTGCCATCCCACTTCTCAGGAACACGTCCGTTCAAAGCTGGCCCATGCAGAATTGAATCTGCCGCATCAAGAACCTTCTGTGGATCATTTCCCACCAGAACATTGGTCCCTTCGGTGCAAGTGATCGGACGTTCGGTATTAGGGCGAATTGTCACGCAAGGCACACCAAGCACAGTGGTTTCTTCCTGCAATCCACCACTGTCAGTAAATACCAGCTTGGCGTTCATATTCAAATGCAGAAACTCCAGATAACCAAGGGGCTCAGTACACCATATCCCCTCAACTTTGTCATCTGTATTGAAATAATGCCCCAAGTTATACTGTACGGCCATCTTCTTGGTGCGAGGATGAATCGGAAAGATGATTGGAAGTTCCTTGGCGATGCTCGCCAAAGCCTCCAAGAGACCTGCCAAAATCTTTGGGTCATCTACATTGCCAGGACGATGCAAGGTCATGGTCGCATAACCGCCTGGCGCCAAACCCATCTTACTACAGAGATCCAGAGAGGCAGCCATCTCTTTATGCTTAACCAGGGTGTCAATCATGACGTTGCCAACAAAATGTATTTTATCAGCAGGGACACCCTCACCTTGTAGATTCTCATCGGCAAAATGATCTGTGGTGAAAAGGTAGTCACACAGCACATCAGTACAAAGCCTATTGATCTCCTCCGGCATGGTCATATCGCGCGAACGCAACCCGGCTTCAACATGCGCGACTTGGATGCCAAGTTTCTTGGCAGTGATGGTGCAGGCCATGGTCGAATTGACATCACCAACCACAATCACCAGATCAGGTTTGAGTTCAAGGCAGACCTTTTCAAAAGCGACCATGATCTTCGCTGTTTGCTCAGCGTGGCTGCCCGACCCTACCTCCAAGTTGATACCCGGTTTCGGCATACCCAAGTCATCGAAAAATGCTTTGCTCATCTTCTCGTCGTAGTGCTGGCCTGTGTGCACGAGGACGTGTTCGATCTGAGCAGGGTATCTATTCATAGAGTCAATAATTGGTGCCATTTTCATGAAATTCGGACGCGCACCAACTACGTTAACTACCTTAATTTTAACCATAATTTATTAACTACCCTTCAAAAGATGATAATGAAATATTTTGACCATTATATCGACATTACTTCTTTTAACTATTATCTCCCTGCCCATATTACCTAGTTCTTCTCTTTTTGCTCTAGAGGAATTAATGGCGGAAAAAAGGCACTCCTCTAGGGAATCAACAGATCCCGAGATAAACCTAAATCCCGTTTCTTCGTGATAAACAAGGTCATCCTCTGTTCCATCTGCAACAGAAACTATACAAGGAGTTCTCCAAAACAATGCCTGGTTTAATGCCAAGCCACCGATACCAGGCAAAACAAAAAAATCCGCCGCACAAAAATAAGGATCAACACCATCGACGATCCTACCAAAAAACTTTATATTTCTATGTTGTTCTGCTATTTCTTTAAAATGATTTAAGTCTGGACCATCACCTATAATCCAAAGGTAGGCATTCTCATATTTCCCCCTTACTGAGGAAAAAGACTCAATCAAAAGATCTATGCGCTTTTCTAAAAGCATTGCACCAACATACAAAAAAATTGTCCCGTCAGAGCTAAGGATAGATTTTCTAAGAGAATCTGCTTGGAATTTAATTTTCTCTTCTTCCTTCAAGAGGTTATCTATTTCAATACCATTAAAACAAGTAAAAAGATTTCTTCTATCAACACCAAGACCATTTAGATAGTTATTGGCCTTCTTGCTATATGTTAATATTTTGTCTGGCAAAGAAAAAAACAGCCGATAAAAAAGCTTTTTTACTTTTAGCGCTAGACTCCCCTCTCTCTTTGATTCCCATCCACAAGCCCACATTAGTGTTTTTACTTTTGTGATTTTTGCTAAGACAAGAAGTATCCACACCGAAACATTTCCTATCGTTCCCGATACGACTACAGTGTCATATTTACCGCAGAGAAACTCTCCAATCAGCCCCTTTTGCCAAAGAAGTTGATATGGTCCAATTCTGATGGATTTCTCACATATCCTCTTAGTATTAAAGTTAAGGTTCCCTTCTGCGGCTGGCCGCCCGTCTTCGAGTCTCTTTTTATAGTGAGCAACGGTGAGATTAACTCCATCACATGCTGATAGTTTTTCATAAAATGTAGTTCTGTATGGGGGGATAATATTTGTACAAAAAAGAACTTTAGCCATATTCAACCTCTTCATGAATAGTCAAAACTACTTAATTTTATTTTTGTTCACTAAACAGATCACATTCGATGCCAGAGACGGCGGTACAGCCCATGATGGCAGGATCTGTTTGTGCCAAATGATGCCACTCCCTCGCACCGTCGATACAGTGAACCCGACGTAAGTGAGAAGACGCTCCAAGCGGTTCCGGTTGAAATCTATAACATGTCCACCAATTGTTGAGTTATCGTCAGTACGATAAGCGGTACTCCCAAGCTCAACAGGAAGGTTGCCCGTTGCAGCGCATGAAGGAAGATGCCCCATCAGCCAAGCGATTCGATAGGACAAGCTGGTACAGTTGGGAATACTGAGTAGAACTTGGCCATTGGAGCACAGAACCCTTGCCATCTCTGCAAGAAGCTTATGTGGCCACAAAAGATGTTCCAAAACCTGTGTACAAATGATAAAGTCAAACGCTCCGTCTGCAAATGGTAATTTCACATCACTCCGGTTTAAGTCACAAACGATATTACAGGGCGGTGCAAAATCAACCTTTTCCCAGACGGCACCTGGGCGTTGCAGATAATCGAACGAATAGTCGCCTGCACCAACTTCCAAGACACGAGTGGCCTTGGTAGACCTGATCATTTTTTCGGTGACCTTGATCCGACCACTTCTAAAAACACGAGGGCGCTCCATAGTTTTATTCCAATTCAGGTGAAGAGTGATTCTGTCTTTTTTTAAGCATCCGGATTCGGCTGAATAGCCAGCAGCCTAAATCCGCTGGTAGGCAAGTGAGAAAAGCAACTAACAGTAGCTTCCGGTTCAGCCCAGCGTAATGAACAGCAAAACGAACATGACGTAGGCAAGCACATCTATTCTTGAGTTGTAGTGAGGTTACAGCCTGCATTTCATGCCAACGCCGAAGGTATGAGCGGAAAGAAGATATTTTGTTTTCGGGTATAACAGCCAACATATGGCGTAACTCTTGTCCGACAATATCTTCGCGTTGTAGAAAGCGACCAGGTCGAGAAGTAACGTGTGCTGGCATCCAAAAAACAGCACCTATTCTAGTGGAATATGCGATTGAAAATCGCGTTGCCAAGCGAGCCCACGTGAGCAGGTCCTCCCCCGAACGAATCCCGACAGGAAACCCCCCAACAGCCGAAATCACATCTTTTTTTACCGCTACGGCTGAGGACCAAAGGGGTGGATCTGAGTGCGCAGCCACCCAAAAATAGTCCTCCAGAACACCTTCCCACTCGTTTGAAGGAATACCGTTGATGACAGCAGGCTGGCACCTCCCTAAGGTGTCACGCAACAGGTATTTGGTGCCAAACACATCACACTTAGGGAAAGACTTAGACAACCGCAACACGATTTGCAGGAACTCAGGAAGCCATTCGTCATCTGCATCAAGAAATGCCACCAAATTAGCCCGTGCCTCAGTTATCCCACGATTGCGTGCTGCTGAAACTCCTGCATTTCCCTGATCAATCACACGAATACGGTGGTCAACAACCTTGCGAACAACTTCGGGCCCACCATCCGTAGAACCATCGTTAATAACGATCAGTTCGAAATCCTGGAACGTCTGAGCCAATATCGAAGAGATTGCCCTCAGGACCTCATGCTCTTTATTATAAAGAGGCATAACGATTGATATTTCAGGTCTTTTTTGCGTCACGAGATCCTCTGAGTACGCAAAGACGCATAGGCCAAGCCCAAAATAGTAAAATGCAAATTGCCAAAGAATGAGGAGTAGACCAGAATATTGTCGGTAAACATAACCAGCACAAAAGGAATAAAAGCAGAGATCCCAGCCAACAATAAAAATCGCGTGTTTTTATCTCGACAATACCTTAAACGCTTCAATCCGTTTTTCACAGTCAGAAATATACAACCTATTAATAGACCGACTCCAAGCAGACCATAGTCAAAGTAAGTCAGCAGCCAGTCGTTATGCGGATATGCCGTTTTACCAGTCATTCTATAGGCTAAAGTTTCCCCTCTACCGGTGCCATGCCCAGTCCACATTTCTGACATCGCTCCATCGTACATCTTCTCCCACATGAATGAACGCCCGGAAGTTTGAAAATCTTCACTCAAGATGTCGGACAATTGACCTTGGCCAGAGAAAAACATCTTCTTCTGCACTCGGGGAGAATAAAAAATGCCTAGAGCTACTACGGCAATCAAAACCAGTATGATTACCCGCCGACGCATGCGCATCGGGCTAAAAGCCAAGGGGAAGGTCAATAGGACACAAGCAACAACCGTTCGAGTAAGCATCAAAACCGGTACACCTGCAAGGGCCAACCACACCAACAGGTCTTTTTTCTCCTCAAACAACAAGTAACGATTAGCAAAAAAGCAGCAAAGCAGTAATACCGTGATCATTTCAGCAGCCAGGCCACCACTGGCACCGGGGAGAAAAATCCATGAAACTGATTTATATAAGGCCAGACCGATCAAAAGGTAGGCTAACCAGCGTAGCAACTTGACAAACAAAACCAGGGATTCTTGTGACGGTCGGCAGGTGGACACAGACATACCGACAACGAGCGGCGCGAGGACTTGCAGGGTGCGTTGTACGGGGCTGACTCGTGGGTCGATGAGACTATAGTCAACAACGACCAAGTAGGTAAACAAAAGTAAAACCCAAGGGAGAAAAAGTCTAACAGGAAAGGTCACGCTGCTTAAGTTGCGGCACAGAAGCAGTAATGCCAGAGTAAAAGGGACCACCCAACTGATTCCCGACAGAGCATAACCAAATATTCTCTCACCACCAAAAAACGCGACCACGGTAAACAGCAACACCACCCATACCAGTGTCGGCAATCGAACCGGGGTAAACTTGCCACTCGGTCTTACCAATTTGCTGACTGGTTGCGCGGTTGATGGATTTCTTGGAATCTGCATGATTTTCCTACGACACTAAAGCTTAACAAAATGAGAGTAAGCCGCCAACGTGCTTAACCTGTATGATTGTATCGAAAACATTTTGCTCACCCTCTTATGTCCACACTGGCCCATCTTTAAAGAATTATCTGGTTGCTGCAACATTTCGCATAAAGCGGCGGCCAGAGCACGGCTATCCCCCGGTGAAACCAGTACACCGGTCACGCCATCTTCCACTACCTCTGTCAAGCCATCCACAGCCGAGCCTACCACTGGCAGCCCCGCCGCCATAGCCTCAGCAGCAGTCAGACCAAAGCCTTCAAACAGAGAAGGAACCGCCACGACATCCATGACACTAAGGTGACGGACTGCATCATCGCGATTCATCGAGCCGAGCAACAAAACCTTGCCCTGAAGACCAAGGGAATCAATTTGTTCAATCAACATGTCATTATCGGGACCATCTCCTACAAAAACAAGCTTGGCTTCCGGAATTGTCTGAACCAACAGAGCCATGGCGTCAATCAATATTTTCTGGCCTTTTTCATGACGCAATCGGCCTACACAGCCCACCACAGGGCCGTCACCAAGTCCAAGTTGTTGCCGCAATCCACCTCGATCTGCCTGCTCAACAAGTTTGGCAATTACTGCCACATCGACTGCGTTGTAAATGGTTACATGTCTACGTTTCTGCCCTTTAGAAGTATCAAAGAAGTCGCTATCGCCAAACCATGATTTCTCAACGGACTGAGAAACACAGAAAAAAACGTTACATAGCCGTGCCGCAGTTCGAAGTAAAAACTTTGCTTTCCACCCATAAGGTCGACCTGATTGATGCACGGTTGCGAACACCGTGTGAACTCGCGCGAGTCGAGCGGCTAGTACAGTGATAAACCCTGGCGCAAGGTACTGAACATGGACAACATCAGGCCTCTCACACCTCAGGAACGCCGTGACTCTTTTCAGAAGCACCCACAAACCATCTCTCCACCTCTGTTTGAGTAGTACAACCGTTGCGCCGGCCTGTTCCATGGAATCAACCATGCCGAGGTCATAATCATAAAAACAGCAAAGAAGAACTTCATACCCTGCCTCGACCAAGACCCGCACCAAAAGTAGAGTCTGCATCTCCGTACCACCGACCAAGAGCACTGGCAAAGTAATGACAACCTTCTTCCCTCGTTCAGGATATTCGTTCAAACGGACTTCTTCCACTATTTCCAGTATCCCGAATTCAAAAGTTCTCGCACAAACAGTTTGATCTATTCAATCAGTGCTAGAAGCAGGGCATCGCAAAACCTTTAGTCGAGTATTGGTTGATGACTGAAAGAGTTTCTTCAATTTAAGAAAATGCTTTTCATATAAATGCCAACTCAACCACGAAAGCCCAAGGGAGATGCCGATAGACAAACAGAAGTACACGAACACACCAAGTAACGGCGACCCAACAGAATTAATCAGTTCTTCTCGATCGAAACATCTCTCTAAAGCAGGGCGAAGTATCCCATGATAGACATATAGCCCATAACTTAACTTGCCAAAAAAAGTCATGGCTTTGCTGCAAAAAAAC
>JAGXHM010000113.1 GCA_024636155.1 Deltaproteobacteria bacterium
ATATCGTCGGCAGCGTCAGATGTGTATAAGAGACAGTTGCAGAACTCTGCTGGTCTGACGACTCGAATTATACAACCGGGTATGTCGCTGATCCACGAGGTGGCTATCAGCGGATTTCTGAAATGAAAATGGCTGGCGATCCGTATGGCGGGCGAATTTTCTTCGTTGATCTTGCAAAGACTTCGTTTACAGACCTTGTCGACTACCTGGAGCGTCAGGTTGTTTTGTTCGATGACTCAGGAACAATATCACCTCCTCTAAAATGGATGTCTGCTGATGAATAACTGGCAACGTGAACTCGATCAACTGAAGCAACAGGGGATGTTGCGATCTTTGCGTATCGTAGAGGGTGGTCAGGGACCAAAGGTCCATGTCAACGGTCGTGAAGTTCTGCTCCTGTGCTCTAATAACTATCTCGGTATTGCCGGACACCCAACCCTGATTGAAAAAATGGTTGAGGCAACCAGAAGACTTGGCGCCGGATCAGGTGCCAGTCGATTGGTCTCCGGCACAATGCCGACTCATGCTGCTCTTGAGGAACGCATAGCGGCTTTTAAGGGGACATCTGCTGCTCTGTTTTTCAACTCTGGCTATGCCGCCAATACAGGAATCTTGCAGGGGTTGTTCGGTCCGGACGATGTCATCTTTTCCGACGAGCTCAATCATGCTTCGATTATTGATGGTTGTCGGTTGGCCCGAGCCCGAACGGTTGTTTATCCCCATTGCGATACTGTTGCCCTTGCTGAGATTATGGAGCGGGAAAAATCAAACCGCAAAGGCCGTTGGCTGATTGTCACCGATGGTGTTTTCAGCATGGACGGAGATATTGCTCCATTGGCAGAGCTTTGTGATCTGAAAGAAGCGCACGATGCCTTATTGATGGTTGACGATGCCCACGGCACTGGAGTTCTAGGCAGGCAAGGACGAGGAACAGGCGAGCATTGCAACTGTCTCGAGCGCATTGATCTGCATATGGGGACGCTCGGCAAAGCCTTGGGCTGTAGTGGGGCATATCTGGCCGCGGAAAGAGTGGTCATTGATACGCTGATCAATCATAGCCGTTCCTTCATCTTTTCCACTAGCTTGCCACCTGGTGTTCCTGCTGCTGCTATGGCGGCCCTTGATCTTGTCGACAGCGAAGAGGGTTGGGAGTTGCGGGTAAAGCTTGAGCGCAATCGGGTCCAATTGGCAGAGTCGCTGATCGCTGGCGGGATGGATTTGCTGGGCAGTACCACACAAATTATCCCGGTGTTGACGAAAGACCCGGAGCCGACGATGAAGATGACCGGTCGCTTGCTCGAAGAGGGGGTCTTTCTGCAAGGTATTCGTCCACCGACTGTTGCCTCGGGACGTTGCCGTCTGCGTGCGACCGTTATGGCCAGTCACGACGCGATTGACCTTAAGCGCGCTTCTGAAAAGATTCTTGCTGTTTATAAGGAGTTTGCCGGGTGAAGTCTGCCAGTTTCCAACAACCGGATGGCCGCCAGTTAGCGTGGTATGAAGTTGGTCAAGGTCGACCCCTTGTGTTGTTGCACGGTTGGGCCATGTCGGCAGCGGTCTTTAGTGAAATGGCCGCTTTACTCTCTTCTTATTTTCGTCTGCTGATCCCGGACCTTCCCGGTCATGGTGCGTCTTCTCCTTCTCCGCAGAACGATCTTGCCGGAGTCTCCACTGACTTGGCGTGTTGGCTTGAAGCCACGGAGAAAGGTCCTGTTTCGTTGGTCGGTTGGTCGCTGGGTGGTATGCTTTCTCTCGAAGTCACCCACCAGAACAGGGTGCCCGTTGATCGTCTGGTTCTGGTCGGAACCACACCTCGCTTTACCTTGAGTGACGATTGGGCGTTTGGTCTGCCGGCAGCTCAGGTACGTGCTCTTGCCAGGAACCTGGAACGGCATTTCGAAGCGACGCTTGTTGATTTTTTCGCACTGTCATTCGCCGGTGAGAAGATCTCCAAAGAAAGATTGCGCACGATCCGAACTTTTGCCGTTAAACAGAGTCCTCTGCCTGACCATGCCGCTGCTTTGGCTTTGCTTAATCTTCTGGCTTCTCAGGACCAGCGGACAATCCTTTCTGAAATTCATCAGCCAGTCTTGGTGCTGCATGGAGATTTAGACCAGATTGCACCGGTCTCTGCAGGACGCGCGTTGGCTGAAATGCTTCCGCAAGGGAGTTTCTACGGGTTCTCCGGAGTAGGCCATGGCCCTTTTCTCAGCCAGCCGCAAGAAACGGCTGCAAGAATCCGAGAGTTTTGCTGATGGTGCCGTTTAAAGCCATAGACAGTGAGCACATGCGCGGTCACTTCTCAAGTCACGCCAGAGATTATGATCGCTATGCATCCGTTCAGAAACGGGTTATCGAATTCCTTTATCGCAAGTTGTCCGCGTTTGAAAAACCCCCTGGGAGATTGTTGGACGTGGGCACTGGTACAGGCTCTCTTGCAGCAGAGATTCTCCGTTCCGATGCGAATCAGCCGCTTTTTGTGATGGATATTGCTCATGGCATGACCCTGGAAGCAGTAAAGCGCTTGCCTGCAGTCTTTGCTTGCGACGGTGACGCAAGGAATCTGCCTTTCTCTAATGACACTTTTGCCACTGTTGTTTCAAGTTCCGTTTACCAGTGGGTTGATTGCTTGCTCTCAGCATTTAACGAAGTCACGAGAGTCCTCAAACCTGGCGGGCTCTTCGCCCTGGCACTTTTCGGCGAAAAGACTCTTTGTGAATTGCGTACTTCACACCAATGGGCCACTGTCGAGAATGGTGGGAGTCGGGCTTCCCATGTACAGAGTTTTCCGACCCTTAACGAAGTTTCCGCTACGCTCAGCTTGGCTGGCTTATCCTGCCTTGATCTGCTCAGTACCATGGAAGTGGAGTATCATGCTGATGTGCCTGAACTGTTACGTCAACTCAAACAGATTGGTGCCAGTAACGCTGCTGCAGATCGTCCGCGTGGATTGGCATCTCGTCGGGTGATGCAAGCAATGATGAAAAAGTATGAGGAAGAATACCGGTGTGTCGACGGGGTGCCAGCAAGCTATGAGGTGATTATTGCGATTGCTGAAAAACCGCGGATGTGAGCATCTTTAGCAATGAGGATTATAAAACGGGGGCAACATTGGAATTATGTTGCCCCCATTTTATGATAAGATTTTTTCACCATCGGCCGATAGCTATGGCATGACAAAGCGAATGAGACTTTATGCGCAAGCAAACCCTTCCATCAAGGATTCGACAATCTTACGGGCTTCTACTGAGGTGACCTGGTAAAAGACTTCAACCCCATCGCGTTTGCCGACAATGATGCCTTTGTTCTTGAGCAATGCAAGATGTTGAGATACGGTCGCCTGTGGCAACTCAAGGCATTCCCAGATTTTTTTGACATTGCAGGACTGGGACATAAGACCAGCGATGATCTTGAGCCGAACCGGGTGGCCAAGAACTTTCAAAATTTCTGCTTCACGGTCAAAGTTTAAGGACTTATCAAATTCTACTTCTGACATAAAATTAATCCTTTTAAGAAAGTTGAATATATGGATATTATTCTTTCGCAGGATGAAAAGTCAAGATATTCATCATGTCTGCGGCTTACTCTCGACACAGGGTGATGCAGGTATTAAACTGAAGCGTCTCATGCCATGTTGTAATGAACTATTTGAGCTGAATCAGAGCCTGACGAGCTCTGGATTAATAAGGACCTAAGAATGTTACTTGGTACCATACTCGTTTTGGCAGGACTTCTGCTGCTCTATTACGGTGCAGAATATCTGGTTAATGGATGCTCGCGCTTGGCTCTCTCTTTTGGGGTACGACCTCTCGTCGTGGGGCTCACTGTTGTCGCTTTTGCGACCAGCATGCCGGAGCTCATGGTCTCGCTCTTCGCCGCAAGCCGTGGCGCATCCTCCATGGCTGCCGGCAATATCATTGGCTCCAATATTGCGAATATCGGTTTAATTCTCGGGGTTGCTGCTCTGATTACCCCGATTATCGTCGCACGCTCCACTCTGAGCCGTGAAGTGCCAATTATGGTTGTTGCTTCTCTTGGTGTCTATTTCCTGGCTATGGATGGCGAGATCACTTTTATGAACGGCTTGGGGCTTCTCTTGAGCTTGCTGGTGTTTCTTGCCTACTGCTTGATGACGGCACGCAACTCTTCGCTGCCAGAGGGCGGTGACGTTGACAAAGCTATCGCCGATGTCTCTACAAAACGTGGGCGAAATGTCGTGCTGGTTCTGGTTGGTATGGTTGGGCTTGGGTTTGGCGCCGAGTTGATGGTCAGGGGAGCAGTCATGATTGCCACCTTGCTCGGGGTGTCCGAATTGATCATCGGCCTCTCAGTCGTTGCTGTAGGTACCAGTTTGCCAGAGTTGGCGGCGTCGGTGATGAGTGCCTGTAAAGGGGAAATGGACATTAGCGTTGGCAACGTGATCGGCAGTAATATCTTCAATCTGCTCTTCGTTCTTGGCATCTGTCCGCTGATTCAACCGATCACAATCGAACCAAGGGTTTTGAGCCTGGATTTTCCTGTCATGCTGGCTTTTTGTGTCCTGTTAATCGGTCTTCTGACCATGATGCCACCTCGGCTTCAGTTGGATCGCAAACGTGGTATATTGCTGCTGGGCGCTTATCTCCTCTTTGTTGTGAGTCTCTTTCAATGATGTCCAGAATCATCTTGTTTACTCTTTCTGTTTCACTGCTTTTGTTCACTTCTCCTGGATATGTGGACGCGCAGGAGGCAGGAATGTCTAAGCCGATTCAGCAAATGGTCAGTGAAAAATATCTGTACTACATGGACTTCCTTTTTTTTGAAAAGCTGGCAGAAGGGGAGTTGAGCTTTTCGGAAACAGATCAAGCAAACATTTACCGTGCAGAGTTGGTCGGACGTACCCTGGGTATCGCCTCCTGGCTGGCTGGCAACCGCACTCAGACTTACACGTCGTTGATGGAATTGACCGCAGATGGTTCTTTTCGCAGTGTTGAACACGCTGCCAATGTTGTAAAATGCAGGTGGGGTAAGTGGCGAAACAAGAGTCGACTCCACCGTTATGATTACAAGCAGAGCGAAGTTTTAGAAGAGAAATTTAACGACGGCGTGCGTACTTTAAAGCAGAAGCATGACATTCCTGATGGTCAACAGCCTGTCGATATGTTGACAGCTTTTTACAACCTGCGGGCCGGTGTCTACGGGCCGCTAGAACGCGGCTCTCGTCTCCTGATCCCGACCTATTCCGGTCGTGGGTTCGTCGACATTGAAGTAAATGTTCTGACGGTTGAGCAACAAGACAAGCTAGGGGCTTTCCCCTCGCATGGCTTGCTGGTGTCGGCTGTCATTGATCCGGAAATATTTGAGACAGATAGCGGTGGTCTATATTTCTGGTTTGATGATGAAGGTGTTCCTGCTCGCGGTATCGTGGAGGATGTAATTGGCCTGGGTGATGTCCGAGGGTATATCGCTGAGGAGGTATTATGAGCCAGCCGGAAAGAGTCTTCGTTATTGGACATCGCAACCCCGACACAGACTCGGTCTGTAGTGCCATCGCCTACGCCGAACTCTGTCAAAGGCAGGGGAGGGAGAACGTTTTCCCCGGACGCGCCGGACACCTCAATCGCCAGACCGAGTTCGTCCTCGATACTTTGGGCCAGCAGCCACCACTTCTCTTGAATGATGTTTATCCCCGTTTACGTGATACCGTTGGTGACCACCCCGCAGTCATAGACGCGGGAGCCCCACTCATGCAGGCGCTGGAGTTAATGCGGCAACGCGATATTCGCATGTTACCCGTCATCGACTCCTGTAACCAACCGCTCGGAGCCTTGATTCTCAAGCGGCTCACCGAACATATCTTTTTACCACGCGAAGACCAATCCATTCGCCAGGTCCTCACCTCACCAGGCTCAATACAGATCTGTCTGCAGGCAGAGGCCATCAACCTCGTCGATGAAACACGTACCGATCTATTCGATCTGTTTGTTGGTGCGATGTCTGTGGCTAGCTTTCACAAGCGTCTGGCTGATGCCGATCCGCAAAGGATCGTGGTTTTTGTCGGCGATCGGCAGGATATCCAGCGAGATGCTATCGAACTTGGAATTCGCCTGCTGGTCGTCACCGGCGGGCTATCGATTGATGACGACCTGTTGTCGTTGGCGTGTAAACGGGGTGTCTCTGTTCTGTGTACTCCTTTTGATACGGCAACCAGTGCCCTTCAGGCTCGAATGTCGACACCTGTTCAACATCTTGCGGAGACAGATATTCCCACGGCGCACCTGGACGATCGCCTTGATGAGATGCGCAAAGTGCTGATGCGCAGCTCTTCGCCCGGAGTTGTGGTCCTTGACGATGATGGCCGGGTTTGCGGTGTTGTGACAAAATCTAATTTGCTTCGGTCGTCATCGCTCAAGCTGGTTCTAGTCGATCATAACGAATTATCGCAAGCCGTACCAGGTGCTGACCAGGTGGAGATCCTCGAAGTGATCGATCATCATCGCCTGGGGAATTTTCATACCGACGCTCCGATTCGCTTTATCAACCAGCCTCTCGGCAGCACCTGCTCGGTGGTCGCCACGCTTTATCGTCAGGCAGGGATTGAGCCTGAGCCCAGAATTGCCGCACTTATGCTGGCTGGCTTGCTCTCCGATACGGTTTTGTTAAAGTCGCCAACAACCACTGATGTCGACCGTGAACTGGTGGACTGGCTTGAGAGGTATTCTGGTCTGGATGCACTGGCTTTTGGCCGTCAGATGTACCAGGCTGGCAGCACACTTGCTGCCTATCCCAGTATGGAAGCGCTTTTGATGGCAGATTTTAAAGAGTACACTGTCGACGACCGTCGCTTTGGGATCGGGCAGGCTGAAGTGGTCGGTTTTCAGGAGTTTGAAGGATGTCGAGAAGAGATCCTGCAAGGCCTGGAGTCGCTTGTCGATAAACGCAACCTGGGATTGGCAGGTTTATTGGTAACCGACATCGTGCAGCAGAACAGCCAGTTTGTAGTGCGTGGCGACAGGGACTTGATAGCAGCGATTGGCTATCCTCAACTTGAGCCAGGACGCTTTGAATTGAAAGGCGTCCTGTCGCGCAAGAAACAATTAATTCCTCACCTGTTGCGGGTGTTCAAGGCAAACTGACTCAAAGCTGGGAGAAGGACTCAAAGGAAAAAAAGAAACCTGTTATAATGGCGCCATGAAGCTGCATCCAGCAAAATTCTGGGAAGTAATCGGAGCAGATAAGGTTCGCTGCAACCTGTGTCGTTTTCACTGTGTGATTGCTGAGAGCCACAGGGGGCGTTGCGGCGTCCGAGAGAATCACGAAGGAAGATTGTATTCTCTGGTCTATGGATACGCTGTTGCTGAGAATGTTGATCCGATCGAGAAGAAGCCGCTCTATCATTTCCACCCGGGCTCCCGCAGCCTGTCATTCGCCACCGTTGGTTGTAACTTCCGTTGTCTGCATTGCCAAAACCACCAGATTTCCCAATGGCCCCATGAACGTTCCGGAATCCCCGGAACAGAGTTGTCCCCGCAAGACGTCATTCACCATGCCGTTGAGAGCAACTCAGCAAGCATCGCGTACACCTATACCGAACCGACCATCTATTTTGAATATGCTTTTGATGTCGCTGTTGAAGCCAGGAAGGCTGGGGTCAAGAATGTTTTTGTGACCAACGGTTACACGACCACCGAAGCACTCGAAGCGATTGCCCCGTATCTAGATGCAGCCAATGTTGATCTTAAAGGCTTCTCAGATAAAGCCTATAAGGAGGTTACCGGTGCATCTTTGCAAGGTGTGCTCGATTGCCTGCGGGATTACCGACGTCTTGGCATCTGGCTGGAAGTCACGACCCTGGTGATTCCTGGGCATAACGACAGTGAGGAGGAGTTGCGCCAGATTGCCGCTTTTATCGCAGAGGAACTTGGTCGAGATGTCCCTTGGCACATCTCTGCCTTTTACCCGACCTACAAAATGCTTGATCGACCACCGACTCCGACGGCCACCTTGTCTCTGGCCCGCGACTTCGGTCATCAGGCTGGGCTGGAATATGTCTATCTTGGCAATGTTGCTGATGCCGGCGGCGGTGATACGATTTGTCCTGGTTGTGGAAAGATAGTCATCAGTCGGCAGCGTCCGCAGTTTATTGACACAGCGTTGGCAGGTAATCTCTGTAACTATTGCCAGCACGAGATCGCCGGGGTCAGCCTGTCAGCGTCTGTTTAAATTGTCCTTGCTCACTTATATTCAATTGCATTCCAGTTGTACCACCGCTAACATCCCCAAACTATGACCACTGACTTTTTCGAATACCTCATGGAGGACCCTCAGGAGATTGAGCGGCTGGAACGCAAGACTGATCCTGTCTCAGTTTTGGCGCAAGCGCGATGGGCGGGCCTTGCTGCCGGAATGCGTGTCGCTGATATCGGCTGCGGCCCCGGCTTGACCTCTAATATCCTTCTGGACGCTGTTCGACCTGGCGGAGAAGTGGTTGGAATTGACTTTTCTGCCGAGCGGATCAAACATGCTCAAAATCGTTATCAGCAGAAGGGGTTGCTTTTTCAACAGGAAAATTTTTTTGGTGATCTGGCGTCTATCGGGACTTTTGATTTTGTCTGGGCTCGCTTTGTTCTGGAGTTTCACCGTAGTCGTGCGGAGCAGCTCGTTGCGAATCTAAGCCGCCTGGTACGCCCTGGCGGTATCCTTTGTTTGATTGATCTCGACTACAATTGCCTGAGTCATGCTGGGTTGCCCGACCGGGTGAATGAAACCATTCGCGATATTGTCAGCGGACTGGAGGAAAACGCCGATTTCGACCCTTATGCTGGGCGTCATCTTTATGGGCGTCTCTTTGATCTTGGTTATCAGGATGTCCGTCTCGAAATGACCAGTCATCACCTTATCTATGGTGAGTTAGATGAGACTGAGCGCTACAATTGGGAGCGCAAGATGTTGGTTGCAGCCCGGCGATCCGGGTGTGATTTTGCCAATTATCAGGGCGATTTCAATGCTTTTGCCAGAGAATTTACCACTTCTTTTAAAGATTCACGTCGGTTTACCTACACGCCCCTGATTAGCTGCTGCGGGCGGAAACCGTAAGCAATCAGAACCCTGTCTCTCTCCAGCCTGCAGTCCTCTCTAGTGCCTTGTACATCTTAAAATGTCGTAATATTGCGCCGGGATTTGTTGTGCCAGCAAGGCGTGATTTCAGTTTCATAGCCGTAGCTATGCAACTGAAGTCGCAACGCAGTTGGCGCGACAAATAGCAGCAAGATGCGATAGTTTAGGGTTTACATGGTACTAGTGCACAAGCCCGTCCTGCATTTGTTCAATATAGTTGTGTAAAGTTTCTACGGCTGGTTTGTCGATTTGAGTAAACAATAGTCCATTTCCGGAAGGGAATTCCGGTTTGGCTTTTTTACAACTATTATTGATCCAAACAACTTTTGCCAATGCCTCGATAGGAAACGCATCCGCTCCTGGCAGAGTGAAGTGCAACTTGATCAGGGTGCCTTCCTGAACCGGTTCCGGGACACTGACAAACATCCCGCTGGTACTGAGATCTTCTGACAACCCGTTTGTCGCATGACTGTTGCTTCGCAGCGAAACGTTGGTGCGGCAGGGAACTCTTTGTGATCGTCCGGTCTCGATGTTGAGCTGCGGATTTTGCTGTTTCTCATGATAATGAATGAAGGTTTCGACAATCTGGGAGTCAAAGCGGGTGCCGCTGTGCTGCCGGAGCAATTGATATGCAATTTCCCTCGGCATCGGTTCGCGGTAGTGTCGCTTGGATGTGATTGCTTCAAAAAAATCAGCAACAGAAATGATCAATGCCCCGAGCGGAATGTCATCTCCTTTCAGGCCCCACGGGTAGCCGCTGCCGTCGATGTTTTCGTGGTGGGCGCCGGCAATCGCCGGGATATTGTGATAAATCCCTTCAAAGTTAATTCCTTCGAGGATGCTTTGAGTCTTTTGCGTATGGGTCTTGACGATGTCGTATTCTTCTTCAGTAAGGCGGCCTTCCTTTTTCAGGATGGCATCCGGCACACCGATTTTGCCATAGTCATGGAGCAGGGCAGCGACCCTGATGCGTTCAGTCTCTTCTTCGCTGACATTGAGTGCTTCGCAGATACCAACCGCGTATTCTGTGACCTTTATGCTGTGACCTGCGGTCAGCGGATCGCGTGCGTCGATAGTGGCAGCCAGAACTTCGAGGGTTGAATGGAACTGGCGCTCCTTGGAGTTAAGCAAATCAGCGTTGCGGATGCTGATCCCCAGCATCGGGGCGATCCCCATCAACAAACTGACATCGCTCTGCTGTAGTGGTCGCTTCGATGTGAGGTTGTCGACAGCCAGCAAACCGATTGATTGTCCTTCGCAAATAATTGGACAACAGATAAATGAATGGGCGCCGAGTTTTTCAATCAAAGAGTTGCTGCGTTGTGAAAGCTTCCCCTGCAAGTCTTGGATGTCGTCGATCAAAAACGGCCGCTGATCGTGGAAAGCCACCACGAAGACGCCGCGAGAAGTTGGTTTGTTGAGATGGAATGCGATACTGTCGAGCATCTGCAACTGATCGCTGGAGTAGCCGAAGCCAGTGCGGAAGAGCAACTGGTCACGTTCCTTATTGGCAAGCATAATCATACCGCGGTCGAAATCCAGCCGTTTTTCCAGAACCTGAATGACGTTGGCAAGAATTTCATCCACATCAGTAGGGGCGCTGATGGCCTGGCCAATCTCGTTGTTCATTAAAGAATTACTATAGTTTATATTCATCTGCTCAATCAGCTTCTCGCTTGAATCAAACAAATTGTCGAGGCTGCGGCGCAGTTCCAGGGCTTCCTTGGCCCGTGCTTTATAGGCCAGGGCGGCAACCACCGCGATGGACGCCGGGAGAAGGGTCTGTGCCGCCATTGTGGGGTTCCAGAAGGCTGCAGCGCTACAAGCGCCGGTTAAGACGAATGCGGAGATGTTACGAGTTTTACCCCAACGGTCGGCTGCGGAGGGTTTCCAGCTGATCACATATCGACAATGACGACCACCATCAAAAAAACACTCCGAATGTTTGATAACCGGCATGTTGTTGTTGAACATTATGCAGACGGCTTCAAAAAAACCCATGCGGTTTTCACACTGAAAGAGTTTTTCTTTTACCCCCGGATTCTGGGTCACCACGACTTCGACGCTGTTAGCACTGATTCGTCGGGACTGGTACAGAGAGGAGCGAGTGAACTTACTCGAAGCATTGCGGATCAGGCCGAAGGCGTGTGCCGGGCCAACCAGCCCGAGAATGTACTGGCGCATGGCGCCGATCGCTTCTGGTGATGCAGAATAGCGGCCTGCTTCACGGGCAATTTGAACGTTGCCAGTAATCTCAACGGCCTTCTCATAGAAGCGGTCGATCTGCAACTGGGTAAACCAATGCGACTGATCGGCGACTTCATAGCTCTGCATGTCGGCGTATTCCAGCGCTATACCTGCATCGGTATCAGGGTGCTGTTTTTTTAACAGCTTGATGTAGGTGTTGATGATCCTGCTGTTGTACAGCAGGTCTTTGGGAAGTTTTGGGGTCATGATAGTGGCTCTTTCTTCGGATGTTTCATGCGTTTGAAGTAATTACCGCAGAATTCAAAATATGGATCAAGATGCTGACAATCAAGCACCCAGAGGTTGTACTGTTTCTCGACTTCAATTGACTGGCTTGCCGCGTAGTCTGGCGGGTAGGTCAAAACCGGGATCTCGTCATGCGGGTACTTGGCGGCCAGCATGGAAATCGCTGTAAAAAAGGCCTCACGTGGCAGCGCCTTGTTGTCCAGCACCAACACCGTAATAGCATTGGTCAGGTTGGAGAGGTTAAGGCCCACTTCCGTGCGCAAGAGCATGAAGATAGCGATTGTCCTGCCATCTTTTTGTAGAGCAAAAAGCGAATGCTGACGTTGGAAGCCGGCTTTCTGGTAGCACTCCTGAATGGAACTGTCATCCTGCTGATGAGGCGTCAGGTCCATCCCATGTAACATTAATCCTCCCGCTCTGTTCGAGTAGAAAGCCTCGAGATCGAGTAGATCTTCTTCTTTGGCTGGAGTCAGTTCCCACGCTCCACCTTCGCGCCATTTCAAATCATATTCTTTGTGGTAATGAAAGTAATCGAAGGTGTCCACCGAGCAGAAGGATGGATCATCATAATGGTTGGCTACCCCGCCGAAGATTCGTTGCGGAAATCTGTTCTCCGGGCGGAAGAAACACATGACATAATCCATGTGTGAAGAGTAGAGAGCCTGGGCTTCGTTGACAGCTTCTCCGACGAGTTGCAGCGTTTCCAGACCAGCCGTTTTTGAGTGAGTGCGATCCGCCGCATGGTGGTGGATTAACCAGGAATTGCTGAACTGGCGGAGCATGGCCATGTGGCCAACGATCCGGCTGTTCTCCTGGTAAATGAAGTGTCTGGCAATCTCCGGGGCGGAGTCGTAGAGTTTGGCGTACGTTGCCTTGAATTCGTCCCGGTATTCCTTCAGGGACTGGTATTTTTGTGGATAGATGAAGCCACTGGTAAAAAAGAATTCCCAGAGCTGATCAAGATCGATCTTGGGACAAACGCCTTTACTGCGATCATCAGCACGATGCAGCAGAGCCATGAGACGGGAATGGTCGGAGACATCCATGTCGAGGATTGCCAACCCACAACGCAAAGGCGTCGCTTCGTCTGCGTCATCCAGCTTTTGACAGTAGACGACCTGCGCCTGGCAGTTCAAACTGAATGAGTCCGCCATGCGCAGTTCCAGTGAGTCGATCTGCATGCCTGGCAGTAACTGTGCTTCCTGAGGTGCTTCTGCTATGGCCATGCCTGCTCCTGATAAGTCGGTAACGTCAAGCCGGACCAGATTCTTCGTCAAGGGATGGATGAAAACGGCTTCAGGGGCCGGACGCAGTTCAAGACGACGGTTGCGGTGCTTTTTTGGCGGGAACCGCCGCTGTTGGGTCAGGGCCGGGGCGATCACAACTGTGTGCTGATCACGTTTGCCATAACTGCGCAACAGTTGCCCGGGGGTCGATAGAAGCGTTTTACCTGCCTGAGTGAAGAGGATAGTCAGAGGTTCGTCCACCTTTAGCCATTGGAAGGTTTGAGGTGGCTTCGCCTGCAATTCAAGTCTGAAGGCTGCGGCACTGAAATCTTCCAAGGTCCCAGAGAAGACAGCTCCGTTCTGGATGACACTGGCTTCGATGTCTGCGCAGAAATGTCTCCTGATCCGGCGTGATGTCAGTTGGTGGCAGACTTCGGGGAGTTGGCAGCGTAAACCGTCTTCAGTCAAGTGCGGTTCTATTAGTTCGACTTGCAGAATGTGGTGGCCGTGAGGGATTTCGAGATAACGCATTTCAAAATCTCCCCGGTCGATACCGGGGGGGAGTGGTGCTGCCCAGAAGCAGGTGAAGCTTTCGTCAATACAGGCTTCGGGGTTGGCTGGCAGGCGCAGGCTGCGGCCATTCTGACGATGCGTCAGCAAAACTGTCAATGTTGCCGATTGAAAATGTAGGTAGTTAAGGCGGTTGATCAGGGTTTCACGACTAATTTTGCACGCAGACTGGTTCTTCGAAGTGACAGGTATTTCTGATGCATCGTTCAAATGACGATGCGTCTTTTTTGTGACTAGGCTCGTGGGTTTCAAGTCAACGCTTTGCACAGATATCCCTGGCTGAAGGAGGCAGCCCCTTTGTCTGCCAAGCAAGAATCCTCCCTGAATGGGAGTGATTGTTCATATAACTGAAGTATAGTTTAGTAAAATTATGTACAATTATATGTAAATTAAAATAACTGTCAAGAACTTATATGCAAATGTAACACTTGTAGGGAGAAAAGTTGGGTCGTTTTGCCGAAGTTTGATGTCAGGGGGGGGGAGGGAGGAAGGTGGCTGTAAGGGGAAAGATTCTTAGCTTTCCTCGTCTTTCTTTTTGCGCTGCTCCGCCCGCCAATCAAGGCGTTCACGGATCATCTTTTCGTAACCTGAGTCTTTGGGGCGGTAGAAGGTTGTGCCAATAAGAGTCTCGGGAAGGTGTCCCTGAGTGACGATGCTGTCTGGGTGGTTGTGGGCATACTGGTAGCCCCTGCCGTAACCGAGATCTTTCATCAGGCCGGTTGGGGCGTTGCGGATGTGGTGCGGGACTGGCAATGCACCGCTTTGACGAACTTCTTTCTGGGCTTCGCCAATGGCAACGTAAGCGGCATTGCTCTTGGGTGCTGTTGCCAGGTAGGCCACCGTCTGGGCCAGAGGAATGCGTCCTTCTGGCATGCCGATGAAGTGAACCGCCTGCTGAGTAGCGACGGCTAACTGCAGGGCGCGTGGATCGGCATTGCCGACATCTTCTGAGGCAAAAATGACCATACGCCGAGCGATAAAAAGAGGGTCTTCGCCTGCTTCAATCATGCGCGCCAACCAGTAAACAGCTGCATCCGGGTCGGAGTCGCGCATGCTCTTTATAAACGCAGAAATGACGTTGTAATGTTCTTCGGCGCCCTTATCGTAAAGCAACGGTGCTTTCTGCATGGCTGCTGTAGCGTCACTCAGAAGGATGGTTTCGCCTGCGACGGTGGCTGCAGCGATTTCCAGAGTGTTGAGTGCAGAGCGTGCATCGCCATGGGCCTGCTCGGCTATGAATTCGATCGCCTTGTCTTCGATTTCGAGCTGTTTTGGGCCAAGGCCCTCCTGAGCTGAGAGTGCGCGTTTGAGGAGTTGTCGTATGTCGTCTGCGGCAAGTGGCTCAAGCACAAAAACCCGAGAACGGGAGAGTAGGGCGGAGTTGACCTCGAAAGAGGGGTTTTCTGTGGTCGCGCCGATCAGGGTGATGTCGCCATTCTCCACCCAGGGCAGCAGAGCGTCCTGCTGGGC
>JAGXHM010000114.1 GCA_024636155.1 Deltaproteobacteria bacterium
AAAAGCTATCGGATTAAGAAAAAATCAACAGCTATTCTATGTCGTCGGTTCACAACCGTGGACAACATGTTACAGTCAGGCGGCTGAGAAGATGTTGGGGTAGTATAAACTTTTAGGGGTAAGAATAGGGGTAGTCTGTCGTACAGAGATTTAGAAAGACATTTTAAATTGAATGGTTACAAAAACAATTAGGTCCCCGTCCCGGGTACCATTTTAATTAGTGCAAAATCATGGGGTTAGCCAACATTGGCTAGCCCCTTGGTGGTTTTCGTGGAGGTGTGGTGAGCTTGGTAACGAATCTGTGAATTTACTTCCCAACTCAAGCTGCTCAATATGGCATAGAGAAAATGTGGTAGAGTTTCATCTTAAATCTGAACTTTCGTTTGAGTCTTTTTTTTATGTGACAAACATGACTGATTAAACTCAACTTTCGCTTGGATCGTGGAATCTTTAATTGAGGTGATGAACTATGAAGACGAGAATTACGGAATTGCTGGGCATCGAATACCCGATTGTCCAGGGCGGCATGATGTGGGTCGGAACCGCAGAGCTGGCTTCAGCGGTCTCCAACGCTGGGGGGCTTGGGATTGTCACTGCCCTGAATCAACCAACGCCTGAAGCCTTGATGCAGGAGATTGCTCGTTGCCGCGAAATGACCAGCAAACCTTTCGGTGTCAACGTGACGATCCTGCCGTCAATCAGCCCGCCACCGTACGAAGAGTATGTGCAAGCGATTATTGAGAGTGGGGTGAAGATTGTTGAAACCGCCGGGCGCAACCCGCAACCATTTATGGCGGCGTTCAAAGCGGCTGGCATCAAGGTGATCCATAAGTGCACTTCGGTCCGCCACGCATTGAAAGCGGAAGCAATTGGTTGTGATGCTGTCAGTGTTGACGGTTTTGAATGTGCCGGTCATCCCGGTGAAGATGACGTAACGAACCTTGTGCTTATCCCGGCGGTTGCAGCCAAATTAACTGTCCCGATCCTGGCTTCAGGGGGAATCGCTAACGGTTATCAAATGGCGGCTGCTTTTGCTTTGGGTGCTGAAGGCATAAATATGGGGACACGATTTGTCGCGACTCAGGAAGCCCCTGTGCATGACAACATCAAACAGGCTATGGTCGATGCAGACGAAAGACAGACAACCTTGATTTTCAGGACTCTGAACAACACTGTGCGCGTGTTTAAAAACAAGGTTGCCGATGAAGTTCTCGCCATCGAAGCTCGAGATGGTGATACCGACTTTGCCGATATCCAACCTTTGGTCGCTGGTAGTCGTGGCCGCAAGAAAGTCCTGGAAGATGGGGATATCGATGGTGGTGTATGGACGGCCGGAATGGTTATCGGGTTGATTAACGATATCCCGACCTGTGATGTTTTGTTGCAGCGGATCGTTGCCGAGGCGCGTGAGGCGGCAACGATACGCTTGAGTGCCCTGCTAAGCTGATCAAGTGACGTTTATAACTTTTCGTTGATTGCTCAGTATTGAACACTGCTTCTTAGCTTAAGGAAAGCCATTTGACCAAGTTTTGACCGCTTTCAATACCAGCAGATTTTGCAGGGCTCGTATATAGAGGCGCGCATCGACCGTGCTTTGCCTGAACGGAGACCGGTGCCGAAGCCTGATCTGCGAGCAATGCAGATTTCACTCGGGCCGGTTGCAGTTTTTGGTGCGAGCAACTTTCCACTGGCATTTTCTGTCGCTGGTGGTGATACTGCCTCTGCGTTGGCTGCGGGTTGTTCGGTCGTGGTCAAGGGCCATCCTGAGCACCCGGGAACGTCTGAACTGGCCGGCTTGGCGGTGATGCGGGCGATTCAGAAAAACGATATCCCTGCAGGGGTTTTCTCTCTTCTGCAAGCGAAAAAAATTAATGTGGGCATGGTTTTGGTGCAACATCCGCTGATCAAGGCGGTCGCATTCACCGGTTCCTTCTCTGGTGGACGGGCGCTCTTTGATTTAGCCAGTGCGCGACCGGAACCGATTCCGGTCTATGCAGAGATGGGCAGCGTTAATCCAATCTTTCTCCTGCCGCAAATTATTGCCGACAAGGGTACAACTCTTGCCACAGCGCTGATCGAATCGTTGACCCTCGGGGTCGGCCAGTTCTGTACCACGCCGGGGTTGGTTCTATTGGTCAGGGATGCCGCAACGGAAAGATTCTTGTGCGAGGTTGAAACTTGTCTTGCTGGAAAGCCGCCGGGAGTCATGTTGCATAATGGCATCAAACGGAATTTCCTGGCAGGACTGAATGAACTATTGTCGATTGACGGCGTCGTGAGACGTGGCAGTCCGCCCTCTTCGCTGGATGGCTGTCTGGTTACTTCGGTGCTGTTGCAGGTTGACGCGAAAGTTTTGCTCGACAACCCGTCTCTTGCTGAAGAGGTCTTTGGTCCGTCTGCAATTGTCGTTGTTTGTGATTCCAGGAACGAAATGCTGATTGTGGCGGAGCGCCTTCAGGGCCAGTTGACAGCTTCCGTACATGGCAGCAACGGAGAGCTGGCTTCCTTTCGCGATCTGTTGGCTACCCTTGAGCGCAAGGCTGGACGACTGGTTATAAACAACTTCCCGACCGGGGTTGAGGTCTGTGCTTCGATGCAGCATGGCGGCCCTTACCCTGCAACGACTGACAGTAGGAGCACATCGGTTGGAACGTATGCTGCGAAGCGTTTTTTACGTCCGGTTTGTTATCAAAATTTTCCACAGAAATTGTTGCCAGAACCGTTACGTGATCAGAACCTACAGAATCTCTGGCGTTTGGTTGATGGTCGTATGAGTCGTGACGACCTTTAGCTCGTTTGCGTGTGGTTCCTTAGCTCTGCAACCGATTCAGGAGTTTAGTGAAAATGGGTGTTACAGTCGTTATTCCATCGCGTTATGCCTCATCCCGGTTCCCTGGTAAACCCCTTGCCGACTTGTGTGGCAAGCCGATGATTCAGTGGGTCTACGAACGCTCAGCGCGGTGTGACTTGGTTGACCGGGTCATCGTTGCGACAGATGATGACCGTATTGCCCGTGCGGTCGAGTCCTTCGGCGGCGATGTCGTTATGACCCGTTCTGATCACCCGACTGGGACTGATCGCTTGGCGGAAGTTGCTGCCGGTCTTGATGATGAACTGATCGTGAACGTGCAGGGTGATGAACCTTTGATCGATCCGGCTATGATTGAGGCAGCCGTGGCACCACTGTTGGCAGACGACACGATCCCTATGGGGACACTCAAGACCCCCTTGACCTCAATGGATGAATTTCGCAATTCGAATGTCGTCAAAGTGGTCACTGACCGGCAGGGCTTCGCGCTCTATTTTTCTCGCGCACCGATACCTTATCCTCGCGATTTTAATGACGAACTTGAGCAGCGGTGGCAAGAATTGGCGACCGCCAAACATGTTGGTCTCTATGTTTATCGCCGTGATTTTTTGTTGCAATATCCCCATCTCCAGGCAACGCCTCTGGAAACCCAGGAATGTCTTGAACAGCTACGCGCTCTTGAACATGGCTACCGGATTCGGGTTGCGGAGACCAAACTGGTAGGGCAGGGGGTTGATACACCTGAGGATCTGGAGCGAGTAAAGGTACTCCTGACGACTTCTTTTTAGGGCCAATTTCCATTAATAAGGGGTTTTCATTTGCACCCCGGAAGTGTAACATCCATTGCTTAAATTGTTTGTGTGTAACTATTAAAGATTTTTCGGTCAGGAGACTCTATGAGTACCAAGTTTATTTTCATAACTGGCGGTGTCGTTTCATCTCTCGGCAAGGGATTGGTAGCCGCGGCTGTTGGTGCCCTAATGGAGGCGCGCGGACTGCGGGTCTCCATGCAGAAGCTGGATCCTTACATCAACGTTGATCCGGGCACAATGAGCCCCTTCCAGCACGGTGAAGTCTTTGTCACAGATGATGGTGCGGAAACTGATTTGGACCTTGGCCATTATGAGCGTTACACCACGGCAAACCTGACCAAGAAGTCGAATTTTACGACCGGCCAGATTTACGATTCCGTTATTCGCAAGGAACGTCGTGGTGATTATCTTGGTGGTACGGTTCAAGTTATTCCTCACATCACCAACGAAATTAAAGGGAAAATCCTGGAGAATTCCAAGGGTGTCGATCTTGCTATCGTTGAAGTCGGCGGCACGGTCGGTGATATTGAATCGCTGCCTTTCCTTGAAGCCATTCGTCAATTTCGCACCGATCTTGGCCACGAGAATGTTCTTTACGTTCACCTCACTCTGGTACCGTATATTCCGACGGCCGGTGAGCTGAAAACCAAACCGACCCAGCACAGCGTTAAAGAACTGCGGCAGATTGGTATTCAGCCCGATATCCTGATCTGTCGCTGTGATCGTGAACTACCACGCGATATGAAGGGTAAAATCGCTCTTTTCTGCAATGTCCGTGAAGAATCAGTCATTACGGGGCGGGATGTTGAAACCATTTACGAAGTACCGATGGCATTACACGCAGAAGGTCTTGATGAAAGAATTGTCGAAGCCCTGAACATCTGGACCAAGCAGCCCGACTTAAGTGCCTGGGAACGGATTGTCAAACGGGTCAAGGAGCCAGCAGGGGTTACCACTATTGCGATTGTCGGCAAATATGTTGATCTTACCGAGAGCTACAAATCTCTTGCCGAGGCCTTGACTCATGGTGGCATTGGCAATAACTGCCGGGTGCAGTTGAAATATGTCGATTCAGAAGCTCTTGAGCGTCATGGTGTCGGCACGACCTTCGACGACATTGACGGTGTCCTGGTCCCCGGCGGTTTCGGCGAACGTGGTAGCGAAGGGAAAATCGCGGCGATTCGCCATGCTCGTGAAAACAAGATTCCCTTCTTCGGTATCTGTCTCGGTATGCAAATGGCTGTCGTCGAGTTTGCTCGTTCGGTATGCAATATTGAAGATGCTTACTCCAGTGAGTTCAAGGAAGACGCCAAGAACCCGGTCATCCACATTATGGAAAAGCAGAAAACGGTCAAAGGCAAGGGTGGAACCATGCGTCTGGGTTCCTACCCCTGTTCATTGCAAGAGAAGACCTTGGCGCGCAGGATCTACGGCCAGGAAAATGTGGATGAACGTCATCGTCACCGCTATGAGTTTAACAATGCCTATCGCAAAGCACTTGAAAAGTGTGGGTTGGTTCTTGCTGGAGTCTACCCCACAGAGAACCTGGTTGAAATTGTTGAGATTGTTGATCACCCATGGTTTCTCGGCTGTCAGTTTCACCCGGAATTCAAGTCACGGCCAATGACGCCTCATCCTCTCTTTGAATCCTTTGTCGGTGCTTGTTTTAAGATGAGGCAAGAGAGGAAACCGAATGAGTAAAATACTTTCTGCAGGGCCGGTAAGCATCGGCGGAGACCATCCACTGGTTTTGATCGCAGGTCCTTGTGTGATTGAAAACAAAGAACACACTCTGAGTCTCGCCAGGGCTTTGCAGGAGATTACTGCTCGTGTCGGGGTCGGCCTTGTTTTTAAGGCCTCCTATGACAAAGCCAATCGAACGTCTGTAACATCCTATCGTGGTCCCGGTATTGATGAAGGCCTGAAGATTCTGCATGCGGTTAAGGAAGAGACCGGGCTGCCGGTTGTTTCTGATGTTCATGACATCTCTCAAGTCAAGGCTGCTGCTGAAGTCCTCGATATTGTTCAGATCCCGGCTTTTCTGTCACGGCAGACCGACCTGCTGGTTGCTGTTGGTGAAACCGGACGTATCGTCAATATCAAAAAGGGTCAGTTCCAGGCGCCATGGGATATGGAGAACGCTATCGGCAAGGTCCTCTCGACGGGTAATGAGCAGATCCTTCTGACGGAACGTGGCTCCTGCTTTGGTTATAACAACCTGGTCAGTGACATGCGCTCCCTGGTGATTATGCGTCGGACGGGGTGCCCGATTGTTTTCGATGCGACTCATTCGGTACAATTGCCTGGAGGTGCAGGATCGACTTCCTCGGGCCAACGTGAATTTGTTGCACCTCTTTCACGAGCAGCTGTTGCTACTGGCGTGGATGCTCTCTTCTGGGAAGTTCATGAAGATCCGTCCAAGGCACTTTGTGATGGGCCGAATAGTCTGCCGCTTGATGCCGTCGAAGATCTTCTGCGCCAGATGTTGGCCCTCGATAAAATAGTCAGGTAAATCATGGATAAATATACTGAAATATTAGATGCGGCCCGCAAGGTCATTCGGATCGAGGCCGAGGCAGTTCATGCCTTGGCGGCACGGTTGGATGAACGTTTTGCTCAGGCGGTAGAGATGGTCATGGCTTGTTCCGGGCGCGTGGTTGTCACCGGGATGGGTAAGTCTGGATTGATCTGTCAGAAAGTGGCGTCGACCATGGCTTCGACAGGAACGCCGACTATTTTCCTTCACCCTGCTGAAGGTGTCCACGGAGATCTGGGGATGCTGATGAAGGGCGACGTCGTCATTGCAGTTTCCAACTCTGGTGAAACGGAAGAAATTACCCGGATATTGCCAATTATCAAACGTATGGGATTGCCGCTGATCGCCATGACCGGGAACCCCGGTAGCACTTTGGCCCGGGCCGGAGATGTGTTCCTTGATATCTCGATCAAGGAAGAAGCCTGCCCTTTGCAACTGGCACCAACGGCGAGTACGACAGTTACTTTGGCCATGGGCGACGCATTGGCCGTTGCTCTTTTGTTGCAGAGAGGTTTCCGGGAAGAAGATTTTGCTCTTTTCCACCCTGGTGGCGCATTAGGCAAGCGCTTGCTGTTGCGCGTTGAAGATCTTATGCACTCGGGAGAGGATATTCCAACAGTCACCGCAGGAACTCCGTTGAAAGATGCGTTGTACGAGATTTCCAGTAAAAAGTTAGGGATAACCGGGGTTATTGATGATCAGGGCGCTCTGATCGGTGTTTTTACCGATGGCGATTTGCGCCGCAACATCGAACAGGGGATCGAGGTTCTCAACCGACCTATCTGGGAACTTGTGGTTGGCAAACCAAAGCGTATTTTGCGCACCAACCTGGCTGCTAAATCCTTACAACGCATGGAAGAATATCAGATCACCTCTTTGTTTGTATTTGAATCGGAAGAGGACTTAAAGCCGATCGGGATTATTCATCTGCACGATTTACTTAAAGCAGGGGTCATCTGATGAATGCCGAACTTGCAAAGATCAAGTTGCTGCTGCTTGATGTCGATGGTGTCATGACTGATGGTCGTATTATCTATGACAACGATGGTGGCGAAACCAAGGCTTTCGATGTTAAGGATGGCCATGGGCTTAAGCTAGTGCAGCGGGCGGGGATTCAGGTTGGTATTATTACCGGGCGCCAGTCAGCGATTGTTACTCGGAGAGCTGCAGAGCTAGGCATTGAGCTGGTTTATCAAGGAGTAAAAGATAAGCGCTTGCCCTTTAGCGAGATTCTGGAAAAGCTATCGTTGGCACCCGAAGAGGTTGCGTATGTTGGTGATGATATCGTCGATCTTCCGGTTATGCGCCAGGTAGGCTTTGCCGCGACCGTTGCAGATGCTATGGATGAAGTAAAACTCCATGCCGACATGGTCACTAAACGTTCCGGAGGCCGTGGGGCTGTCAGAGAAATCTGTGATTTTCTTCTCAAGGAATCCGGTCGTTGGCCATCCGTGACTCTTCATTATTTTGAAGATTAGTTCGCCATACAATTCTCATGCCAACTCACCATATAGCCCTTTACAGTAAATATCTCTGAGTGCTATACTGACTCCCACCAATGAGCTACTTTAAACCTCGTAATCTTCTTCTTTTTCTGGCCTTGGGGCTGGCGCTTGTTCTCGTGGCTGTTATCTCCCTGCGATATCGTGCGGAAAGTCAGTTGCAGTTTATTGTGGAAGCCTTGCCAAAGGGAATTGATGCCTCTCTGCAAGACATCGACTATACTCATATTGAGGATGGCAGAGCGCGTTGGCGTTTGGTTGCGCAACAAGTGGAACGTCAGGCTGCCTCGGGGGTTCTTGGGCTTGTTGAGCCGCAACTGAGTTTTTATGACGAACAAGGCGAAACAAAGGGTTCTTTGCAGGCCGGCAAGGGTGAAGTCAGCGATGATTACCAGCAGGTCAGGTTGCGTGATGACGTTATTCTAAAAAAATCAGCTGGCTATACTCTGTATACTGACGCCCTTGATTACGATCATCTAACGCAGATGGCAACGACCGATGAACGTGTTCGAATGGTTGCAGATGGCATGTCTATGGAAGGTACAGGGATGGTGTTTTATCTGAATCAGGAGCGTTTGCAACTGAAAGCAGATGTCAAAGGCTCTCTTAACCCTAACTTGATGAAATGATAAATACTATGACGAAAACGACCTGTCTTTATCTCTCTTTCCTTCTGTTGCTCCTGCCTCTCTCGGTGGTTGCGGCCCCTGAAGTGCCAACTGAAGGTCGTGGTCCGGTCGATGTCTCTGCCGATCATCTTGAAGCTGATGATAAGGCGCAAACTCTGGTTTTCTCAGGGAATGCAGTCGCGACCCAAAATGATGTCACAATTCATGGCGATCGCTTGACGGTAAAATATACAGGTGATAAACGTGAGATAGATAAGGTCATCGCCGAGGGCTCGGTACGTATTGTCCAGGGGACGAAAATTGCAACGGGCGCAAAAGCAATTCTCTACCATACAGAAGAACGGATTGTGTTGACTGGTTCGCCGAAAGTCAGTGACGGTGACAACTTTGTTCAGGGTCAGGAGATCACGCTCTACCTGAATGATCAGCGCAGTGTCGTCACTGGTGGCGCAGGAGGCAGGGTCAACGCTGTTTTCACTCCGGAGAAGAAGCCTTGAGTCACCTTCTGACCGCACGCGGTTTGTCGAAGACATATAAACATCGGCAGGTGGTCTCATCCGTTGATCTTGAGGTTAAATCAGGTGAAGTTGTTGGCTTGCTTGGCCCGAATGGTGCCGGTAAGACCACTTCTTTTTATATGGTGGTCGGCCTGGTCAGGCCAGATCAAGGTGAAGTGTTTCTCGATGATGAAAATTTGACAGAGCTGGCTATGCACCAGAGGGCGAGAATGGGGATTTCGTACCTCCCCCAGGAAGCTTCTGTTTTTCGCAAGTTAACGGTTGAACAAAATCTATTGGCGATTCTGGAGACAGTGGAAAAAACGAAACAGGGTCAGCAACAACGCAAAGATAAATTGCTCGAAGATTTTCGTTTGACGCACGTTGCAAAATCATACGGTTACGCTCTTTCCGGTGGAGAGAGACGCCGCGTGGAAATTGCTCGCGCTCTGGTTCTCGAGCCGAGGTTCATCTTGCTTGATGAGCCTTTTGCGGGGATTGACCCGATTGCGGTTCTTGACATCCAGGGAATCATCAACGAATTGAAGAAACGCCGCATAGGTGTGTTAATTTCTGACCATAATGTCCGCGAAACCCTGGGTGTGTGCGATCGAGCCTATATTCTGAATGAGGGCTGTATTCTGGAACATGGAACTCCCGAAGAAATTGCTCAAAGCCCAAAAGCGCGGGCGATTTATCTTGGAGAAAAATTCCGGCTTTAATATTGAGATGTAGTGTCGTGCAAATCCTCATCATGGTCAGAGAGTTGACCTTTTGAGCCTGCTTTCCGTTATGATGGTGATATGGCTTTAGAAATCAGACAACAACTTAAGCTCAGCCAACAACTGGTTATGACCCCTCAGTTGCAACAAGCGATCAAGCTGTTGCAACTTTCACGCATGGAGTTGATGGATGTCGTGCGCGAAGAGCTTGAGGAGAACCCTGTTCTTGAAGAAGGGCAGGAGTCCCCTGAAGACAAAACCACGACTGAAGAGGAAATAACTGCTGATATACCGGATGGACAAAATCAGGAGGATGTCAAAGAGGTTGAGGGCGAGCGCGATGGCATGGCAGATATTGATTGGAAAACTTATCTTGAGAGCTACAGCCTTGGCGGTTCCACTGCTGACAGTTATGAGGATGATGAAGATCGCCCCTCTTACGAAAACCTTCTGACCAAAAAACCTTCTCTGTCTGACCACCTTTTGTGGCAGTTGAATCTTTCTCATCTGGAAAGCCACGAAAGGGTCATTGCCAGTGAAATTATTGGTAACATTGATGATGATGGTTACCTGCAGGTTTCTGTTGAAGAACTCGTCGCACAGGTTGGCTATGACTCAGAACATGTCGAACAGGTTCTCGCCGCGGTTCAGCATTTTGATCCCCCCGGTGTTGCCAGTCGCAATCTTCAGGAATGTCTCCTTAAGCAGCTTGAACAGTTGGAGATGTCAGGAGATATCGCTGCTACCATTTTGAGAGAGAATCTTGACGAGCTGGAAAATCGCCGTTACCAAGCGATTGCCAGGAGTCTTCAAGTCTCTTTGGATGAGGTCTTCGCTGCGGCCAAATTCATCAGCTCTCTGGATCCTCGTCCCGGCAGCCAATATGGCCAGGAAGACGTTCATTACATTACCCCTGATATCTTCGTGTACAAAGTCAGTGACGAGTATATCGTTGTCCTCAACGATGAGGGGTTGCCCAATTTACGAATCAATTCCTTTTATCGTAATGCTCTGTCAGGTTCAGCACAGGTCGATGAAAAAGCGGGCGAGTATATCCAGGAGAAATTACGCGGCGCTCTCTGGCTGATTAAGAGTATTCACCAGCGCCAGCGGACGATTTATCGGGTTACCAAGAGTATTGTCAAATTTCAGCGCGACTTTTTTGATCGCGGAGTCGCCCATCTCAAACCCCTGGTTTTGCGCGATGTTGCTGAAGATATCGAGATGCACGAATCCACTGTCAGTCGTGTGACGACGAACAAATATGTCCAGACGCCACAGGGTCTTTTTGAACTGAAATACTTCTTTAATAGTGGTATCAACACGACCGAGGGAGATTCAGTTGCTTCGGAGAGTGTGAAAAGCAAGATCAAGGAAATAATCTCAGCTGAAAACACCCGCAAACCTTATTCAGACCAGAAGATAGTCGAAATCCTGCATGGACAAGGAATCGATATAGCTCGCCGTACCGTGACCAAGTACCGGGAGATGTTGGGCGTTGGTTCCTCTACACAGAGGAAGCGTTTGTTCTAATCGTGCCGCCGTTGTTTTAACCATGTGATGGTTTTATTAAAAGCAGCAGGTATAATTGTAACAACACGATCTTTTCATAAACATTGACAAGGAGGTATTAAAATTATGCGGATTAACGTGACCTTTCGACATATGGAGACCAGTGAGCCGGTACGTAACTATGTTGAAGAGAAATTGCCAAAGGTCAAAAAATATATTGATGAACCCGTTGAAGCCCAAGTGGTTCTCTCTGTAGAGAAGAAAATCCGTCACAAAGCTGAAGTCTCCCTGACTGCCAAAGGGATCACTATCAAAGCCTCAGAAGAAACCGCAGACATGTATGCGGCAATTGACGGCATGCTGGATAAGCTTGATCGCCAACTGAAACGCTACAAGGATAAAATTAAAAAGCACAAGCCGCTGAGCGGACGTGAACGTCGTGTTGAGAAAACAGTTTACACTGCTGAGAGTATTGATGACTCTCATCCAGAGCCAAGCATTATCAGGACTAACAGTTTTCACGTAAAGCCGATGTCAGTAGATGAGGCTGTCATGCAGATGGACCTTCTGGAAAAGGAGTTTCTGGTGTTCACCGTTGACTCGTCTGAAGAGATTAATGTGGTCTATCGTCGCAAGGATGGTAATTATGGCTTGATTGTCCCCCAGTCCTAAGGCTATCTTTCACTGCAGGAGGTTAATGTGACCG
The DNA here is from genome assembly GCA_024636155.1 of Deltaproteobacteria bacterium. GTDB lineage: Bacteria > Desulfobacterota > Desulfuromonadia > Desulfuromonadales > BM103 > M0040. The sequence continues at coordinate 11,726 of JAGXHM010000114.1, forward strand.
CCTGCAGTTGTTTTACTAACTTCTAATCAGTAGCCAGGTTAATCGTGAAATGAAGATTTCGGAGTTGCTTGATCCTGCGGCGATCGTCGCAGAGTTGAATGGTACGGGAAAAAAAGAAGTTCTTGCTGAGCTGACGGATGCTCTGTTGAAAGCGGACTCGAGCTTGGTCCGGGACGATGTCCTGAAGGTCCTCATGGAGCGGGAGCGACTTGGTTCCACGGGCATAGGCGACGGTGTTGCGATTCCCCACGGCAAACTGAAAGACTTAGATCGACTTCTAATCTCTTTTGGTTTGAGTCGTCAGGGGGTCGATTTTGATTCCATGGATAGCAAGCCCGCCCACCTTTTTTTCCTCCTGGTTGCCCCGGAGGAGTCTGTCGGTGTCCATTTAAAAACTCTGGCCCGTATTTCCAAATTGCTGAAAAGTACGGCAGTGCGTGAGCGTCTGCAGTCAGCTGTTGATAGTGCAGAGATTCATCGCATCATTTCCGAAGAGGAAGAACAGCTGTAAACGGTAGAAACGATGCCCCGTCTGAGTATCTCAGAATTATTGTCCGAGACGGAGGCCGGGCTCGACCTGGAGCTTTTGGCCGGCGAGCGTGGCCTGAGCCGTTTCGTCCAGGTGCCAAGAATCCAGAAGCCCGGTCTGGCGCTGGCCGGCTATACCAAGAATCTCCACCCTGATCGTATTCAAATCCTTGGCGCCACAGAACTCAGTTATCTCTCCGATTTAAACCAGCAGGACCCTCAAGTGGCTGAAGAACACATCGCTGAACTTTGTGCTCTTGATATTTGCTGCTTTATCGTCACCAAAGGTCTGGAACCTCCTGTCGCTCTTGTGCGTGAAGTGGAAAGCCACAACATTCCGCTGTTGCGTAGCCACCATCAAAGCTCGACCTTCATCTCTCTTTTAACTCAGTATCTGGAAGAACGCCTGCTTGCTCAGACCAATGTACACGGAGTGCTTGTAGACGTACTCGGCGTCGGTGTCCTTTTGTTGGGAAAGAGTGGGATTGGCAAAAGCGAGTGCGCTCTGGATCTCGTTCTTAGAGGCCACCGTCTAGTCACCGATGATATCGTTAAGGTCCGTTTGAAGTTGCCAGCGGTTCTCTTTGGTGAAGGTAATGATTTGTTGCATTATCATATGGAGATTCGCGGACTGGGCATCATAAATATCAAGCATCTGTTTGGTGTGGCTGCTATTCGTGAGCGGAAGAAGATCGATCTGGTTATCGAACTGGTGGAGTGGCAGGATGACCATGAATACGACCGCCTTGGTCTTGAGGAAAACTGCTACGAATTGCTGGGGGTAAAGGTGCCTCTGCTAACGATTCCTGTGCGTCAGGGACGAAATATTACAACCATTGTTGAAGTTGCCGCCCGTAACCAGTTGCTCAAGGAAATGGGTTATCACAGCGCGATAGAATTTGAGGAGCGTCTGGAACAACGTATGGCCGAAACAGCCAGGATCCATGCTCAATCGATTATCGGGGGTAACCTGGAATGAAACGTCAACTCGTTGTTATCACCGGTCTGTCCGGGTCCGGTAAGAGTACCGGAGCACGTGCTCTTGAAGATGCCGGATTTTTTGTTATCGATAATCTTCCTCTGGTCATGCTCCCGGATTTCCTCTCTTTGACTGATCATGGATACACAAAGGTGGCCACGGTTGTTGATGCCAGAAGTTCGGATTTTTTAGGTGATTGTCACGAAGTCCTGCGAAATATCAAAGCAGAAGGGCATGACGTTGATGTTTTGTTCTTTGAAGCCTCGGATAACGACCTGATAAAACGCTTCTCAGAGACACGTCGCCGTCACCCACTGGTGCAGAAAGAGGGGATTCTTGCTGCCATTGGTCGTGAACGGGAAATTATGTCAGACCTACGCAGGCTGGCAACAATTATCCTCGATTCTTCAGGACTTAGCGTTCATCAACTGCGGCAGAGGGTCCAGGCCTCTGTTTTGGGATCGGAAGATCATAAAGGCCAGATGCAGGTACAGGTCCAGTCTTTCGGTTTTAAAAATGGGCTGCCTCTCGGTGCTGATCTCGTCTTTGACGTAAGGTTTCTCGACAACCCTCATTTCGTGCCAGAGCTGCGCTCCAAAACCGGTTTAGACCCGGCGGTCAGCAGCTTTGTTTTGACTCAGCCTGATTACAAGGCTTTTCTCAGCAAGCTCAAAGATCTGCTTTCCTTTTTGCTACCTCGTTATTCTCAGGAAGGAAAGACCAGCCTGACGATAGGTATCGGCTGTACTGGCGGGCACCATCGCAGTGTCGCCCTCGCCGAAGACCTGGGGCCGTACCTCTTAGGGACTGGAAGTGTCGTGCAGGTGAATCACAGGGATATCGATAAGGACTAATTTTATGGTCGGTTTGGTTGTTGCAACTCATGGTAATTTTGGCGGTGAGCTTCTGCTGTCAGTGCAGATGATTATTGGCCCGGTTAGAAATGCCAGAGCTGTCAGTATTAACCAGGAGAGCTCAATGGAGGATATCCGTACTGCCATTGCAACCGCTGTCTCTGAGGTTGTGACCGATGGTGAAGGTGTTATTATCGCCACGGATATGTTCGGCGGGACTCCTGCCAATATCAGCATGACTTTTCTGGAGCCACAGGTTGTGGAAGTCTTGACCGGTGTCAACCTGCCGATGCTGCTTAAGTTTTTCAACAGCCAGGAAAACCTTGGTTTGGACGAGTTGGCAGGAATCCTCAAGTCGTATGGCCAACAGAGCATCGCATTAGCGAGTGAATATTTGCAGCGATAGAGGGCTGTTTGACTTGATGATCCGTCACAAGGATTTGTCAAAACCGGCAACTCCGTAGGAGCCGTTTGTAATGAGTATTGTTCTGACGCGCATTGACAGCCGCCTTGTGCATGGTCAGGTTCTGGAAGCCTGGGTGCCCTACGTCAATGCTGATTGTATTGTGGTTGCCAATGATGAGGTCGCCGGTGCGTCTTTTCAACGTATGGTTATGCAGGCGGCCGTCCCGAGTTCAATCAAGCTTATTATAGGCACTCTTGAGGAAACCGCCAATATCCTCAGCTCTGCCGATTTGCTCAAAAAACGGGTTCTACTGCTTTTTACTTGCTCTAAAGATGCCCTGAAAGCCTGCGAACTTGGCGTCTCCTACGCGAAGCTCAATCTCGGCAACATGCATTCAAGTGCTGGTAAAGATCGCTACACCTGCACGATTGCTCTCGATCAACATGATATAGAGACGCTGCAGCAGATCGAGGATCAGGGAGTTACAGTCGTTTCCCAGTGTGTCCCCGCTGATTGGGAGCAAAGTTGGCGCAAGCTGATTCGTTCCGGAGGTCGTTAAATGGTTGTTGGTGACTATCTGTTGGCTGGATTAGTGGCCATGTTGACTGGTCTGGATCGAGTCGCTCTGGTTCAGATTATGATTTCACGGCCATTGGTAGCCGCTCCTCTGACGGGGTGGGTTCTCGGCAGCCCCCTGGTCGGCTTGGAGGTCGGCATGTTGCTCGAGTTGCTTTGGCTTGGCCGATTGCCGGTTGGGGCCGCAATTCCTCCAGATGACACCCAGGTGGCAGTGGGGGCAACTGTTATGGCCATAAGTGTGGGGCACATGCTCAATTTAAGTGGTATGCCGATGGTGATTCTGTCTGTGCTGATCGCGATCCCTTTGGGTAAGTTCGGCCAGGTCTTTGATCGTCTGGCGCGTCACGCCAATGACCGCCTCGCTGTCTCCGGTCAGAATGCTCTTCTGGCCGGCGACACAAACGGTTTGGAGCGCTATCATCTTTTCGGCCTGGTTAGCTTTGCCCTGGCGAGTCTGGCTACGGCAGTCGTTATTGTTCTGGTCGGTAGTTTTGTCCTTTACTCTGTGACTCCTCTGCTGATCGGGACATTACGCGAAGCTGGCTTGAGTCTGCAGTACAGCCTGATTCTGGTGGGAGCGGCTTCTCTGCTTGGAACAATCAATGTCAATCGCAGCCTTTCTCTGTTCTGTGCTGCATTTACAGGGACAATGTTGGTCCTCTGGATGAGATAACAGTATGAAAGAGATACGCCTTTCCTGGCTGACATTTTTACGTATGTATCTTCGATCGTTTCTGCTGCAGGCCAGTTGGAACTTCGAGAATCTACAAAATCTTGGTTTTTTCTACTTAATGTTGCCGGGATTGCGCGATATTTACGGAGATGAAATTCCTGCCGACGTCTGTCAACGACATGGCACGTATTTCAACACTCACCCTTATTTCGCGCCGCTGGTTGCTGGAACCACTTTACGTCTGGAGTCGCTCAGTATTGCAGGTGCTGAATCTGCTGTTGATGCTGAGACATATAAAAAAATGGTTATGGCGCCCCTTGCCGCGATGGGGGATGCTCTCTTCTGGGGTGGTGTCCGACCGCTGGCCGCTCTGGTTGGGCTACTGATAGCAAGTCAAGGCTCTCTCTGGGCTCCGCTCGTTTTTCTGGTGCTCTTTAATCTGCCCCATCTACTGTTTCGCGGCACTGGACTCATTCTTGGCTATGTTCAGGAGCTGAGGGCTATCGAAACAATCCAGAAATGGCACCTTCCTGATCTGGCAATCAGACTCAAAGAGTCCACAACGGTGCTGATCGGTGTACTCTGCGCGTACCTTTCCTTTAAAGGTTGTGAACATCAGGATTTGTCTGCAGTGTGGGGATTTGTCCTGTTGCCGATTGTTCTGCTTTTTGCCTGGTTAGCTCATAAAGGCGTGACCAGCCTGTTTCTCGTTTTATTAACAACGGGTAGCCTGTTGTTGCTGGCGTTGTTATTTTGATTGAGGGGATGCTATGACGACAGAAAAATCGGAATTCAAGATTGTGAATCGCTTGGGTCTGCATGCCAGGGCTGCCGCTCAACTGGTCCAGACAGCCAACCGGTTTTCATCGGATGTGACCATAGAGAAAGACGGTGATGAAGTAAACGGCAAAAGTATTATGGGGTTGCTGATGCTGGCAGCTCCGCAAGGATCGCTTATTTATGTGACGGTGTCTGGTGCAGACGCTAAAGAGGCAATAAAGGTAATCGGGACTTTGATCAATGATGGCTTCGGTGAAGATTGATATAACAGAAGATACTATGCTTGTTGGTATTGCTGCAGCCCCCGGGATTGCGATCTCCAGGAGCCACCTGGTTAACCGTAACCGGATGGCCGTTATTGAGCGCCGTATTTCTCCTGAGGAAGTTGATCCGGAGATTACTGCGTTTACAGATGCGGTCGTGAAATCCAAGTCCCAACTGCTTGAAGTCAAGGCTCAGGCCGATAGCAAAGAGCTTACTGAGCATCTCTATATTATTGATACTCATTTGCTGATCCTTGATGATGAAATGCTGATCGGAGAGACTCTTGGTCTGATTCGTGAGGAGTTGATCAACGCCGAAGGCGCTTTGAACCGGGTCTTGCGCAAGCTGCGACGGGTGTTTGACAAGATCAGCGACGAGTACCTGCGGGAACGTCGATCGGACATCGACTCGATCGGTGATCGATTAATGTGCAATTTGCTGGGTGAAACACGCGAATCACTGGCCGATGTCAAAGAACATGTCATTGTCGTTGCCCATGACCTTTCGCCTGCCGATACAGTGCAGATCGACAGGTCAAAGGTCGTCGGGTTCGTGACCGATATCGGCGGTCGTACATCGCATACTGCAATTCTGGCTCGCTCGCTCGGTATCCCCGCTGTCGTTGGATTGGAGACCATCACCTCTCTCGTGCCAGACGGGACCCCAATGATTATTGACGGTAGTACCGGCACGGTGATCCTCAACCCGTCGGCCGAGACCTTCCGCGAGTATCTGATAAAGAAACAGCATTACGACTATCTTGAGTCTGAGCTTATCCAGTTTCGCAGCTTGCCAGCACAAACCAAGGACGGTTATCTCCTGGCCCTGCGAAGTAATATCGATTTTGTTGAAGAAATAACGGCGGCACGGGAGCAGGGAGCTCAGGGAATCGGCCTGTTTCGTACCGAGTTTCTCTTTATGCTGGGTGAGGGACCTCCTTCCGAAGAAGAGCAGTTTGAGGTCTATCGCTCGGCCGTGGAGAGAATGGCACCTTTCCCGGTGACTATCCGAACCCTTGATGTTGGTGGTGATAAATTTGTCCCTGAATTAAACCTCGCCGACGAAGTCAACCCAGCCATGGGTCTGCGTGCCATTCGTTTCTCGCTTAAGGAAATCAACCTTTTCAGAACCCAGCTGCGAGCAATCCTCAGAGCTTCTGCGTTCGGCACTGTTCGCATTATGTTTCCAATGATCTCCGGAGTCGCCGAAGTGCGTGACTGCAAGGTGTTTCTCGAGAGAGAACGTCAGGATCTGATCTCGGCTGGTATCGCTTGTGGTGAAAATGTTGCAGTCGGTATTATGATTGAAACTCCAGCCGCAGTTTTGATCGCCGATTTGCTGGCAAAAGAAGTTGATTTTTTCTCCGTTGGGACCAACGATCTGATCCAGTATTGTCTGGCGATTGATCGTGGTAACGAGCATGTTGCTTATCTCTATGAGCCGATGCACCCAGCTGTTCTACAGGCATTGTTGATGATTTGTCGGGCAGCAAAGTCAGCTGGCATCGAAGTCGGTATGTGTGGAGAGATGGCAGGAGAGGACCTCTACTCTTTGGTCCTGATTGCACTTGGTTTCAGCGATCTGTCCATGAATGCCGTCAATATTTCCCGGGTCAAGCGGATCGTGCGGCAGGTTGATCTTTTGGAGGTCAAACAGATCCTCGATAAGCTCGTAACTCTGGCAACGGCCGCTGAGGTCGTTGCGACGCTCGAAAGGGAAATGCACCAGCTGTACCCTCAGATTTTTCCTGAAACACGCCTCTAGAAATTGGTGAAGTGTTCATCCTTTTTTCCACTGCGAGTTCTGGAAAGAATAGCTAAGCACTTGACAGTGTTGGTGTAAAAGATTAATGTTCCGGCTCTTGTAAAGCACTTTAAGGAGTATGACTTATGGCTATGACAGATTTTCTCTTCACCTCTGAATCAGTCTCGGAGGGGCATCCTGACAAGGTCGCTGATCAGATTTCGGATGCTATCCTCGATGCAATAATCGCCCAGGACCCTAAGGCCAGGGTTGCCTGTGAGACACTCGTGACGACCGGTATGGCAATGATTGCCGGTGAGATCACCACGACCGCATATGTTGATATTCCAGTGATCGTTCGTGAAACCATCAAAGAGATCGGTTATGACGATTCCTCCATGGGGTTTGATTATGAAACCTGCGCAGTTTTAACCACTATTGATCGCCAGTCTCCCGACATCTCCCAGGGTGTGACTGAAGGCGAGGGGTTATTTGCGGAGCAGGGCGCTGGCGATCAGGGGCTGATGTTCGGCTATGCCTGTAATGAAACAGCTGAACTGATGCCGATGCCGATCACCTTCGCTCATAAGTTAACCAAACGTCTTGCCGATGTGCGCAAGACAGGTATCCTCGATTTCCTGCGTCCTGATAGTAAATCACAGGTGTCAATTCAGTACATCGATGACAAGCCGGTTCGGGTCGACACAGTCGTTCTTTCTTCCCAACATACACCGGATGTTACCTATGAAACGCTAAGAGAAGGGCTCATCGAAGAAGTTGTTCGTAAAGTGATTCCTGCTGAACTACTCGACGAAAAGACCAAGTACTTCATCAACCCGACCGGTCGCTTTGTCATCGGCGGGCCGATGGGCGATTGTGGTTTGACCGGACGTAAAATTATCGTTGATACTTATGGTGGCCAAGGCTCCCATGGTGGTGGCGCTTTCTCTGGCAAGGACCCTTCCAAGGTCGACCGTAGTGCTTCTTATATGGCACGTTATGTTGCCAAGAATATTGTTGCCTCAGGCCTCGCAGATAAATGCGAGGTTCAGCTGGCATATGCTATCGGTGTTGCTGAACCGGTTTCGGTTATGATCAACACGTATGGTACAGGTAAGATACCATCCAATGATATTGCCAGGGTGGTTCGTGATGAATTCGATATGCGCCCCCGTGCTATCGTCGAAACCCTCGATCTGCTACGTCCGATTTATTTGAAGACCGCAGCGTATGGACATTTTGGTCGTGAGTTGCCGGAATTCACCTGGGAGCGCACTGATCGCATCGACTCTTTGCGGCAGCGCGCAGGTCTCTGATCGCGCCTTTGGTTGAATCGTCATTGAATGGGCGGATCGTTTTTCGATCCGCCCGTTTACGTTTTATTCGTTTGCTGAGTCTTTTAAGTCGTCAACGGCTTGATTATGCCGAAACCTGACCTGTCGATCATAATCCCCGCTCTCAACGAGGAAGAGGTTTTGCCTCTCTTGCTTGGTGACCTTGTTAGTCAGCAGGGGCTCTCCTTCGAAGTCATTGTTTCTGATGGCGGTTCGGTCGATGCCACGTGTTCGCTCGCCAGAGACTTCTTTGCTTCGGGTCGATTGAGGGGTGTATGCCATGTTGGACCGAGTGGCAGAGGGCGACAACTAAATGCAGGCGCTTTGGCCGCAAATTCTGATTGGCTACTTTTCTTACATGCAGACAGCCGGCTTGGGGATACCAACCTGTTGCAAAAAGCCCATGGCTTTATGCTCAGCCAGCACCGACAAAAGGCTTCAGATGCTGTGGCAGGCCATTTCTCACTGCGTTTTGATTCTGCTGCAGGTGAAAGGCATTTTGGCTTCTTTTATTATGAAACCAAAGCTTCTCTCAGCCGTTCTGGAACCATCAATGGCGATCAAGGGATGCTGCTGACAAAGTCATACTTCGACAAGGTCGGTCTGTTTCGAGAAGACTTACAGGTTATGGAAGACACTGCGCTTGCAGATAAAATATGCGCCACCGGTCAATGGTTGCTTCTGCCAGGCGAGGTTGTGACCTCTGCCCGACGTTTTCAAGTTGAAGGGCTGAAGGCGCGGCAGACACTCAATGCATTAATGATGAACTTCCATGCCATCGGTTGGCTTGAGTTCTTTGTCAAAGCCCCTGATGTCTATCGCCAACAGGATCGCGCGCAACCGCTGCAATTATTACCGTTCTTGCAGTTAGTAAGAACTCTTCTGGGAGAGATGACGATTAGAAGACGTTGGGGAATCTGGATGGCGACCGGTGGATACGTGCGTAGCCAGGCCTGGCAACTTGGTTTGGCACTGGACTGCCACAAGGCTTTTCGCGAGGGTATTGATTTAGAGCCTTCTGCTGGTCGCTGGTTAAAGTGGTTTGATCGTTGGTTTGAACCATTGACGAATCATTGGATCGGTCGTACATTAACGGCACTGTTGGTTCGGATCTGGTTCGCCTGGCAGCTGAGAATAGTATTTGATAGGCCTTCTGATGAGTGATATAACCCTGAACCTGAATTTAACCTACGAAACCGGTATTTAATATCGTAATACCGATAGAGGAGAACCTTGCATATGAACAACAATCAAGATTTTAAAGTGCTGAACCTTTCCCTGGCAGCCTGGGGGCGCAAGGAAATTGAACTGGCTGAAGTTGAAATGCCGGGCTTGATGGCGCTGCGTGAGGAATACCGTAATCAGTACCCACTCAAAGGCGCCCGCATCACCGGTTCCTTGCACATGACGATCCAGACGGCAGTGCTTATTGAAACCCTGCTCGATCTCGGTGCGCAAGTGCGTTGGGCTTCATGTAACATCTTTTCGACCCAGGATCAGGCTGCTGCAGCTGTTGCTGTCGGTCGTGACGGTACGGTAGAGAATCCCAAAGGTGTTCCAGTCTTTGCCTGGATGGGGGAAACACTTAATGAATACTGGTGGTGTACCGAACAGGCATTGAACTGGCCGGACGGGCAGCTGCCGAATATGATCCTCGATGATGGCGGCGATGCGACCATGATGGTGCTTTACGGCTCCGAATGGCAGAAGCAAGGTGTGCCGGACAGCAAAGCAGACGATCCAGAGGATTGGCTCGAAATGATCAGTTGCCTCAAGAGTTCTATTGAAGGGAAGACCATTGATTGGACTGCCATCTGTCATTCGATCAAAGGAGTCACCGAGGAAACCACAACCGGCGTCCATCGCCTTTATCAGTTGCAGAAAGAAGGCAAACTGCCGTTCCCGGCGATGAATGTCAACGATTCAGTCACCAAGAGCAAGTTCGACAACGTTTACGGTTGTCGTCACAGTCTGGTTGACGGCATCATGCGGGCTACCGACGTTATGATCTCTGGCAAGGTCGCAGTGATCTGTGGCTATGGAGATGTCGGCAAAGGCTGTTGCCAGTCGCTGCGCGGGCAGGGGGCTCGGGTTATCGTTACCGAAATTGATCCGATCTGTGCCTTGCAGGCGTTGATGGAAGGTTATGAAGTAAAAACTCTGGAAGATGTGGTCGAATATGCCGATATTTTTGTGACCACTACTGGCAACAAAGATGTCATCCGGGTCGAGCACATGAAGAAGATGAAGCATAATGCCATTGTTGGCAATATCGGCCATTTTGACAATGAGATCGAGATGGCGCCCTTGGCGAAAGTTCCTGGAATTGAAAAGATTAACATCAAGAACCCACGTGAACACGGTAATCAGGTTGATCAATGGGTCTTTGCTGATGGTCATGCGATCATTGTGTTGGCTGAGGGACGGTTGCTTAACCTTGGTTGTGCCACTGGTCATCCCTCCTTTGTCATGTCGAACAGCTTCACCAATCAGGTGATGGCGCAGATTGAGCTTTTCTTACGTGGTGATAACTATGAAAATAACGTCTATGTGTTGCCGAAGACTCTTGATGAGAAGGTGGCTCGTTTACATCTTGGTAAACTGGGGGCAAAATTGACGACTTTGACTGCTGAACAGGCTGCTTATATTGGGATACCGGCAGAGGGGCCTTACAAACCAGATTCTTATCGTTATTAGAAATCAGTTTAGAAGTCGATAGGAAAAGGGAGCCCGTTTATATGGGCTCCCTTTTTTGTCTCAACACAATATGAAAGGGGCTTGGAAAAACCAAGCCCCTTCGTTTCATCTACAGTTCACCTTCGGTGAAGGGCCCTCGCTACTTCCCTATGGGGCAGGAGCCGCAACTGTGATCGTCAGCACAGCACTGCTCATATCGCCATTTGCATCTGTAATGGTGTAGTTGATCTTGTCTACACCAACATTTGTCGGAGTGTAATTAGCTACACCACTGGAACTCAGGGACAGTCTGTTACCCGACGCTGCTGTAAAAGCCCTGCCAACGGTGATGGGGGTACCAAGACCTTCCTCGTAAGCACTTGTAACACTTGTCGGCAGGTCGCCCAATACGTCGTTAGACATGACATAGGCGGTGATTGACGGGCTGCCTGCGGTTGCTGTGACGCTGTCCGCCTTTGCGCTCGGGGTGAGGTCCTCTGGTGTTGCAAGGAGTTGTCCTGTCACACTTGACGAAGTTGAGCCATTGATAACTGCATCTATGGACACAGTTACAGTGAAGTCAACATCAGTTGCAGTACCAGCATAATCGGATGTGAGAGATACACTAAAGTCAGTTGTGCCTGGACCAGGATAAACAGAATCAGGAATTGTAAAATCAGTCTCACCAGTCAAAACACCATCACTAGAATTCCCCTTTACTAAAACTTTTGTACCAGCAGGGAGTGGATTCCCATTAATGTCAGCAACGGTAAAATCCAAAGCCTGTGATTGACCAAAGGACAAAGTAAAGTCCTGCGGAGTAATGGTTGAAGCTGCTGTGTTAGCAGACCATCTTATAGCATCATCGACCCAGACGAAAGTGTCAGCATCCCAGATGTTATCTACCGGGGTATAGACCCCATTTCCATCCAGGTCAAAATAGGTTTCGGTCGCTATGTCGTAAAGCCCATTGTTGTTGGAATCGATGTAGGGTTCACCAACCCCTTGATGTGGCTCGCCGTCGTCGTAAAAACCATTCGCGTTCGAATCGACCCAGGCTTCCTCTCCCTCTGTCCAGATGAGCATACGACACAGACCATTAGGCTCGATCGGTTTCCCGGTGATTGATGTGGCCGTTGCCTGGCCAAATGCATTGGTGAGGTTGGTTGAGACACCGTCAATGTCGGTCAGAGCCATGGTGCCGCAAGCGCTGGCGAAATAAACCGGATTGCCAGCAGGGATCGGATTTGAATAGCGATCGGCAATATAGGCTGTGATACCATTCTCGATACCGAACTCTATTAGGCCAGGAATGTTGAGCTTCTCAAAGGCAATGCTGAGGTGCCGCTGATCCGGACGGCCATAACCCATGGTCACACGTGTTTCGGTGGAAACGGTGCTCGCGCCGTTGCTTGATGATGCCGTAACGGTTGCCACACCGGCGATCGTACCGCTGGTCAATGATACAGAGACTTCGCCACCAACAGTAATTGCCAAATTTGTAGAAAGGAACTCTCCGCCACCGGCGGGTGATCTCAGACTGAACATGACTTCTTGCCCATCTGACACTGGATTTCCGCCGCCATCTTTAACGTTGTAAACAAGGGTTGCGACCTCATTGACCCCCGTACCTCTGAGACCAATAATGTCGGGAGTAACACTGACCAAGGCAATATAGGTAGCAGGGCCAGATGCAACTTTGATGGTTGCCTCCGCAGAAACTTCCGCAGCTGTTGCGGTAATTGTCACAATGCCACCAGAAGAGGCTGCGTTGAAGATGGCTGTTGCAATACCTGAAACCGTTGCGACTGATGAGGATACAACCCCGGAGGTTGCGGTAAACCTCACTTCGGTACCATCAGTAACGACAATGCCATCACTGCCATAAACGGTTGCTGTTATAGTGGTCTGGCCACCTTGCGTCAATTCCGTGCCCAAAGGCAGGTCACTCTTTAACGTTATTGCGTAGGGATCTTCCTCAACTTTCACTGTAATTGTATCCTGCAATGAATTGCCGAGCGAGTCTGTCGTTGTTGCTGTAATGTTAATCTGGCCACCAGAATCTATCGCATAGAAGGTTGTCGTGGCCTCGCCGTTATTCATTTTCGCATTGTTAATGCGTCCGCCAGTTGCGGTAAAGGTAACCTCTGTTCCATCATCAACGTCTAATGCTTTAGCTGTGATGGTTGTCGTGGCCCATTTTGCCAGAATTTCATCGCTGCCGAGCTCTGACGTCAGGACCATGGTTCCAATTGTGACGTCACCGTCACCACCGTCACCGCCTCCACTTGTGCCACATCCGACCAACGTCAGGATAAAAAATACCGCCACAAGCTTGCAAAAACTCACGACCAAGAAACCCTTTTTTGAATTGTTTTCCATTTGCATCCCCTTAGAAGTAAACTCATCTAACTCGTTATCAACTATACGGTACGTTTTTGAGATCTAATATGATGCTTTGAAATAGCAAAGCGACTTAGTGCCAGTCAACGTTTACATCCAAATTGATGGTAGTTAAGTATAACTAAATGCAATTAAACGTTTAGATAATAACAGAAAATGTTTCGTACTGAAAGCAATAATTCAGTCATCCCAAAGGTTGCCCAATCCGGCCAAATTGGCAAAAAAACTTAAGGGCGACAAGAGTTATCAAGGTGAGCCGGGCTTTATCGCGCGGCAAAAAAAATATCATGTTTTGTACGCTGGATTCAATGAGATGATGTTGAAAGCTTAACGCAAAAGTTGTACCAATTAGTAGTCAGGGGCAAAAGCAGGTCTTAACAGGTTGATATGTACCATCCGAGGCTTTTGCAAGGTGACATTGTGCGTAACTATTACACGTCATAACGCTTAAGCCGACAAACTGCTAGACATCATGTATTGACCTGTCCAACCTCGAAGACGTGGGTTATTCTTGAGGTTGGACACCCTTAGAACAGAGCCATAATCGAGGAGGACAGGTCATGTATGAGTTTAGCAAATACGTCGGACTAGATACACACAAAGA
>JAGXHM010000115.1 GCA_024636155.1 Deltaproteobacteria bacterium
CAAGAGACCGCCGCCATGCGCAGATGAATCAGGAATTCACGATTACCCTGCGGGCCGAGGAGCGGGCTCTCACAAACGTCCACGACCTGGCAGCCAAGCTCTGCCGCCAGAAGTTTGATTTTTTCGACTACCTGGAGGTGCTGTTTCGGGTCACGGACAACGCCTCCCTTACCCACCTGCCCTTTGCCTACTTCAAATTGCGGCTTGATCAGTGCGACAACATCACTACCGGGCTTCAGCAGAGCAAGGGTGGCTGGCAAGACCTTTTCCAGCGAGATAAATGAGGCATCGATGACAGCAAGCTCAGGAGTTACTTCAAGTTGTTCAGATGTCAAATGTCTGATGTTGGTGCGTTCAAGGTTGATCACTCTGTCGTCATCACGCAGTTTCCACGCTAACTGACCGTAGCCAACATCAACAGCAACGACCTTCGTCGCACCGTTTTGCAACAAACAGTCGGTAAACCCACCCGTTGAAGCGCCAACGTCAATGGCAATTCGCCCTGCAACGACAACATCAAAAAGCTCCAGAGCTTTGGCTAACTTCAATCCGCCGCGGGAAACAAAGGAGATATCCTCACCGCGCAGGCGAATGGCAGCCTCAAGATAAACCTGGGTACCGACTTTGTCGACGACCTGATCATCAACCAGGACGCGGCCAGCCAGAATCAGGGCTCTGGCCCGTTCACGCGAACCAGCCAACTGCTGCTGAACCATCAGTTTGTCAATTCTTTCTTTGCTAGCCATAGAAACTCAAAATATCCGGAGGTTAAAACTAAAAAGTGGATAGGAGTCGTTCGTTTGCCGCAGCACAATCAAGCTGCAGACAGCGGCCAAGAAAAGCATCAAATATTTGCGTCAGACAAGCCACCTGCTCCAGAAGAGCATGCCCTGCCGGGACAAGGTGCATCTGAGCCTGATGCTTTTTGGCAAAAGCAAGCACCGGCTCAAGCGGTACAACATCATCATCCCAGCCATAAACAACGGTCAACTCACGGCCAATCGGTATGGGTGCCTGATTTACATAACCAGGCAGGCCAAATGCCGGGGCCATCAAGAACAAGCCGACCGGTCGTACGACTTGAGAAGCAACTGTCGCAACATAACCACCCATACTTGAGCCAACCAACACAACCGGCCCCTCAATAGACTTGACTTCATCGATCAACCGGACAACGCGCAATTCAGGATCGCGGTTATCACTGTCATCGCGACTGATGACCCGGCAGCCAAGTTGCTCAGCAATTTTAGCGAGCGCTCTGATCTTTATTCCCCATGGCCCACTTTCGCGTCCATGAGCAAAAATTATTGTAAAACTTTGCATCAAGGTTTCTCCGTCAAAATGATTAAGAAGTATAGCATGACTCTTTACTGAAGCACACCGTCAAGACGCTATTATTTATGAGAGATTAAACATTCTTTGACGGACAAAAACTGAAGAGAATATTCTAGAAATGAAGTGAAGAGAGGAGATTAACGGTAAGATTCTCAGACCAATAAGGACTGCCAGCGCCAACCGTTGAGAAACCGCAATGGCCGCCATGCTCCGGTGTTATCAGTGACACATAGGCGTTACCATGCTGATCTAAATCAGGATAGCAGGAAGAAGGAAGAAAAGGGTCATTACGGGCATTAACAATCCAGACGGGCAGACGAATGGCATCTAGATAACGGTTACTGCTGCATTCATCCCAATAGTGTTGTGCGTCACGAAAACCATGCAAAGGCGCTGTGTAGCGACTATCAAAATCGCTGAATGTCTTTAGTTTATGATAATCCGCACAAGGGAATTGATCTGGAAATTTCTTAGACTGGAGGCGCACCTTCCTCCCCATAAGATGCAAAAAACGGCGCATGTAGACGGCATTGCCCGTCTTAGCCAGGCACGATGAAGCATCTGCCAGATGGCAAGGAACCGAGAAACAGATCGCAGCTTTAACCTCAGCAGGAACGCGATCCGAATCGCGTCCAAGATACACCAGCGAGAGATTTCCCCCCATACTGAAACCAACCAGAGAGATTGTCTTGTAAGCGTGTGTTTTCAGCGCATGACGAACCACAGCATCGAGGTCGTCAGTCGCTCCATTGTGGGTAAAGCGTGGCTGACGGTTCATCTCACCCCCACAACCGCGGAAGTTCCAGGCCAAGACGTCCCAACCATTAACTGCCAGGGCGTTCGCCATGCCCACAACATAATTCCTGCGAGAATCGCCCTCCAGGCCGTGAGAAATAATTGTCAGATGTTTACTCTTGGACTGCAACCAGTCAAGATCAAGGAAGTCATCATCATTCGTGGTGATACGCTCGCGACGATAATTGGGCTGTTCCACCCTCCTGAACAGTGACGGCCAAATTGTTTCAAAATGCGAGTTGCAGAGATACCAGGGACGTTCATAAGGGGGGATATGCATAGATTCAGTCCGGCAGAGAATTCACTGTTTTTCTTCCTGCAGATGATTCATAGAATTGATTTCTGGAAAGCATCAGCTAGCAACATGACCGACTGGCATCGCCTGCTATTGCTGATTCTTCAACACAGCTCTTCCCGAGTGGCGCCAATGAGCCATATGGCCATTCAGCAATTCGATGTTTTTGTAGCCATTCCACTTAAGCAGAGCCTTGGCTAGCTGCGCACGGGGGCCATGTTCACAAATGAGGACCAACAGATCCTGCTTGTTTTTGGAAGCGACTGACGTTGCTTTCAAAACATTGGTCAAAGGTGCATGTATCGCTCCAGAGATGTGTCCAGAGTTGAACTCGGAGCCACTTCGAACATCCAGGAGGACTGGAGCCTGCCCGGACTTCATGAGTTTTCCAAGTTCCTCAGCTGTCACATGCACCCTCTTCGGTTACATCGGCTCCAGGCATTTCCAGACTGATCCGACCGATTAATCCGGCGCGCATTTCTCGCAGAAGCAATTCTGACGCACGCAGTTGATCAACCTTGCCACCTGCTATCAGACATCCACGCTTGCGACCGATCGCATCAATCAGGGCAGAAGCGCTTTCCGGCATCTCGGTGAGTTTATAACGGGCAGCAAGTGGCTCACGGTAACACTTCATAAGATGATCCGCGGCAAAAAGTGCCACCTCCATATAATCCATGCCACCCTCGCCTATCGCACCGCTGACGGCTAATCGGTAAGCGCTCTTCTGATTGCGAATATCCGGCCAGAGCAGGCCGGGCGTGTCAGCCAGATGAATACCGTTGCGCAGATCAATCTGTTGATGGCAAGTCGTAATCGCCGGTTTATCGCCGACGCGCGCCATTTTTTTACCAGCCAAAGTATTAATCAAGGTTGATTTCCCAACATTTGGAATACCAACGACCATGGCCCGCAAAGTTTTCCCGGGCACGCCACGATGAGGAACGATGATACGGCAAAGTTTTGGAATCTGGGCAGTAGCTGAACGCTTCTTTGCCTCAAGGGGAATCGCCTTCACCCCTTTCATTTGATCGAAATACTCAACCCATGAGTTGGTCACATCAGGATCAGCCAAATCACATTTGTTCAGGACTTTGATGCAAGGCTTCTGGCCACGGAGTTTCTCCAGCATCGGGTTGGCACTGGAAATCGGCAGACGCGCATCAAGAACTTCGATGACCACATCGATTTTCGGCATCACTTCGGCAATCAGCCGCTTGGCTTTCGCCATATGTCCCGGATACCATTCAATCTTCATTAGTGACATCCCTACCTTTGTACATGGATTCTTAAGTAAAACAGCTGAAAAACAAAGTGCAATCTCAAAGGCACCAAGTCACAAAGCAATGACTGGATAAATATATATTCAAAGAAACAAAGACTTACAGGATTGGTTGATTGACCCAAAAAGCAGTTCTTGGAGCCTTCGTGTCTTGGTGGCAATTACATTTTTTTCCTTAGATCATTGCTCAGGAAGCCCACAACTCTTTTGATTGTGATTTAATATGATTTACGGAAAATAGTTTTATGACACTTTGGGCAAGGAGGAATCCGGGTTGTTTTAGTCATCTGCATTTCTGCGTCGCAATTTTTACAGGTCAAGGTTCCCTGACTGGTGATCTCTCCAGTCTTAAACTCCAGTGACTTTTCTGATTTCTCTGCAAGTTCCGTAAGCGTTTCAGCGGCAGTTGTAAGGATTCGCGTAAAAGCACTCTGCACACCTGTAGCGACGCGCTGTGGTTCTACAGCTTTTATAACAGCGGTTTTGGCTTTCTCGGCATTCTCTTTCAAGTCTCGACGAACATACTCACCAAGCTTGTCTGCTTGCTCTCGTGAAAAATCACCTGCTGCTGAAAGTTCTTCTTTAGCCTTTTTAAGCGCTTCATCAAAAGTCTTCTTTCCCTCTTCCAGAATATCAGCGGTGCGAGAGGCCAATTTTTCATAAAGACCAATTTCTTCCTGTTCTTCTTTCTTTTCGTTCTGATCGCTCATAAGATCTCTCCAGATAAAAGTTGTTTGCAATAATTACATGCAGAGATTACCACAAACATTGGCTGTTCATGTTCCATAAATACACATTTTCATATTTGGCTCGTACAGTAAACAAATTTACGGGCAGAGAAACGATTGATGTAACTAGCAAGACATGCGAAAATGGGGCACTTTTAAGTTATCAGCAGATCAATAAATGGAGGTAGATATGCAGAAACGATATATTATGACCGCGTTTGGCAAAGACAGACCTGGTATTGTTGCTGATGTAACACAGCTTTTGTATGAGAATAACTGTAACCTTGAAGACACAACCATGTCGATGCTGGCCGACGAATTTACCATCAACCTGCTCTTTTCATCCAACGACGACAATATCGTCTCAACTCTTGTTGAAAAAGGCCGCGACCTTGAGCAGCAGAGCAATATTTCTACTTTCATTCGCCCACTTAAAGAGCGCCACCTGCCAATCCAGAGAGATTTTTCTACTTGCACATTGCACGTCGAAGGGATGGATCAAGCTGGCATCGTTTTCAAAATCAGCCAATTTCTTGCTTCCAATTCGTTGAATATTGTCGATCTGAAATCAACGATGAAGGTAACTCCGGAGAGTGGCACAGCTCTTTACCTTATGGATATTCACATTCAGGTTCCTGAATCGACTTCATCAGAAGCCTTTGAAGAAGGGTTGAACATCGTTGCTGAAGAGCTTAATGTCGAGATCTCCATTTCCTCTTAACAGAGCGGCATTTCTTTGATTTTAGATCCGATCTTTACATAACATTCCCGCTACACAGCAAATTGATTTTTCTTTGATAAAATACAGAGAAGTCATCAATTGCTGGCCTTACACCGCAACAAGCGAGGGGATACCATGCCCAAAGACAATGTACTGAATGTACTGCAGCAGTCAGATGAAAAACATTCACGTTTTCTGCAAGCATGGAAACGAGGGGTAGATTTCCTTGGACCACGTTTTTTTGGTCCAGAAACGCCGCAAACAGCAAACCAAAAAGATGATTTACGACCACTGAAGGTTGTTGTCGATGCCGCGTTTGCTGATGAAAGCGAAGGAGAAGAACAGTTTCTGGCAGCCATGGTCAGCTTTTACGACCCCGCTTGGGGTGAAGAGTTGGCCAATCGCATTGAGTGTCACAAATCTCTCTGCGGGTTAACGTTTGATCTCGACCATGAATGCACCGAGATCGTATCTGAACTCCTGCTAAATTACGAAGGTTGGTGACGAACCCGGTTCAACGGTTATCACCGAGAATCTTGGTGCTCGGTCAGCTTTCTCCGTGCAACGTTGTCCATAATGCTTGTCATGGTTTAACGCGATACACAACCAATCCCGGCTTGCCCTGTAAATACTCTAACAGCTCTTCATCAACGACCCGTTCTACGCCACGACGCGACGAGGCATGGCGTAGCATAACCTTGCCCATATTTTTAACGATCAATCCTGTGTGGCTGACATCAAGTCCATCATGTTCACTGTAGATGCCGACATAATCACCCGATTGCAGTGCTGAAAGCAGCGCCTCATTTATCTTATCAGTGGGAATGTAAAGAACTTCGCGCGGAGTAACAGTTATTCCTGGCAACCAACGAGTACCATCAATCTTACGATTGAGTTGCTTGACGACAGCCCGGGCTCTCCCCTGACCGACTCCTGCAGTGACATCGCTGATTGATGTGGCATCATCGGTGACCCAGTCGCTGAAAAAGTGCCTGCGCGCTTCATAAGCAACCGTGCCATGACGATAGCGGACATTCTTTAATTGCTCGGAGAAATTCTCTCCAGATGACGCTCGACGCAACGCTTCGACTACGTCAAGGAAAGTAAAACAATCGAGCTCAGTCAAGTTAATGACCAGTTGTTCCGGTATTTGCGGACTACCAACCAAGGTATCAGCTACGTAAAGTGTATTGATAAAGTACCCTGAAATCTCGACAATCCGGTCACCGGGATTGTCATATTGATCTGCAGACAGGATGATTTGCGTGAGCTTTGTGTCACTCCAACGACCAGCCTCAGTACCACCTGCTTCAGCGGACAGAGACATGCATGGCATGATGTAACACATTAACGAAAGAGACATCAGTATCTTGAATATCATGAGTTGCGTCGATTACTCTTTAAGAACAAATAAGTTAAGACTCTTTCGCAAAAACCGAGTATTAGCCGCCAAGACACTAAGGCACCAATAATAAAAAGCATAACTTCAGCAGGTCAACTTTGTACCTTGGGGCCTTTGTGGTTGTTCCTGGTTTTTTTTGCGAGGACATCAGTTAAGTCTATTTGGGTAGAGCAACAATTTTATCTGCGATTTCTCGGCTCAATGAAACGATAAGCTGACTCTCTGCTTTGATCAGTGCCGCATAACTGGCATCGTCCAAAGGCTGTCGATAATCACTCTTCCCTGCTGCAAGAAATTTATTGCTGTCGTCACCAGAAACTGTCCAACGGGCACTCAAGACGGCCTCACTATCTAGAGAACCATCCAGTCGTACGATATCAACCGCAATCCGATAAGTCGGTTTGAAATGATGCATCCAGGGGAAAAACCCGACATTCTCGACACCAAGCAACGCGCCAAGATTGTCACCCAAAACAGAAGTTATATCCATTTCCAGAACCCCGACCCAGCGATTGAACTCATCAAAAGCATACTGGTTACCATGAGTCCGAGAAACAACCTGCGAACGCTTCAAGCTGTCTGGTATCGTGATGGGACCGACGCCCAAGTTAACGTCCGAAAGGGACGCAATTGCTTGCGTTTCTCCCAACTGTTCCATTGTCAGAAGGCTGTAGTAGGTAACCTCAGGAGAACTGCGCCCGAGACATCCGGAAATCAGAAGCACACTCAGCAGCCCAAATAACAATTTATTGACAGTGCGTATAGAATTTCTCATCATTATTTATCTCTCTCCTTACCAAGCAGCAAAGCTTGTGGGTCTTTCTCCAGGTACTCCAGTATCGAGCGGAGAGAACGAATTGCTAATAACATCTCGCTCGTAACCTTGCGAGCATTGTAGTTAAGTGCAGAATCGGGGCCTAAAGTCGATTTTATACCTTCCATTGCTTCTTCAAACTTATCAAACGAAGCATTGACCTTTGGCATTGTCTCTTGGTTGACATTACCCGACAGGACTTTTATCTCATCGAGCATGGTTGTTAATGACACAACGGCTACCTGCAAGTCTTTACCGATAGCCTCAAACGGGACCTTCTCGACGCTCTTGAGTATACTATCGACCCGTTGGACAATCTGTTCGAGCTGCTCAGGTGTCGTCGGGAAAACCGCATAACCATTCGACATTTTAAGCTCTGCAGGAGGCGCATCGGGGTAAAGGACGACGTCAATATAAAGCTGGCCAGTCAGCAGATTCTCGCTTTTTAACTGAGCGCGGAAACCTTTTGTAATCAGGGATTTTGTTATTTCAAGCTGAGCAGTTCTGTCTTCCTGCTGTGCTTCGAGTTCACCCTCTTTTGCTTCACCACTGATAACTTTCCCTTCTTCACTGATCAAGGTTTGTAAACGTTCAGGTTCAAGATACATCAAAACGGGGATACGGAAATCAATGTTTTTCATATCATACTGCAGTTCAATACTGACGACTTCACCAACCTTGATACCCATAATTTCAACCGGAGCTCCTGGCGACAGGCCGCGGACACTCTGATTAAAGTACATCAAAAAATATTGTTTTATGACGTAGGCGTCTTCCTTGCTACTTTCCTGATCCGAATAGAGTCGGAATTCCTGGTTCTTCTCAGCCTGTGCTCCTGGTTGATCGTGTTTACGCAGATCGAATGCAACTCCCCCCATCATGATTGAAACCAGAGATTGGGTGTCCATCTTGATACCGGTCGCGTCCATAGTGAAATCAATACCGCTTGCGTTCCAGAAACGCGTATTCTGACGGACGTTGTTATGGAAAGGGTCATTTATAAAGACTTTGACCAGAACAGATTCAGCGTTTTCATCAAAGTCATAGTCAACAACCTGACCTACTTTAATGCCGCGATAGTAAACTGGAGAGCCAAGATCGAGTGAACCGAGTGTTTTTGATTTGAGAATAAAGTAATTACCAGGCAAGCCATCTGTGATAACCGGCGGTTTATCAAGTCCCTTAAAACTTCTCTGTTCTTTCCCCTCCGTAGAAGGGAGACAACCTATATAGACACCTGAGAAAAGCGTCCCGAGTCCAGAGACTTCACCCGCTGCGACACGAGCCCGGACAACCCAGAAACGGGTATTCTCAGTCAGGTAGTTATCAGCATTATTATGCATTTCAACAGTTGCGACAACACCTGAAAGATCTTTCTTAAGCTCCAGGCTGGTCACCTTGCCGATCTCAACATCCTTGAATTTAATCTTGGTTTTGTCTGCTTCGAGGCCATCGGCTGTCTCGAACGAGATCGTTATTTCCAGCCCCTTCTCAGACATAGCCTTGAAGGTGAGCCAGCCGCCGATCAAAAGCGCGATGATCGGTACAACCCAGATGATCGAAAAGCTGCGTTGGGTCTTCACCTGCGCTTCAGGAGCTTGTTCAACATGCTTCATTTCAGGACCCCCTTTATTCATTTTGCTCTTCCACAACATCCCAAATGAGTCGCGGATCGAAGCCCGCTGCGGCGATCATGGTAATCACAACAACGGCGGCAAAATAGATGGCGGCCGGACCAGCTTCAATACTGCCCAGAACACCGAGTTTAACCAAGGCGACCAGAATCGTCACTACATAGATATCGAGCATCGACCATCGACCAACGGCTTCCGTGAATCGGTATAGTCGAGTACGCTCTTTGGGCCGCCAAATTGACTTGAATTGGATAGAAAGTAACAGATAAATCAGTATGGAAAATTTCAGAATCGGCACAAGAACGCTCGCAACAAAAACTACCAGGGCGATTCCCCAAGAACCATTATGTACAAAGTAAATCACACCGCTCATGATGGTGTCAGCCGAGACAGTACCCAGAGTCGAAGTGATTGTCATTGGAAGGTAATTCGCCGGAATATAGAAAATTATGGCCGCAATCACCAGAGCCCAGGTTCGCGTGAGGCTGTTCGGCTTGCGTTGATGTAGCTCCTCGCCACAACGTGAGCAATGAGCAACTTCATGTGCTGAGGTTTTCGGCATACGACTGAGCAGGTGACAGGCATGACAACTGACCAGACCAAGTTGACGTGCGGAGACGTGAGTCGCGTTCATGACTTCCTCTCCAGCCTTTCCCAGACCATATGCGTATCAACCGAAGAGAGCGCGAAATTCAGCACAAAGATCAGAAGGCTGAACGCGATTACGGCCAGACCCGGGACAATCGTTGCCATCTCGCCCAGTTTGACGATGGAGACGAGAATACCGAGCATGTAGATTTCCATCATGCTCCACGGTTTGACATGTTTAAACAGCCGAAACACAGGAATCGCAAATTTGACTCGGATGTTAAGCTTCATGGGGATAAAGATGTAGAGCAAGCTGAGCATTTGGATGAGCGGGATCAGAAGGCAGGTTAGCAAGACCAGCACAGCAAGAGGGATAATGCCTTGATTGGTGAGTTGTTGAATCCCGCTGAGAAGCCCGGTTTCATTGCCAATCGGACCATTTTTCATGGCCAGAAAAGGGAAGGAAACGGCAACAGCGTAGAGTACCAGCCCGGCGATGGTCCAGGCCAAAGTGCGATCTATGCTGTTAACCTTGGTTTGTAACAGTACCGAACCGCACCGCACACAACAAGCCGCGGCCCGTGCTGGCATTACCGGGATATTGTGAATCAAGTCACATTCGTGGCAAGCTATTTGATGTGTGGCACCTGACATAAATAATTCGCTAATATGAAGTTCTCTCGCGAGGTGAGCAAGAAGAGCCATTACCTTTTTTATACCTTTATTATAGTACTTTACTCTCATTTACATAGAAAGGGGTTAGGCAATAGCCTAACCCCTTTATTTTGTGGAGCGGGAAACGGGATTCGAACCCGCGACCTCAACCTTGGGAAGGTTGCACTCTACCACTGAGTTATTCCCGCAATGATTTCAAACTCTTAGCTACTTACTGGATGGATAGAGGGTTATTTTTACCTTTTTTTTCCATTTCATATTGGACGATTTTGTACCATAGAGATGTGTATTCCGCAACTCCAATTTCAGCTGCGAGGTATTACGCTCCCCGCTGAACACATCTCAGCAGGACGCACTCGAGCCAAACATGGTTCTCTAAGGTGGAGTCAAAAAAAGTGCCTGCCGCACGATGACGACAGGCGCTATAAATCAATCATACGAAACAATCAAAGAACAGACTTAATTGCTTCGCAGAGACGATCCATATTATCAGGCGTCATCCCGGCGACATTGATTCGACCAGAGCCAACGATATAAATAGAGTATTTCTCACGCAACTGATCAACCTGTTCCTTGGTCAGACCGGAGAAGCTAAACATGCCACACTGCTCTATAATCGAGGAGAAGTCCTGTTCAACGCCTTTGTCTTTAAGAGTTTTGACAAATAGATGACGCATCGAATTAATTCTGTTACGGATATCGGCAACTTCGTCGAGCCACTTGGCTCTGAGCTCCTTGTCACCCAGTACGGTAGCAACGATCTGGCCGCCATGTGAAGGAGGATTTGAATAGTTGTAACGAATCCGCAACTTGACCTGGCTCATAACCGTGGACGCTTGCTCAACACTGTCGCCAACAACGGTCAAGGCTCCAGTTCTTTCACGGTAGAGACCGAAATTTTTTGAGAAGCTCGAACAAATCAGCATCTGCTTGACCTTCTTGGTCAACTCCAGCAGCCCGGCGCGATCTTCCTCTACGCCTACAGCGAGACCCTGATAAGCAAAATCGACGAGAGGCAGAACACCATTCTCAACCAGCAGGTCACCTATCGTAGCCCACTGTTCCGGGGTGGGATCGATGCCGGTCGGATTGTGGCAGCAACCGTGCAGGAGAATAACATCCCCTTTCGGGATCATTTTAATCGAAGCGCACATGGCATCGAAATCCAGACCGTTGGTAGCTGGATCACGATAGTCATATTTCTCGCATGTCAGGCCGGCGGCCTCAAAGATGGTGTTATGGTTTGCCCAGGTCGGGTTGCTCAGCCAGATTTTGGCACCGGGATGAACCATATTCAAGTAATCACCGGCGACTCGCAACGCGCCCGTACCACCTGGACATTGTGCGGTCGCGGCACGTTTGCTGGTGATGATTTCGTGCCCTTCTCCGAACAACAACTCCTGGACTTGTGCGCAGTATGCCGGTTCGCCAGTCATAGGCAGGTAACTCTTGGAATTTTCCTGCTCAAGGATTTTCTTTTCAGCCACTTTTACCGTATCCAGAACCGGCGTCTTACCATTAGAATCTTGATACACGCCAACGGAAAGGTTGATTTTGTCAGGATTGGGGTCCGCCTTGAACAACTCGGTCAAGCCAAGAATCGGATCGGGGGGAGCAATTTGTACATTCTCAAACATTGCGGGTAACCTCTCTAGGAGTATAATGGGCCAGACGATTCAGCCTAACCCTTAGTTAGTTTCTGTCCGGAAACCGCCCTTTTCCGCAATCTCAGCGTCAATCTGCACATTCGATTGTGCGGCGTAAAGTACTACGCCTCCGCTCGAATGCTTGATTTCCTTGATCTTGCGAAAAATTGCTGGTTTCCAAACCAGAAACCCACACTGTAACCATCCGGAGTTTCCGGATGGACACTAGTTATTATTGGAGCGAGAAACGGGATTTGAACCAGTCTCCATCTGTCTGCGAAGCTGACACTCTACGACTGAGTTATTCCCGCAAACTGGGCGTGATTATAGGGCGTTAAAAATCAGGTTGTCAATCCATATTCTGATAATGACGGAGGAGCAGATTATGGGCATCCCCCTCACTCTTGACCTCACCCGAAATTTCAGCATCTCTAACCAGCGAAAGAGCTATTGTCATTTCAGGACCATCCTGCAGGCATAATTCTGAACGCAACCAATGACCACTGACAAAGTCATCCGGTGGCTCTCCTTCTAAAGAATCAACCAAAGGGACCCACGATGCTATCAAATTAATATGATGATCCGATCCCAGAACGGCAAGGAACAATAATAATATTTTGGGATCAACTTTCGTTTTGCGAGTCCACCACGCAAAGGCTCGCTCACTATGGTAGACAGTGGAAAGGTCCTCCAGACCCCTCACTCCAATGACAGCAAGACCTCTGATATTCTTCTGGGCTCTTCGGCTCAACATCCACTCATCTGCAAGCCTGGCAGGTAAGTTTTGATCGATTAGGTCAAGCATCAATGTCCACAGAATCAGAGTTTCACAACTCAGTCCCTGCTCAACCTCATTGGCAAGCCAGCCGTCAATGTTTGGGTACTCTCGTTTCAAAACACCCCACCTGATACGACAGGCCTCAAAACGAGCAACGGCATCCTCAGTTATGGATGAATAACCCTCACTAAACAGGTAGTTGCCAGCTTGGCTAGAAGCAAGAAGCCGAAGTCCACGAGAAGCATTTTTGCTGGCAATAACACTCCAAACCTCCTGCCTGATACGCTCATCGGCAACCCGATAGAGGTTGGTCACCTCGCGTTGCATACTGTATAGAGTCTCTTGCTCCGGCTCAACACCAAGCACTGTTGCATGACGAATGCCTTTGAGAATGCGCAAAGGATCATTTATAAATGCCCAGCTACCAGCCATGCGTAACACTTTATTTCGTAAATCATCCAATCCACATAAGGGATCAACAAGTTCATTTTTGGTACAATCAGCTGTTAAAGAAATGGCAATCGCGTTGATCGTGAAATCACGATCAAGCAGGTCCTGACCAAGGCTTGAGGCTCGAAAAGGAGCAAAATCGAAATCAGGGGTGTTCTCATCAGCATTGAAGATGACTCTGCTTTGCCTGCGGTCTTTATCCAGCCAAAACCATTTGCCATTCAACTGCCTGGCAAAATCCTTCGCTAGTTTGGTCGGGTCAGCAGGAAAAACAAGATCCACATCTTTAATCGGGAGGTCGAGGAGAGCGTCGCGAACAGCTCCGCCAACTATATATGCGTCCAGATTCCGGCATAATGAGGCGAGCTTTTTGACGTGAGGCAAACTCAACAAGACGTCATGGACGTGATCGGCATCAACAAGCATATTGGTTCTCTGCCAGATGAGGGTTCAAAGATGTGACAACCAAAGGATAAAGTCAAAAAGAGGGCTCTGCAACATAAAACTCTATCGAGGTACGTCTACTGCATAGCTCTGGCAGCTGTTGCTTTTACATTCTGAAAATAGACTAACTAGTGCCCATCCGGAAACTCCGGATGGTTAAAGTGTGGGTTTCTGGTTTGGAAACCAGCAATTTTTCGTAAGATCAAGTAAATCAAGTATTTGAGCGGAGGCGTAGTACTTTACGCCGCACAATCAAATGCGCAGATTGACGCTGAGATTGCGGAAAAGGGCGGTTTCCGGACAGAAACTAACTAGCGAACGACCCGGGAGGCAACCGACAAGGTTTGGAAAGGCACTTGAATGTCGTATTCCTTGGCGACTTTGAGGTTGACAACAAAAGCGACATTACGGGGTATAAGCATTGGCATGTCATCGATTGATTTTCCGGCGAGCACCTGCCCGGCCATCTCGGCGAGTTTCTCGCCCTGCTCCACAGCACTGGTTTCCAGAACCATGAAAGCACCTTTCTCAGCTGTTCCTGCGCGTTGCGTAAGAACAGGCAGATGCCTGGATGAAGCAAATTCCATGACAAGGTTGGACTGGGACTCGGTATGTTCACTGTTAGTCAAAAAGAGACCAGCGGCGTTGTCCGGAAGAGCTTTGAGAGGTGTCATATGATCTTTGGGGTTTTCAACAGCCAGAGAAATGATTGTGATCCCCTTCTTGCTACAACTTTCCTCCAGAACGGCTTTCTGCAAAAGGCCTTCAGGACTTTTGAGGTCATAAAGAACAGCCAATTTCTGAGGTTTAGTTACCTCAACAAAGTATTTAAAGAGCGCCTGAATCGGGGCGTCACCACGAATTCCAGACATCTTTCGGCCGGTCTGGCTCTTGGCCGAGACTAAACCTAGCTGCACAGGGTCATAAACATCCGCAAAAAGAGTCGGCATTGGAGGAGATTCAGCTTTTGCTGCCAGAGAGGCAGAAGGTCCGTAAGTCACAATCAAATCAGCACCCAAAGCGACTGCTTTTCTGACGCTGTTACGTAGTGACATGGTGTCGGCATTAGGCGTTTGTACGTAGATTTTGCAGGAGTCACCGCAAAAAGACTGTGCATTTTCGACAAAGACAGTGTGGATATCCTGGTAGCGCTGATGAGTGTTTGCCATAACAACAGCAATCAGACGTTCTTCGGCAGCATCGACTACGGAAGGGAGCCCGAGCCAACCGTTCAGAAGAATGATGCTAAAGATGAGAAAACGCTTCACAAAGTCCCCCCAGACTCAAAGAAGTGATATCAGTAAAGTTAGGTCAAGTATTCCGATACAGTGTAAATATAAGCGTTTAGTCCGTTATAAGGCGAGAACATAGGGGTAAAGACCCTTGATAAGACCTTTATGCAAAAACCGTGATAAAAAAACACACATTGCGAATATTTCTTAAAAAAGTGTACCCAGAACAACACCCAGAGCGGAAAGCGGGCCTGTATCACTGATGCCATCTACCGATTTTTCGACCTTATGCAAAGTAGTTTTGGCATCCCGGTACAGATCATCTTCATTAACTAAACGACCTAAGGTTCCTTTGCCGTCATCAATTTTAGCAGCGATACTGTTGATCCGCGCCATGCTGTCGCTAACATTGTCATAGAGAGCGTCATCATGCAGTAACTTGCCGAGAGAACCGTTGCCCCGATTGATCTTCCTGGTGATTTCATTGAGGTTTGAGACGGCCTGCGTCGTTTCTTCGTAGAGACGATCATCAACCAACAGCTTACCCAAAGTCCCTTCCCCCGACTTGATCTGATCGGAGAGGTCGGCAAAGTTGATCATGGTGTGATTAAGGTTATCGTACAGAGTTGGATCAGCAATCAGCTTACCAAGGGTTCCTTCTCCACTCTCAAGACGAGCCAGCAGCCGATTGAGACGTGAAGACATAGCAGTCATTTCGTCATACAACGCCGGATTGTTGACAAGGCGTCCCAGAGTTCCTTCTCCGTCATCTATTTTGATGACAATGCCCTCAAGACGACTAACTGTCTCGGTAAGCGGTTCAAGGCTCTCTTCAACCAACTCTCTAAGCGGCCTTAAAATTCGATCCTGATTACGATCCAGGTTGGTAATTAACTGATCGAGATTCACCGAATCTTCGGTTCGCACCTCACTACCAACTGGCAACAACTTGCTCGCAGGCGATCCGAAATCAAGCCCCAGAAAAACCCCGCCAAGCATGTTGGTCTGGCGAATCCGCGCCAGAGTATCTTCGCGGATACTACCATCACGGTTGACAAAAAAATCGACGCGAACATGGCTCTCTTCGATGCCAATTTTTTGCACCTTGCCGACGTCAACACCGGCAATTCTGACCGGGTCACCAACTTTTAAACCAACAGAAGAGTTGAAATGAGCGAGATAAGCGTATTGATCCTCAAAGGGACGCCAGTCCTCTACAAGTTCAACCATTACGGCTAGTAAGATCAGGGCTGCCAGAAAAAAAAGCCCGACTTTCTGCTCAACTGATATTGCCATACTATGCCCCTTCACCCTGGATACCTTTGGTCGTTGTATAGATAAAATTTCTCACGATTGGATTTTGGCTCTTTTTGATTTCATCAGGAGTACCGATAGCGATAACTTCACCATCGTGCATCATCGCGACGCGATCTGACAGGTAAAGAGCAAAGTTGAGGTCATGGCTGACGATGACAGTCGTTAGCTTGACTTTTTCTTTTAGAGACATGATGACTCTGGCCAGTTCATCAGAGGTCACCGGATCCAGCTCGGCTGTCGGTTCATCATAAAGAATAAGATCGGGGTTCATCGCCAACGACCTGGCGATTGCGACCCTTTTCCTCATGCCACCTGAAAGCTCAGAAGTCCGCAGCTCCTCTTTGCCGGCAAGTCCGACCAGACTCAGTTTCTCTTGTATAATACGTCGGATACGAGTCTCACCGCAGATCCTCTTTTCCCGCAACCAAAGGCCAATATTTTCACCTACGGTCAAGGAATTAAAGAGTGCTGAGGACTGAAAAACCATGCTGTATCTAAAACTACGGTTTTTATTTATCGCTTCCGTTTCGTTAACGTCATGGCCATTGATCAGGATCCTACCGCTATCGCCTTGTTCGAGTTTGACGATATGTTTCAACAGAAGGCTCTTCCCTGTTCCGGAAGGGCCGATAATCGAAAAAGTTTCACCTGGCTCGATGGCAAGGTTGATATTTTTAAGAACATGATGATCCCCGAAAGACTTATTGAGATTTTCGATATGGATACTCACACCATCCGAGCCTTCGTAGCCAATCTGACAGTTCTCACCATCCATAATAGACGGCGTAAAGCCATGTGCCAGCTTAGTCCAGAAAGCACCAAAAGGACTCAAGGAGCTCGAGAAGTTTCCGTCTTTCGCGTTTTTGTCTGGAGATGTCAAAACGGAACTCCTTAAATCATGAAACGGGTCAGCAGATAATTGGCAACCATTATCAACAGAAAAGAGAGCACCACCGATTGCGTTGTCGACTCACCTATCCCGCGAGCACCACCGCTCGTCTTGAACCCGACATAACATCCGACATGGGCAATGATGCCACCAAAAACCATGGCTTTTAAAAGACCTTTGAAAATTTCCTGATAGCTCAGAGCCCGAATCATATTGTCGTAGTAAACGCTAAACGGGACATTGATCATCGGGTTGACTTCGGCAACGATACCGCCACCGAGGATACCGACGACCATTGAAAAAGCAACAAGCGCGGGCACAGTGAAGAGGCAGGCAATCAATCTTGGCATTGCCAGGTAGCGAACCGGACTGATTTCCAACGTCTTCAGAGCGTCTATTTCCTCATAGACCTCCATAGCGCCAACTTCAGCCGCCATAGCAGAGCCGATCCGACCAGCAACCAGCAGGCTGGTCATAACGGGTCCAAGCTCCTTGACCATCGACACGCCAACGATCGCACCGATAGCCTCCTGAGTGCCATAAAGCGCCAGCTCGGTACCCGTTTGCACTGAAAGCACCATCCCGACGAAAAGGGCCACCAACATAGCAATCGGCAAGGTACCGACACCGATCAGGTTCATCTGGCGAAAGATACTGTTCAGATTGCGAGGTGCCTCCTTGAAGTAGTAGACGGTCTCACAAAGCAGCGCCAGCATTTCACCGAGGCCCTGAGCGACATTAAGCAGTTTATTGATTATGATATTAAAAAAACGCATAAAGCATTTATCTCACATCTTCATCGGACAACGGTTCATCCCAATGAAAGCCCCAGGGCAGATAAAAGAGGTTGAGCTGTTTGCCGCTATCACCATTGCTGTAACTGACCAATCCTTTCAGGAAACGAATGTCTCTCTCGCGGATTGACTCTTTGCGATATTCAATGAGCGGGAAAAGTTCCCAGGCCACTTTTTCATTCTGCTTCTCACTCCAGTAAAGATTCCAAAGCAAACTGACGACAGAATTGCCCTGCTGATCCCATTTCCGCTGATAGATCCGCCAAAGTGGTGACCACAAGCGCTCAATTGACTGATTCTCAGGGTAAAATGGCTCGAGCAGCGAAAGAACGTGCAGATGACTTACGCCGTTGCTCCGCTTATACCCAAAGAGAGGCCAGAGATCGACGCGGCGTTTCGACTCACCCATTTCAAACTTGGTCTCATGCAGGTCCGAATAGAGGAAAAAGAGGACGCGATCACGCCGACGATCAATCAATTCTGTGTGCATCTCTTCAATTTTATATAGCGGCCAAAGATACCATCTCTGTCTCTTAACATCCATGGTTTCATCAGCAAAGAAAGGCAATATTCTTAGCCCATGATATTTTTCACCCTTGGTCACACGCACGAATGGCCAGGGGGCGTTCCAGGTTTGATAACCCTTGACACGATTTTCCGCCTTGGAAAAAAAAGGCCAGAGCACGGCACGGTAAGATGTTTCAGGTGACTCCTTGCTGACATAGAATGGCCATGCTGTCCTTATCTCCTGCGGATTATCACCGTCAAGTCCTAAAGATTCCGAGAAAAAGACCGGCCAGAGAAAAAACTTTTTACGATAGACACCCTGCTTGCTGCTCTGACCATAAATTGGCCAGAATTTGTAACCGGATTCATTCTCACCAGAGATTCTGGCAAAAATTGGCCAAAGAACATTATCAACCCTCCTTGTCTTACGCTCTGTGTGGCTGTAGAGAGGGAAAAGTGTAAAGGAGATGCGATCACGGCCAAACCAATTATAAAGCGTGCCTCCAAAAGGGAAAAAGGCCATATAACTCCCCTGCTCTTCTTCACCATAGAAGAGGAAGGGGAAAAGGTAGGAACGATTACTGCTGCCTGTTTCACGTTTGCCAAAGTCGTAATTTAATAAATGAAAGAGATGAAAACTGGAGGAATCCCGATCCCTCTTGTGGTTGAATAAGGGATAGAGAACATCAGTCTGAGAAACACCCTCTTCTTCAACAACCCGATAAAAAAGCGGGCGCAAGGTATATTCCGTTTCAATCCCTTTGGTTTCGTATTTAAGGAAAGGGCCGAGTAAATGAAGACTCTGATAGTCAGCGGCTTCCGAGGCGCGATAATCGAAAATCGGCCACAATGTAGACAGCGTGGCATCGGATGCCAGCGCAGATGATGCACAGCAGAATACGGAGAGCATCAAGAGAAGTGAAATACCACGTTTCATTCAACATACCGGGTAGATAGGTGCAAGCCAAAAACCGTTGAGAACATACCACGAGGAAGCTATTTGAACAACAGAAAGAGGGGGATTCTTAGTGCCTGAAAGTCATTCTTTTGAAGCGCCCTGGTCATCTTCAGCTGGTGACTTGCGTTTCCTCGCCAGCATAACCAGATGCATGATGCCATGAATAATACCAAGCACCAGAATGATAAAAATCACGTCACCAATACCGACATTCTGCATGACATCTCCTTAGCAGTCTGTCGGACAATCAATGAACTGGCTGCAAATTCGCCTGTTTGGCCCATATCTCAGCTCATTTTCGACCAATAGCTACGGCTATTACTCTCAAATGAGCTAAAATCTGGTCTCAAACATCCAAATTTTCGCTTCAGCCCTGATTGTCCGACAGGCTGCTTAGTGCCCCTTCAAACTTTTCAAACGAAGGCTAGATGAAGGGTTCAGATTGATTCGAGCGTTGCGCGGGCTTGTTCATGATCTGGTGCAATTTCGAGCACCTGACTCAAAGCATCAAAAGCGCCAGCACGATCACCGATCTTATTGCGGCACATCCCCAGCAGGCAGAGGAAGTCAGCAGATTTAAATTCGGCAATAAAATAGCTGTCTTCTTCAAGACGCTCCAACAGTTCCGTCGCCAGACGATATTCTTTTGCAGCATAGAGTTGCATCGCCTCACCAACAGATTCAAGATCATCAACCAGTGGATGGTCGGGAAACCCAATCTCGATACAAGACTCAAGCCTGACCTCAACACGATCGATAATACTCTGGTCAGCTAAAACTTCCAACAGTCTACGTAACTTGCTGATTGCGGCAGGATAATCACCGAAGAGAATATCGACTTCCGCAAGCAGATTCAGCGCAGCCTGATCCGTTGGTTGAAGTTTCAATATGTCTTGTCCGTACCGCATTGCATTCAACAAATGGTTACGCACTTGTGGTAGTTCGGTAAACGTCATGGCAAGGCTGTAAAAGCCCTGAGCGAGCTGCCAGAGGAGACCGACATTTTCGGGCTCGAGCAAGCGAAGAATTTTGAGATAGGTGAGCTTGCGGAATACGTAAGCAGGATCCACCTCTTTTTTATCAAGCATGACCGCGTGAACCGCCAAGTCAGCCAGGAAGTGTGAGTAGCCATCGCGCAGGAGCTCGGCATAAGCGGTATTATGCAGGCAATCCGGAAATTGGCGCAGGTAATCGTAGAGCCCTTCACCGACAGCATTATCAGTCGGGTTGCTGTCCAGATCCACGCTTTTGATCGGCAAAGGGATTTGCGGCAGAGAAAGCGGTTTTTGATCAGCTCCAACGTGAACCACATGGCCAACAGGCGGTTGCCAGAAAGTGAACCGTTGCGGATCGAGATTATTCGTATTGATATCGGTCAAAGGTCCTGTCCTGTTGAGTTGTCTCTCTGGATGATTATCTATCAGCTGTCGTGTAAATTTACTAGAGTGGTTGGCGAAGGTCAATCATTCGGGGCTGTCCCAAAAACAAAAACCCCGCAACTCAATAGAGTCACGGGGTCCCTGAATGGTACGCCCTAGGGGATTCGAACCCCTGTCGCCGCCGTGAAAGGGCGGTGTCCTAGACCAGGCTAGACGAAGAGCGCATAAAGACTATGCTCTCACGGGGAAAATGTTCCCCTGTTGATACTATGGCTGGGGTGGGAGGATTTGAACCCCCGGATGGCGGAATCAGAATCCGCTGCCTTACCGCTTGGCGACACCCCA
>JAGXHM010000017.1 GCA_024636155.1 Deltaproteobacteria bacterium
GCCTTTGACCAGCAGATAGCACAAAGTCTCGGCATTTCGGTCAAACATGTTTTTGCCGCCTCCTGGGCGATTTCTGCGGTGGTGTCGGCACTTGCCGGGGTGGTTATCGCCATGGTTAATGGCGTCTCGTCTGCACTTTCTTTTATCGGTATCAAGGTCTTTCCAGTGGTTATCCTTGGCGGTCTTGATTCGATCGTCGGTGCGATTGTCGGTGGTCTGTTGATCGGAGTGCTTGAGAACCTGGCAGAGTTTTTTGACAGTCAGTGGCTGCACTTCGGCAACATGTACAATATCGCGCCCTTTTACGCCCTGGTCATCATCCTGATGATCAAGCCCTATGGCCTGTTCGGCACTAAAGATATCGAGAGGATCTAAACGATGGCTTCTGCTCATTCTCGCATGCGCTGCGGAGAATTCCGCACCACCTATCAGGCGGATATGACCATCTTCCCGACTCCATTGGCACGGCGGGTCGCAGTATTTTCAGTGTTGTTTCTGCTGATGTGTCCGCTTTTTCTAAATGGCTACCACCTGAACCTTATGATCCAGATTGGTTACTACGGGATTGCCGCTCTGGGGTTGAACATTGTCGTTGGCTTTACTGGCCAGATTTCCCTCGGCCATGCGGCCTTTTTCGGCCTCGGTGCTTTTACTTCCGCCTGGATCAGTAACAATTCCGGCATTCCGGTCTTCTTTACCATTCCTTTGGCTGGCCTGCTGACTATGGCTGTCGGTCTTATCGTTGGCATTCCTGCCGGTCGTATCAAAGGCCTTTACCTGGCGATTGCCACCCTGGCTTCCCAGTACATCCTTATGGATTTTTTCAACCGGGCGAGTTGGTTTACCGGTGGTTCTTCCGGTGCTATGGCCAAACCGGTTTCGATTTTTGGTTATGAAATGTACACCGACCAGTCTTTCTTTTACATGGTGCTCTTCTACGTCGTAATTATGTTCGTGGCTGGCGCCAACTTGATGCGCAGCCGTGATGGTCGTGCATTTATTGCGGTTCGAGACCATTACCTGTCCGCCGAAATCATGGGCATCAACCTGAACAAATATCGAATTCTTTCCTTTGGTATCTCTTCTTTTTATGCCGGAATTGGCGGCGCTCTTTTTGGTCATTACCTGGGGTTTGTCTCTGTTGAAGGCTTTACTTTGATGCTCTCTATCCAGTTTCTTGCCATGGTGATTATCGGCGGCCTTGGCTCGGTAATGGGAGCCATGTTGGGAACTGTTTTCATGGTCCTCCTGCCTGAAGTGATGGAGTTTGGCGTCCACCTGGTCGGTAGCCAAAGCAGCGCTTTGACACACGCCCTGGCCTATATCAAGGAGATGGCGATCGGTCTTGCCATTATTCTGTTTCTGATTTTTGAACCAGATGGACTGGCCCATCGCTGGAAGATGATTAAGAACTACTGGAAGCTTTACCCGTTTTCTTATTAAGAGGAAAAACCCGGACAAGGCTCGTCCGGGATTGCATCTTTTGCAACAGGGAAGTTGTTTCCCGGGAGCCTGGCAAAGATCATCAACGATAAAGAAGGAGGAAAACGTCATGCACAAAACGTTACTTTGTGGAACGGCTCTATTGGCAATTTTTGGTTTTTCAACCATGGCAACCGCTGCCGACACGATTCCTGTCGGTCATCTGGCCTGCTACACCGGACCGACTTCGGACGTCGGTGGCCCTTACGGCAACGGTGTTGCCGACGCTATGAGCTACATCAATGCAAATGGAGGAGTAAACGGCAAGCAACTCGATTATGAGACAGTTGACTATGCCTACAAGGCTCCTCAGGCTATCGCCACCTACAAGAAGTGGATGTCCGATAGAAAGCCGGTTGCTATCCAGGGTTGGGGGACTGCTGATACCGAAGCGCTGGTCCAGTTTATTGCCAGAGACGAAGTTCCTTATTTCTCGGCCTCCTACTCAGGTCACTTGACCGACCCGACCGGAAAATCGCCAAAAACCCAGTCTCCAGCACCTTACAATTTCTTCTACGGCCCTTCTTATTCCGACACTTGTCGCGGTCTGGTACAGTGGGCAGCCAATGACTGGAAAGCCAAAGGTGAAAAGGGCACGCCTAAGTTCATCCACATGGGAGCCAACCATCCTTATCCAAACGCACCCAAGGCAGCTTGCGCCGAATACGCTACGGAACTCGGTTTCGAAGTACTCGACCCGATCGTTTACTCCCTCACGCCTGGTGATGCCAAGGCTCAGTGTCTGATTCTCAAAGATTCTGGCGCCAACTATGCCTACATGGGCAATACGGCCGGATCTAACATCTCCCTGCTTAATTCATGTAATACTGTCGGTGCTAGTCCTCAATATCTTGCAAATGTCTGGGGCTGGGATGAAAATGCTATTAAAGCTGCCAAAGAGGCTGGCGATGGCGTTGCCGTCCCTCTGGGCGCACCGTCCTGGAAGGATAACGCTCCAGGGATGACTACAGTGCGCGCTATCTCCAAGTTGTCCGATGGCACCGGCGAGACTTATCGCAACCTGCATTATATGCGTGGTGTCTGTGCTGTTTACTTCATGAAGGACGCTATGCTGGCAGCTGACAAGATGTCTGGCGGCATCACCGGCCCGAATATCAAGATGGGCATGGAGCAGATGAAGAATCATGTCCCGGCTGGCCTTGAAGGCGTTTGCAAACCTTCTACCTGGACCAACGAAGATCATCGTGGCACGACCGAAGTATCGGTCTATACCACATCCTACAATGGTGGCGATTTTACTTTTAATCCTGAGTCAACGGTAACCGTTCCCCGTCGTCCTGACTGGCTCGGCTGGTAAGATGAAAAGGGAGGGACGGTTTATCTTACCGTCCCTCCATTGCAAACCGTTTGAGGTTCCAGCTTGCCGGTTCGACATCGATTGGTCGAACCGGCAAGCTGAAGTCTGAAGCAATGAGTAGAGGAGCGAGAGTTATGGCAGAGCCTGCACAGAAAGTCGAAGTCAAAGAATCGATCCTGTCGATCAACAACATCGAGGTCGTTTACGATGATGTCATTCTGGTCTTACGGGGAATCAGCCTTGAAGTTCCCAAGGGAGAAATTGTCACTTTGCTCGGCCCGAACGGTGCTGGTAAATCAACGACTCTCAAAGCTGTTTCTGGACTGCTTAAGACCGAAGACGGTGAGGTGACCAAGGGCACAATTCATTTTAAAGGTGAGTCGATCGGCAATCGTGATCCGGATGAAATTGTGCGCCGGGGGATTTTCCAGGTTATGGAAGGTCGTCGCCTTATTGAGGACATGAACATTATCGAAAACCTGCGTCTGGGAGCCTACACACGTCGTGACAAGCAGATCAAGGACGATATCGAAAAAGTTTTTCACTATTTCCCACGCCTTAAAGAGCGGAGAACCAGTCTGGCTGGCTACCTCTCTGGAGGCGAACAGCAGATGCTCGCTATTGGTCGCGCGGTCATGGCCCGTCCCGAAATGATCCTGCTCGATGAACCATCCATGGGCCTTTCGCCGCTGTTGGTCAAAGAAGTCTTTGGCATCATTCGCAACATTAATCAGGAGCAAGGCATCACCATGTTGCTGGTTGAACAGAATGCTAACATGGCCTTGCATTGTGCATCCTACGGCTATGTGATGGAGTCTGGCAAAATTGCTCTTGACGGTACGGGTGAGGAACTTCTTAACAACGAAGATATGAAAGAATTCTACCTCTCCGGTGGCGATAAAGATCGTAAGTCTTTTAAAAACCTCAAATCGTATAAGCGTCGCAAGCGTTGGATGTAGGTTCGGTGGCCGTTAAAGGTTCGTCTGCTGCGTTATGCTGGTGTCTCGTGCTTCGACGTAGCTTCGCTACGCCTGCAGGCCTCATCCCTGCGCAAGCCTTGCATCCGAACCTTTATCGGCCACCTCACATGCCAAATTTGACTTGTGCGGATGCACGTGAGCGAGGAGAAACACCTCTTCAGGTTACCTCTTGCTCTTTACCGATCAAACGATTGGAGTAGCTATGAGTGATTTTTTCGACAGTTTGGAAACCCGCCCGTCTGAGCAGCGTGACGCAGAACTTTTTACTTTGCTCGCAGCTCAAATTGCCCACGCTCAACAGGCAGCTCCGGCCGTCGCTGAACTGCTCGCCGGTGTCGATGCTTCAACGATGATCCGATGGAGTGCTCTGCAGACTTTGCCGCTGTTACGCAAATCGGAGCTGGTCGAGCGTCAGCAGAAACAACCTGTTTTCGGCGGTTTGACCACTCTTATGCCTCATGACTTGGGCCAGATCTTTGCTTCACCTGGGCCAATCTACGAGCCGGGTGCGCGACGCCCGGATTTCTGGCGCTTCTCCCGAGCCCTGCATGCAGCTGGCTTCCGGCGCGGGGATATCGTACACAACTGTTTCTCCTACCACTTCACCCCGGCGGGGATGATGTTTGATGCTGGTGCTCAGGCGCTGGGTTGCGCGGTGGTGCCGGCCGGGGTTGGCCAAACAGAGCTTCAGGTTCAGGTCATGGCGCACGTTAAACCCCAGGGTTATGTTGGTACTCCGTCGTTCCTTAAACTGATCCTCGACAAGGCTGATGAACTCGGGGTTGACCTCTCCAGCCTGAACAAGGCACTGGTCTCCGGCGAATATCTACCGCCGAGTCTGCGTGAGGCTTTCGCTGATCGCGGCATTGCCGTGTTGCAGTGTTATGCGACTGCTGACCTTGGCTTGATTGCTTACGAGTCACAGGCTCAAGAGGGGATGATCGTTGATGAGGGTATCATCCTCGAAATTGTGCGCCCCGGAACCGGCGATCCTGTAGCAGATGGCGAGGTTGGGGAAGTGGTCGTCACCTCTCTCTCTCCTGAATATCCCCTGATCCGGTTTGCTACCGGCGACCTTTCGGCGATCCTTACTGGAGTGAGTCCTTGCGGTCGGACCAATCGTCGCATCAAGGGCTGGATGGGCCGTGCCGATCAGACCGCCAAGGTGCGGGGGATGTTTGTCCACCCATCGCAAATTGCACGCGTTCTGCTTCAACACTCGGAAGTTATCAAGGGACGGTTGGTTGTCGAACGAATAAACGACGCCGATGCGATGACACTTCATTGTGAAGTGGCCGGCGATGTCCCTGAGCAGTTGAAAGATGATGTTATAAGTACCCTTCGGCAAGTCTGCAACCTGCGCGGTGAGGTCGCCGTTGTTCCTGTTGGCAGCCTCGCAAACGATGGCAAGGTTATCGATGACCTTCGGCCCATCGATGCTTGACGACACCCTGCAAGGCTACCGGGTCCTCGATCTCAGTCAATATCTGCCTGGACCTTATGCCACGCGCCTGCTTGCTGATCTCGGCGCTGATGTGGTCAAGATAGAGCCGCCAGGCGGCGACCCGATGCGAACCTTCATCTATCTCGATGATGACGGTATCTCCCCACTCTACAAACAAGTCAATGCCGGTAAAACGCTAGTGCGTCTCGATTTGAAGAGCGCAGGCGGTCGTGCCAGCCTTACCGAACTGGTGTCTCGTGCCGATGTCCTGCTCGAATCATATCGCCCCGGAGTTATGGATCGTCTTGGCTTCAGCTACTCTCACCTGCGGACTGTCAATCCACGCCTGATCCA
Source organism: Deltaproteobacteria bacterium (assembly GCA_024636155.1). Taxonomy (GTDB): domain Bacteria; phylum Desulfobacterota; class Desulfuromonadia; order Desulfuromonadales; family BM103; genus M0040. The sequence continues at coordinate 5,579 of JAGXHM010000017.1, forward strand.
CTGTGCTCTCTCCGGCTTCGGTCAAGATGGTCCTGCCAGTCAGCGCGCTGGTCATGACCTGACGTACATGGCTTTAAGCGGTATGCTTCACCACAATGGTACGCTCGAAACTCCTGTCATTCCCTTTCCACCCGTTTCCGATTATGCCAGCGGTCAACAGGCGGCCAGCATGATCCTGGCCGCTTTACTGCGCAGGGAAAAGTTGGGGGTTGGGTGCACTATCGACACCAGTATTTTTGAGACGATTCTCTCCTGGCAATCGTTTGGCCAGGCAGGGGTGGGTCGTTCGGGGAGAGCTCTTGAGCCGGGGCTAGGTTTGATCACCGGCGGAGTCGCCTGTTACCAGATCTACCGAACCGCTGATGATAAATTCGTCGTACTCGGTGCACTCGAGGAGAAATTCTGGCAAAGCTTTTGTACTGCGGTCGGACGAGCGGAATGGATCGCCAGGCAGCACGAGCCGATGCCACAGACTGCTCTGGTCAATGAGCTGCGGAC
>JAGXHM010000116.1 GCA_024636155.1 Deltaproteobacteria bacterium
CTGCGGCGAGCAGCCTTTGCTCCCCTATGAATCGTGTAACCTCGGGTCCATCAACCTGGCCAGGATGATCACCGATGACGGCAAGGTCAATTGGGACCGACTGGCTGAAGTCGTCGAACTCAGCACCCGCTTCCTTGACAATGTCATCCAGGTCAATAAATACCCGATCGAACAGATCAAAGAGATGACCCGCGCCAATCGTAAAATAGGTCTCGGTGTCATGGGCTGGGCCGACATGCTGATCCTGCTCGGTATTCCTTACAACTGTGAGGCCGCAATCGAACTGGGCGATCGAGTCATGAAATTTATTAATGACACGTCACACATGGCCTCCAGGGTTCTGGCGAAGGAACGTGGCGCGTTCCCTAATTTCAAAGGCAGCATCTTTGATAACGGTGGCGAGCCAATCCGTAATGCTACCTGCACCACGATTGCGCCAACGGGGACAATTTCAATCATCAGCAACACTTCAAGCGGGGTTGAGCCTCTTTTTGCGGTCTCCTATGTTCGCCAGGTCCTTGACAATGACATTCTGGTCGAAGTTCACCCGATCTTCGAAAAAATTGCCAGGGAACGTGGATTCTACTCCAAGGAGTTGATGAAGACGATCGCTGAACAGGGCACCATTCAGGACATTGACGAGATTCCAGAGGATGTTCGCGATGTCTTTGTGACCTCTCATGACATCACTCCGGAAGACCATATCCGCATGCAGGCAGCTTTCCAGAATCACACGGACAATGCCGTTTCAAAAACCGTCAATTTCTGTAACGAGGCCACCCGTGAAGATGTCGCAACGGTTTATCGCCTTGCCTATCAGAGCGGCTGTAAAGGTGTCACCATCTATCGTGACGGTTCTCGCGACATGCAGGTTCTTTCGGTTCAGAAAGAGACTGAAAAACCAGAGGACACGGTGCCTCACGAATCATCTAAAAAACGATTCAAGCGTGATCGGCCCCGCGCACTCAAGGGCTGCACCTACCAGATGCAGACTGGCTGCGGCCCGCTCTACGTCACTGTCAACGAGGATGATGCAGGTGTTTTCGAACTGTTTACGACCATGGGCAAGGCAGGCGGATGCGCTTCTTCCCAGTGTGAAGCAATCGGTCGACTGGTCTCGCTGGCCTGGCGCTCTGGCGTACAGGCGCGCCAAGCAGTGAAACAAATGATCGGCATCACCTGTCATAAACCCGCTGGCTTTGGTGATAATCGTGTCACCTCTTGTGCCGATGCCGTCGCCAAGGCGATTCAGATGCACATGGTCGACCATGAAGAACCCGTACAGAGACATGCCAACAGTGGCGGTGCCTGCCCGGATTGTGGTGGGCCGGTTGAACATGAGGGGGGTTGTTGTGTCTGTCATGTTTGTGGCTATTCGGAGTGCGCATAAGACCGAACAGAGTCCATTAACAGACAATCCATCTTCAGGGCAGGCTGATTCACAGCCTGCCCTGTTTTATTTCTTCCCTGCCATTGATATTACCGGGAAAACCCTTTGCCCAACCTGCAAAATCTGGTAAAGATGTCGTGTTGGCCTTCATCGTTCATTCCCCATATTCAGGAGTTGTCATGTTTGTATCCAGATTCAAATACTTCCACGCCTTTCTTATACTCACAGCTCTTTTGTTACTTCTGAGCGTTGTACCAGCCGCCGCCGGATTGAATGACCTGTTCGGCAAAAAGGAAGTTGATGAAACCGAGCGCAAGGAAACTATCGAACGAATCGACAGTATTCAGGAAAAGCTCAAATTACTACAAGACAAGCTGCGGGTTCTGGAGCGGCGCAAAGCTGTGAAAGGCTCTGAACAAAGAGCTGACGGCGCGACGGGATCAATTTCGGAGATCCCGGCACAAGTCAACTGGCAACCGGTCAGTGAGACAACCTCTGATCCCGGTGAATATGGTCTTTACACCTACCTGCTCTTTAAGGGTAATTTATCTGACACTCCTGCCGTCGGCATCCTTGAAGATTTCATCCTGACCATCGAGACGCTGCCTGAGCATGACATTCCAGCTGGCCTGGCTAACCGTTTCCTGGTGCCAGTGGAAAAGCCACAATCAATGGTCAACCTGGGACGTCAACCCTATGATTTCAAATTGAATGACGCCTATCTCCGTCGCCTGGAGTTACAGGACAACCTGCCAAATGGTCCGATCCTGGTCTCTCTACGTGAGCCGCTCGATCCCTATGGCCTCGGTACTGTACCGACCTTCCTGGCAGTGAGCTTGGGACGCCAAACACCGCAACGAGCCCTGGAGCTGGCCAAGGTCTGGCACAAGCAGGAAAAGGACATCGTCACCGTAGCAGACGATCCGATCTCTGCACTTTTCTGGGAGCTTATTGATGGCGCAGGCCCATCTCAGGTTGCACGTTATCAGCAACGCATTCTGCTTGCATTGCCACAGTAATGAGCGATTGGGAAGGAGCTTGTAAACGTTGCGGTCTCTGCTGTTTCGAGAAATCAGTCGATCTGCAAGGCCGTTGTGTGACAACCAGGATTCCCTGCCGCCACCTGGATATCATCAGCCGTGAGTGCCGGGTTTATCACAAGCGCCTGGATGTCGGCGAGGGATGCATCAAGCTAACTCCAGGAATCGTCGCCGAAGCAGACTGGTTGCCGGATGGTTGTGCTTATCGTAAAACCTTGGGACGTTGGACAAGGGACGAGGAGCGCGGTTAAAGCCTGCCTTTCAAGGGAGAGTCTGTTTGCGCCAACTCATCAACCACAAAGAGAAGCTCGGCTGGTGTCTCTACGACTGGGCCAACTCTGCATTTGCCACGGTGGTCCTCGCCGCAGTCCTCCCCGTTTACTTTGCCAGCCTGGTGCCTGCACGTGGCGCTGATCTCTTCTGGAGTTCACAACCGATCCCCGCAACCGCCCTGTGGGGTTACATCGTTTCACTCTCTATGGCCCTGGTCGCCATCATCGCTCCGGGGCTCGGCAATTTGGCCGACCGTCGTGGCTGGCGACTGCGCCTGTTGATCATTTCCTGCCTGCTTGGCTCTCTTGCCACCTGCGGTCTTTTTTTTGCGGGACCAGGCCAATACTTACTTGCAGCAGCGCTATTCATTCTCGGCAACATTGGCTTTGCCGCAGGCAACGTCTTCTACAATGCTTATCTCCCGGACTTAGCCGCTGGCAGCGAGGCCGATCAGCTTTCAGCGCAAGGCTTTGCTCTCGGTTATATTGGTGGCGGCCTGATGTTGCTGATTATTTTCCTGATGATCCAGTACCATGATTTTTTGGGATTTCATGACAAAGGTGCCGCAACCCGTTTGGGTTTTCTGCTTACCGGTGCCTGGTGGTTTGGCTTTGCCTTGCCAGCTTTTGTTTGGCTTAAGAAGGTTCCCGTCACGCTTGGCGGATCCCATGTTCTTAAAACGCCTCGCGATTATCTGAAAACTTTCGCCGACTTGCGCAGTTACCGAGACCTTTGCCGATTCCTGATTGCCTTTCTTCTCTACAATGACGGCATCCAGACGATCATCGTCGTTTCAGCAATCTTCGCTCGCGAAGAGCTCGGTTTGGGTGCCGGAACCATTCTAGGCTGTTTCCTGATGATTCAGTTCGTCGCCATGCCGGGTGCCCTGCTCTTCTCCCGCCTGGCAGGTCGCTTCAACACCAAATATGCAGTAATGGTCAGCCTGATACTCTTTACTTTGATCGCCGTGTACGCCTCGATTATGAACAGTACCATTGAGTTCTGGATACTCGGCTTCGCAGTCGCAATTGTCCTCGGTGGCAGTCAAGCACTCAGTCGCTCGCTATTCTCCAGCCTGGTTCCCAAACGACGGAGTGCCGAGTTCTTCGGTTTTTACGCCATCAGCTCAAAATTTGCCTCAATTTTAGGGCCTCTCACCTTCGCCATTCTCATCGAAATGACGGGTTCAAACCGGATCGCCATTCTGGCTCTGGCATTCTTTTTTGTAATCGGGATCGTTTTTCTGATTGGTGTCGATGTTGAGAGAGGAAGAAGGCAGGCTCAAGCAAATCAATAGAAAAACAGCAGGTTAAAGGTTCGAGGTTAAAATTTTGGGCTTGGCGTGCTCATTTTTAGAATCTCGTTCATTTTAACCATGATGCACGTGATGAATGGGATGTTTTAAAAACCGGATCATCGTGTTTATCATGTCCAACAAAGTGATATTCTCACAAAAAAATTCTCCTGACACATTGTTCTTTCCACTAAGCGGTTTGAACACAAAGATATCCGACACCTGTTGAATGCTTTTGATAATAATGTAATATGTAATGAGATCAGGTAGTTTTGTGTTTTTATTGTTTTGCTGTTCTTTTTGCGGGGGTTGATTATTCAACAATATAAACATGTCAATTTTTAAAAAAATCCGGACCAGGATGAGTAGAGATAAACGTTTCGATGAGGACAGCAAGGTCCTGATTGTCACATTACTTTTCTGCCTGTTTTTTTCGTTGGTCGGTTTTCAGAAGACACTGGGAACCTATCCTCTGATTGTCCTTGGTATTGTGCAGTTGCTTATGATCATGGCAATTGGTGAGATCAGGGGGATCAGCCTGATCAGGATACCCTCACCAAAACTTATCTTCTACTTCTTCCTCATCTTGTTCATTAATATTTCTGCCAGATATTTCATAGTTAATGCGCTTGACACCTCTCTGTTTGTTTCCAAGTGGTTTCAGCCCTTTTTTACGGTTGATCAAGGCTCCGAAGTTAATGACAAGTCTCTCCTTTTGGCTTTGCGGGTGGTCCACTACATGATCGCTTTCGGAATCCCTTTTTTCGTGGCGAGCGTAATCGATCTTTATTGCACTGAGCGCAAGAACGTCCTCAAGATCGAGTCAGAAAAACAAGATGCAGAATTTCAAGTAATCAGCCATCTTGCGCACAATATCAAACCTAAGCTCAGTTCTGCCCAATCTGTTCTGAGTCATCTACAGGATTTTATTCACAGCTCAAACCTCGGTGGAGCTCCTCTGCAGAAACAATTCTATGAAGGACAGGCGGTTGAGACTGTAATGGCGGCCCTTCAAAAAGCCAAAGGTGCACTGACTCAAGTCGACAATGAGATCATGAACATCAGAAATCTCATTACCGAGGAAATCAATGAAAATGACTTCGAAAAAGTTAATATTGCCAAACTTTTTCGTGAAGAGATCATTCCTTTGTTCAAGACAGAAAACAATAAATTTCATATCGAGATAGAAGTAGAGTCCAAATGCAATGCTGTGCTCCACAAACATTCTTTTATAGAATCGATGAACAATCTGATCAGGAATGCGCAAGTCCATGGTTTTATCAATCAGAGTTTTCGCCACACGATCAAGTTTGTAGTCAGGAAGAAAAAAAGAGCTCTCATTGTCGATTATCAAAACAATGGCGCTCCTTTGCCGAAGGAGATGAACCAGAACAACCTGCTTTCGTATGGAGTAAAAAGTGTGGAAAGTCCCGGCGGAGGGTTGGGAATGGCCTATGTCGGGAAGATGATTAAGGCTCATCACGGAACATTCGAGATTCTGGACGATCCTGATTACAATGTTCACTTCCGGATCACTTTGCCAAAAGGAGGAACACTTTGAGCAAGAAACTCCCCAGACCTTTAAGGGTTCTGATCATCGACGATGATAAAAGTTTCGTTGAGGAACTACAACGGGATGCAAACCCCTTCCGCATCGTTCTGGATCATGCAATGAGCCTGGAAGAGGCGGTCGAAATTGTAGATGAAAGAGGCGAAAAAACTTTTGCCGGGATCATTCTGGATGTCATTTGTCTTAAGAAGAAGAATCAGATGGTTCCCGATGAAAGTTTTCTTGCCAGGGCCAAGGAAGTTTTCGACCGGAAGGTCCCCAATCTGCCCAAGGTCATCCTGACCGCCGAACCCGGACAATTCAAGACGCTGAAGCCACTCTACGAAGGGACTCTTTCGGTATATCTCAAAGGTGGTGATGACCAGGACCGGATGTTTGCCTTCTTCTGCAAGGAGAGTGAAAAACTTGAGCATGTCCGCATGGCTTCACAGTACCCGGATGTTTTCGAGGTCTTCGAAAAACAATTTCTAGAGAGAAATGAAGAGCAGGAGTTGGTCGCTTGCCTGAAACTGATGGACAGTTCCGATCCGGTGGTCATCGCAGACAACCTGGCCCGACTGCGGAGATTGCAGGAAGCGATCTACCTGGCACTGTACAAGAAGGATCCGAGGTATCTTCCTCCCGGTGCCGGAGTCGGCGGCGGGTCACTTTTCAAGCATGTCATCCGCCATCTCAAAGTCATGCACCTGATCGAACATGGCAAGATCATTGAAGTCGCTTCTGGGTTGATTCACTCTATTGGTAGTGATCACGGGACTCATGTCCCGAGCAAGCCGCCCTTGTATGAACCTACCCGGTATACTGTGCAGATGGCCACTTCTGCCATTCTCGATCTGCTTTTATGGTTCAAGGAGCTCATGGAAGCCGATGTCGCCTCCGGGGATGGTGCCTCGACGTCCTAGCGCATTGGTCTTATGGCTTGCTGGGCGACAGCAGTGGCGATACTTTTTTCATATGATCTCACAAGAAAAAAGACGGCACATTGGCCGTCCTTTAGTAAAGCTGAGACGTATGATTTTACAGGTTACGGCAACTGGCCATTCACCAGAATATGCATCATCCGGTGTCCGGGATCAACGACAAGACCCGAGGCCTGAGCAGCCGATTCGGAATACTCGGTGGCAGGATTCTTCGGCGTAAACTCACTTCCTGATCCGGCAAGAACAAAGGGGACCGGATCCTTGGTATGCGTCATCTTGACAACAGGAGTGGGATGATCGGGCAGTAACAGAACACGATAATCACCCAAAGCATCAATGCCGTTCATGACCGTACCGACAACATCCTTGTCGAAACGTTCGATTGCTTCAATCTTATCGGTCAGGCTGCCGCTATGACCTGCTTCATCAGGTGCCTCCACATGCAGGTAGACAAAGTCCCGGGTCTTCAGTGCCTCCAGAGCTGCCTCGGCCTTCCCCAGATAATTGGTATCCAGATAGCCCGTGGCTCCCGGCACATCAATGATATCGAGGCCAGCATAGATACCGATACCCTTGATCAAATCAACGGCTGAGATCACCGCACCGCTCAAATTGAATTTTTCTTGCAAAGTCGGCATTTGCGGACGACGCCCCTGTCCCCAGAGCCAGATGGAGTTCGCGGCAAGCTTACCTTCATTCTCGCGCCTGAGATTAACCGGATGACGTCTGAAGAGAAGTTGCGAGGCATTGGTGATCTGCATGAGAGGCATAGCCTCCTCAGACCGAAGCACATGGTCCTGGATACTCTGCCCGGTCAAATCATGTGGCGGCGGGGTTTTGAAGTTATCCCGTCCTCCCCGCCAGACCATCAGGTGCCGGTATGAGACACCCGGATAGAATTGAAATTCGTCGCCACCCAATTCTTCCTGGAGACACTCAATCAGTTCACGAGCTTCATCCGTTGTGATATGCCCTGCCGAAAAGTCTTGCATATACATATCGCCGCCAGCCAGACCAAGGGTGACCAGGTTGAGCCGAAAAGCGATATCATCAGGGCCAAGTTCTACGCCCATGCTGGCGGCCTCTAACGGTGAACGACCGGTATAACAAGAAGCCGGGTCGTAACCAAAGACAGACAGGTTGGCAACATCAGACCCAGGATGAAATTCTCTTGGGACCGTTTCAACGAGACCGATAATGCCCCGCTGGGCAAGGCGATCCATATGTGGAGTCTTAGCAGTCTGCAATGGTGTTTTGCCATCAAGCTCAGCAATTGGTTCATCGGCCATACCGTCGCCGAGTAAAATAATATATTTCATAGTGACCCGTTAAAAGTTAAAAGTTAAAAGTGAGCAATTGAAAAAGATAATTCGTATCACGTTACAGGTTTTAGCCTCTTGGGTGATGCTGGGCATGCATCTTCCTGAGCCGCTCGCGAGTAACGTGGGTATATATCTGGGTTGTGGAGATATCCACATGACCAAGCATTGCCTGGACAGAACGTAGGTCTGCTCCGTTTTCCAGTAAATGCGTTGCAAACGAATGCCGCATGGTATGCGGTGTAATGTTTTGTCTAATGCCAGCCTCAAGGCCACGACGTTTAATAATCTTCCAGAAGCCCTGACGTGTCAAGCCTTCACCTGAGCGGTTAAGAAATAGACATTTCGACCCTCGCTCCTTGTCCAAACCAGGCCGACCATTCTGCAAATATCCACGCAGGGCAGCAATGGCAGCCTCTCCCAGAGGCACAATCCTCTGCTTGCTACGCTTTCCGAAAGCGGTCAGATAACCAACATCCATCTGCAGGTCACTTAGCTGGAGCGAGACCAGTTCAGAAACGCGCAACCCGGTTGCGTAGATGATTTCGAGCATGGCCCGATCACGCCAGGCAAGGGGCGTTTCACCTTGCGGACTACTCAACAGATTATCCACGTCAAGTGGCGAGAGTGTATGCGGTAGAGCGCTAAGACTTTTGGGAGAGGCAACCTGATCCGTCGGGTTATCCATCGTTATTTTTTCTCGTACCAAAAACTTGTGAAAGGTTTTCAGCGCTGCCAGGCTACGAGCTCGGCTCCTGGCAGACAGCCCTGAATCTTTGAGATGACTGAGAAAACGTAACACGACGGCTGGGGTTATCTTTTCTAGAGTTAGAACCTGAGACTTCTCAAGATAGTCAAGATAACGGGCCAGATCTCGTCCGTAGGCATCTAACGTGTTGCGCGCAAGGCCCCGCTCAACAGTCAAATAGTTCAGGTAATGATCGAGATAATTATTCATAACAACCTGTCAATAAAGAGTTGTTACTCTTCCATACACTTCAGGAGCTCCTTGCGGATATCCTCCCGCTTGGCTTCATCACTGATTGTCTGCCCGAAAATGTCTTTTACATAGAAGGTGTCTGCAGCCTGATCAACCTTGGTAGAAATCTTCGCAACATGAATATAGAGTCCCAACTCTGCAAGTGTCCTGGTTATCCTGTAAAGTAAACCAACCTTGTCATGCGCAAAAACATCAATAACGGTATACTCTCTGGACACATCACAATCAAATTTTACCTGATTCGGAAAACGGGGTATTTTTTGATCAAACAATGAGCTTCCCTTCTGTCGTTTTTTGACCAGAGTGGAGACTCTGACTCGACCTTCGAGAACAGAGGTCAAATCGACCTTAACCTTCTCCCATTTCACCGGGTCGTCGATGACGCCGCCGACAGGCTTGTTGACCTGCAGAATATCCAGAGCAAAACCGTTGCTACGCGTGTAGATCTGTGCACCGAGGATATTAATGCCATTACCGGCCATGACCCCTGTGATCATGCTGAATAAACCGGGCACATCCAGAGTGGAAACAACAACACTTGTACATTCTGTATCGACATCATGCGTCACCTGCATGGCAACAGTTTCATTGCCACGCGACAGCTCAAGGACAACATGATCCTTGATTTCCCATGAACGGTGGGTCAACAGATAGCGCGAGCTCATTGAACGCAGAGCGTTCTTGATACTTTTTTCGTCGTAATCATCCTTGAGAGCAGCCAGTACCTTGCGCTTGCGGTTACGTACTCTTTCGGAATGCAAACCACTTATAAAGTTGCCACGCTCAAGAGTCTCATAAGTTTTCTCGTAAAGTTCACGCAGAAGATGACCTTTCCACTCGGACCACACATCCGGCCCAACCGCCTTAAGATCAGCAAAGGTCAGCATATAAAGCATCCTCAGCGTTTCAACCATCTCCATGGTATTGGCAAAGTCCTGAATCAGGCGGATGTCGTTCAAATCGCGACTTTGTGAGATGTGTGCCATATCCAGATGGTGACGCACCAGGAACTCAAGACGCTGGCTGCTCTCCCTGGTCAGGTTTAAACGGCGCGCGATCTTGGGCATCATATCTGCGCCTTTATTGGAATGATCTTTCCCTTCTCCCTTACCTATATCATGGAAAAGCACGGCCAGCACAACCAGCTCCGGCTTGCCAATATCGGCAGCCACGCTGGTCAGTAGCGGCTTGGCCGCACGGTAAGCTCCGGACCAGAGCTTTTCAACTTGAGCAACAGCAAAGATCGAATGGATGTCGACCGTGTAAACATGGTAGGCATCGTGTTGGACTTTGCAGTAAATACGTTTAAATTCAGGGATGTATTTATTCAGAAATGCCAGGTGATGCATATCCCGTAGGCTCTGTGCGATACCTGTCGGTCCGCGCAGGATTTCCAGAAACATGGCAGAGACTTCCCGATTGCGCCGAAAGGCGTCATTAACCAGAGACAGGTTGTCGCGAATTTGGCTTTTGACGTCCGTACTCAAAGCAAGACTGTTCTTCTTGGCCAGCAGAAAAGCCTGCATCATTGCTTCGGGACGATCAGAAAAGAGGTTTTTACGGGCCGTTATCAACTCACCGCGATAACTGAAGAAGTCACTACCCAAACTACGGCGCCCGATATAACCGAAAAGACCTTTAGCGGGATCTTTGTCTTTAAATGCACGGGATATCAGGGTGGACGCTATGTGCTCAGTTTTTGTCGCCTGGGCATAGTAGTCCTGCATGAACCGCTCTACCGAAAGCGCCGTCTTGCTGTCTTTGTAGCCAAGAAACGCAGCAATCTTTACCTGTTGTTCATACTGAATCTGATCGGTTTTCCGGCTGGACTGGAAATGCAACTCATTGCGAATTTTGAAGAGGTAATCGTAAGCCGACTCTATCTCATGCAGTTCGTTGTTTGTAATAACACTCTTCTTTAATAGATCGCGCACCCCGCTGGCCTTAAACTTGACACGCGCCATCCATATTGCTGTATGCAAATCACGCAGGCCACCCTCACCTTCCTTGAGATTCGGTTCGAGCATATACACCGAAGAACCATATTTGGATAGCCGGGTTTCATGTTCTTCATATTTGGCTTTGAGAAAAGGCTGACTATTACGGTTGAGCAAATTTTGCACAACCTGTCGTTCAAACTCATCAAAGAGCACTTCGTCACCAGCCAAAAAACGCGTATCCAGCATAGCCGTACGAATCGTTATATCTTGCTGAGCCAACGTCAGGCAATCAGAACCAGTACGAACGCTGTAACCGACATCAAGGTTGAGATCCCACAACAGGTAGAGAATCCGCTCGGCAATTTTTTCTGCCAGATCCTTGTTCTGATCACTGCAGTAGAACAACACGTCGATATCAGAGAGCGGGTTCAGTTCGGCACGGCCATACCCACCGAGGGCAATAACTGCAGAGCAAGCCTTGCCTTGTGTAGGAAAGTCGGCCGCCACACACTTATAAAGGTTAGAGATCAGTTCATCGGCCATGGCTGTTATCGACGCAACAACCTCACTGCCACTACCGCCAGCATTATGCATTTCGTGGCTGAGTTTACGATAATGCTCCAGGTGAGCGCGAGCCGCATCC